>QBWA01000005.1 GCA_003283745.1 Prochlorococcus sp. AG-315-B03 | reverse complement strand
CAATCCTTTTAAAGACTGACCAGAATTCCTTCATCTGATTAAGGGTGCCAATACTAACCCTTAGAGAGCCTTTTAACTTATCTTTCTTATCCATATTCCTAATAAGTATCCCAGAGCTTTGTAAGGATTTTTCTATATGATATGGATCTAATTTAGGCCATATTAATAAATAGTTTCCACCATCAAGATGATATTTGACATTGTAATTGTCAAGCTCATTTTTCAACCAATTGCGAGCTTCTAAAACTTTATTCACATATGAATCAATATATGATTGGTCTTCAAGTGCTGCAAAAGCAGCAGTTACGGCAAAGCTATTGACATCATATGGGCCTGTCACTCTATGGATTCTATTTATGATTTCAGTATTTCCCATTGCGAATCCAATTCTCAGACCCGCTAAACCAGCCGTTTTAGAAAGGGATCTTAGTACTAAAAGATTAGGAGTCGTTTGAAAGTTGACTAATGGTAGAACACTATCACCTGTAAAAGCTTCATATAACTCATCAACGACTATTAATGTTGTTGATGAGAGTTGACTCATTTCTATAATAAGCTCTGGTTTTAATCTTGTTCCTGTGGGATTATTTGGATTGCAAATCAGTAAAATTTTAGGATTATCTTTAACTATTAACTCGCAAATCTTTTTGAATGGATAATTAAATTTTTCTTCTTCATAGGGAATAGAGATTATTTTCATTCCTTGCATCTGTGCACAAGGAGTGTAGTACCCAAAAGTTGGTGAAGTTGTAAGCATTAGATCACCGTGGTCGCCATATGAATGACAAACGGCATGAATTGCTGCATCTACGCCATTGAAAATACCAATCTCAGAGGAATTGATAGTTATTGTTGAACTTTGATTCATTAAGTTCTCTACTACTTTCTCTTTTAAACCTGAATATTCCGGATAAATAGCTATTTGTTCTCTAGTTATTGCTTTTAGAGACTCAAACACAGCTGGACTTGGTCCAACTGTGTTTTCATTGAAGTCAAGTCGAAGTAATTCTCTTCGTCCTTCTAGAGGGGCAGAGTAAGGTCTTAAAACCTCGATTTCTTTTCTGGGAGCAGGTATTTCTATGAAAGGATTGTTTGAAGTACTCATTACATTCTATCTAAAGTTGGTATTCCTAATAGATTCATACCTAATTTGAGAGTATCTGCGGTAAGAGAACATAACAATAATCTGCTATTTCGTGAAGGTTCATCAGCTTTTAAAATAGGTACTTGATCATAGAATCTATTAAATAATTGACTTAATTCAAATAAATATCCACATAGTCGATTAGGAAGAAGTTCCTCTTCCACCTCCGCAATTACACAGTCAAGTTGTAATAACTTTCTAATTAGAGCCCATTCCTGTATTTCCTTAAAAATTAGATTTTGATTAGATACCTCCGACTTCCCTCCTTTCCTAGCAATACCAGCTATTCTGACTAAGGCATATAATAAGTATGGAGCTGTATTTCCTTGAAGTGATAACATTTTTTCAAAACTAAATTGGTAGTTAGATACTCTATTTTGACTTAAATCTGCATATTTTATTGCTGCAATACCTACTGTTGTTGAGACTTTTTCTATAAAGCTATTACTTTCATCCCTGTCTTCAGTTTTAAGACGACTAGTTAGGTCTTGTTTTGCTCTTTTAACTGCCTCATTAAGAAGGTCTACTAATCTAATTGTTTCTCCTGATCGAGTCTTTAACTTCTTACCATCTTCTCCTTGAACAAGACCAAAAGGTACATGCTCTACCCGACAATATTCAGGTATCCAATTTGCACATTTTGCTATTTGGAAAACCCCTGAAAAATGAGATGATTGCCCTGCATCTGTTACATAAATCAAACGGCCTGCACCATCTCCATTAGGAGATTTAGTCAATCTATATTTAATTGCTGCCAAATCAGTCGTTGCATAGTTAAAACCTCCATCACTTTTCTGAATAATGATTGGTTGAGGCTTACCATCTTTGCCTAAAAAACTTTTGAGGACAACGCATTTAGCGCCTTGATCATTAACGAGTAGATTTTTATTCTTTAAATCTTCTATAATATTTATTAGAAATTTATTGTAAAAAGATTCACCTCTTTCTATTAATTCTATATCAAGGCGATCATATATTTTCTGAAATTCTTTCCTTGATTGATTACATAATAATTTCCATGCATTCAAGCTGTTCTTATTACCTGATTGTAAATTAACTACTTCATTGCGAGATTTATTTTTAAAGTCTTTATTCTCATCAAATCTTGTTTTTGCTTCTCTATAAAAATTGACTAGATCACCTATCTCGACTACATCTTCTTTGTTAAGGGTCTGAGGTGCGACTTCTTTAAGGTGAGTGATTAACATTCCAAATTGAGTTCCCCAATCCCCTACATGATTTAAGCGTAAAACTTCATAACCACAAAACTCTAGAACTCTGGCAAGAGAATCTCCAATAATTGTTGATCGAAGGTGACCAACATGCATTTCCTTGGCAATATTTGGGCTGGAAAAATCAACTATTACGCGGTTACTATTCTCTACACCTTTTATGAATTCTTTTGGAGCAACACCTAATCTCTCATCATTGAGACGGTTGGAAATTTCAGTAATTAAGGTTTGAGAATTAACGGTAAGATTTATAAAACCTGGACCTGCAATATTAGGTGGATTACAAATTCTCAAGAATTCAACATCTTTTTGTAGTTGATCGATAATTTTTTTTGCAATTTGATGTGGGGGGATTTTAATTTCTTTTGCCAATGCCAAAGCACAATTGATTTGAAAGTCGCCAAATTCTGGTTTAGATGCAGGAATTAAATGTGTGTTTGAAAGTATTAAGGCACTTTTTGAGTTTCTTTCTTTTGTTGGAAATGCCTCATTTAGAGCTGCCTGTAGAGATTTTTCTAAGATTGTGGAGATGCTAAACATAAATATTTAGTGATTGTTTTCTATCTCTTTATTGAAGCGCATGCTGAAATCTATCCAATTGCTTTTAGTGATAGGTGAGCTTGTTGAGATTAAATCAATACCGGTAAAAACATATTCTGATAGATTTTTGGGATTAATTCCAGAAACTTCAATTACAACATTTTTTGAGACTTTCCTTGAATTACTCTCTTCTACTAATTGTCGCAATTGGGGGACTAATTCTTTAATCTTTTCAGCTGACATTTCATCTAGTAAAACACCATCTGCTCCTGCCTTGACTGCTTCTTTAGCTTGCGAAGCTGTTTCTGCTTCAACAATTATTTTTTTTGTCCATGGAATACTTTGTTTTAATATTTTTATGCTTTCACTAATTCCATCAGACCAAGCAATATGGTTTTCTTTCAACATTGCTGCGTCATCTAATCCAAACCTATGATTAATTCCTCCTCCGCAACAAACAGCATACTTTTCGAAAACTCTTAGACCTGGAGTCGTTTTACGCGTATCTGCTAATTTGACATCACTACCGGACAGCTTTGAGACAAGTAAGGCTGTCGCTGTCGCAATGCCAGAAAGGTGCATAGAAATATTTAGGGTTACTCTTTCTCCTGCCAATAATGCATATGCAGGACCTTTTACCTCTAAAATTCTTTGATTTGCTCTAAAACCATCACCATCTCTTATAAGTAGCTGTACCTCTACTTGAGGATCAATTTTCTGAAATAAAAGTTTTATTAAATCACCGCCGCAAAAGATCCCTGGTTCTTTTGCTATCCAATGAGCTGATGCGTTCTGATGGTTGACTGCAAATCTAGTGAGATCTCCATTACCAAGATCTTCTTCAATCCAAGAATCTAATATTTTATTTAGTTTGGGTGAGTGAAGATCCACAATAAAAGAAAGTCATTATTTACTATACCAATCGAAAAACCCAAATTTAGAAAAATATTTCAGTCTTAAGAAGTATGATTTTATATAGTTGAAGATAGAGTTTTTATAATTCCTAATACATTTGGAGTTTGTAAGATTATATGTAATAATGAGAAATCAAATTTAGAATACAAAGTGGAAGTTGTTCATAGCGTAAATATCATGGTGGCAATATTACTAGGCGGTGTTTGTTATTATTTGTACTATATTTTTAAAATTGATGATAAGTAACTAATCAATAGTATTATTATCATTATTTGCCAATACAGAATTTAGAGAATATATTATCTAATAAGCTTTCTGTTAGCTCCTCTCCAGTCAATTGATCTAAATGATTAATTGCATCACGTAAGTCAATTGTCCAGAAATCCCAAGGGAGCTTTCCCTCAAAAACTTGTTCTATGTTTTCAAGTGAATTTTTTGCTGATTTTGTAAGATCTAGTTGCCTTTCATTCAAAGCTATTTCCACTCCTTGAATTTGATAGGCTCCGCATAATTTAAGTAAATTATTAATATAGGTTTCTTCACCCTCTCCAGTTTTAGCACTAATTATTATTTGCTGTACTTTTTCTAATATATATTGAGGAATAGTTTTATTTGATTTATTACTCTTAAGGTCAGATTTATTAGCAACTATAATTAGTGGAATATTGCTTGGTATTTGTTCAATTATTATTTGGTCATTAGGAGTCCATCCTTTTGAATAATCATAAATTAATGTAATAACATCGGCACTTTTTAATGCTTTTTGAGTTCTAGAAATACCAATTTTTTCAATAATATTTTCAGTATCTCTAATACCTGCAGTATCAACAAAAATTACTGGTATTCCTTCTAGTACTAATTCACTTTCTAAAAGGTCTCTTGTTGTTCCAGGCAGATCTGTAACTATCGCTTTTTCTCTCTTGCATAGTCGATTCATTAATGAGCTTTTTCCAACATTTGGTTGTCCTATGAGAGCAATTTTCAAACCAGATCTTATTAAGGAGCCTCTTTTCGAATCTTCGATTAATTTATTGAGAGCATCTTTGATTTTGCTAAGTTCATTTTTTACATCTACTTCTATAAGAATTGGAAGATCTTCTTCAAAATCAATTCTTGCTTCTATTTCACTTAGTTGGTCCAGCAAACGCTTTCTAATGGATTTAATTGTATTTTGAATGTCACCATCTATTCCATTCATTGCAAGTTCTGCCGCTTTTCTGCTCCTTGCCGAAATGATTTCACTAATTGCTTCAGCTTGAGTAAGGGTTAAACGCCCATTAAGAACGGCCCTTTGACTAAATTCTCCTGGTTCAGCTCTTCTAACATTTGAGTCTTCCAATATTCTTTCCAGAATCATCTGAACAGGAATGATTCCACCATGACAATGAATTTCTACAATGTCTTCTCCTGTAAAACTTCTCGGTCCTTTCATAATTAGTACCAAAACCTCATCTATATATTTTTTGCTGTTTTTTGCGAGTACATGTCCATACAGCACTGTATGAGTATTCCACTTTTGATTTCCAGGTATTTGAACAATTTTCTTGCTTATCTCAATCGCTGATGATCCGGAAATTTTAACTACAGCGATACTTCCTTGACCAGGAGAGATTGCCGTTGCAATTGCCGCAATAGTATCTTCAGAGGGGGAAAACAAAGTCATCAATCAATAGTTAAGTAATCTTCACTAAGCTCAAAAGCAGTCTGTTCCTTTTTAAGCAAGATTTTAAAATTATGGGAACAATCTTCCTCAATTTAATAAAAAAAATTCGAAAATTTATCTTTTGGGTTTGGGATCAGAAAGGTTCTCCTTATCAGAGAGCCTGTGGTTTCGGTTTAGGTGTGTTTAGTGCTTGTTTTCCTTTTTTTGGTCTGCAAACATTAATAGGTATTTTCTTAGCAAAGATTTTTAATGCTAATAGTTTACTAGCAGCTTTAGGCACTTGGATTAGTAATCCAATTACTTACTTGCCTCTGTATTGGTTTAACTATCGGATAGGTTCGTTTTTTCTTGATGAGGAAGAAACTTCATTGAGCTTAAGTCATATAGCTAAAAATGACTTGTGGTCTCAAGGTTGGTACTTAAGCTTAAGGTTGTTAATTGGATCAACAGTAGTTGGTTTGATTTCAGGTATTTTAAGTGCAGTTTGTTTATATTTGCTCTTGAAATCTATTTCTAATCATACACATAAACATAGGTGATTTTTTAGTTTTTAAGGATGTAATCTATTGATTAATAGCTACTTTCTTTTCTGCTCAATTAATAATTTTAATTTAACTCTGTTCTTGCAATGTTAAGGACATCTACCATGGAACGAATCTGATTGATAGTTATTTCTAATTGATTTACGCTACTTAACTCTACCCTCAGATCAATACTTGCAGGTTTACCATGAGAAGTTTTAACTCTTGCATCAATTACATTTATACCTCTATCTGATAGACGCATTAAAATATCTTTAAGAATACCAACTCGATCTATCACTTCAATCCTTAATTGAACAGGAAAACTTTCTTTGTCATTAGAGCTGTTGTTATTCCATTGGATAGGTAATCTTCTTTCACTAGGTATAGAACCTATATTGACACAGTCTTGTCGATGTATTGTTATTCCATGATTCCCAAGCGCTACTGTCCCAAGTATTTTTTCCCCTGGCAGAGGGCTGCAGCACCCTCCCATCCTGTAGTTAAGGCCTTCTAATCCAATTATGGGTGAATATTTAGCTTGATACTGTTTAGTGGTTGCTGAAGCTGCGCTAGCTTTAGTTGCCATTTGCTTGGCTAATTCAGCATTGCTGATCTCTGGTTCGGTTGTTGAATTTTGTATGTGTATCTCTTCCATTAACCTATTAAGTACTTGATGTAATGTTAGGGCCCCAAATCCTAGTGCTGCCAACAAGTCTTCAGTAGACTTAAGATTGCATCTTTTGGCGACTTTTATTAGAGCCTCGCCTTTGAGTAAAGCATCAATTCCCTTGCGTCCTAGTTCTTGTTCTAATAATTCTTTACCTCGGATGATAGTGTCTTCTCTATGACTTTTTTTATACCATTGTCTAATACGATTTCTAGCAGTAGGCGTAGCGACATAATTTAACCAATCTAGACTTGGGTGCGCGGTTTGATTTGTAAGAATTTCAATAAAGTCTCCATTCTTAAGAGGTGTTGAGAGTACACACAGGCGATCATTAATTCTTGCCCCATTACAATGATTCCCTACTTCTGAGTGAATTCGATAAGCAAAATCAATAGCAGTTGATCCATTCCTTAAACCTAAAACATCGCCTTTTGGAGTAAAAACAAAAACTTCTTCATCAAATAAATCTTCTTTGATCGATGCTAGATAGTCATTGTGATCATTATCACCTTCTTCTTGTTGCCAATCAACTAATTGACGTAACCAGTTGAATTTCTCAGCATCAGTATTAGCTGGTGACCCCCCTTCTTTGTACTTCCAGTGAGCAGCGATACCAAATTCTGAAACCCGGTGCATTTCTGGTGTTCTTATTTGAACCTCAACAGGTCTATGTTTACCAATCACAGCAGTATGAAGAGATTGATAACCATTTGCTTTTGGTAGGCCTATATAATCCTTAAATCTTCCGGGTATGGGCCTGAAAGTGTCATGAACAACAGCAAGAGCTCGATAGCAAGTTTCTACGTTTGGTACAAGAATTCTGAGTGCAGCTATATCAAAAATCTCATGAAACTCTTTTTGTTGTCGTTGCATTTTGCTCCAAATACCATATAAATGCTTTGGCCGACCACTGACTTCGCAATTTTCAAGACCTGCTGAACTCAAGCGGTCTTTCAATAATTGAACGGTTGTATTTAGTCTCTTTTCACGTTCGCTTCGTTTACTTGATATTTGTTGTTGAATTTCTTTATATGGACCAGGTTCTAAAAGCTTGAATGCTAAGTCTTCTAGCTCCCACTTGAAACGTCCTATCCCTAGGCGATTTGCCAATGGCGCATATATTTCACGTGTTTCTTTTGCAATTCTAGTTTGTCTTTCGGGATCTAATGAGCCAATGGTACGCATATTGTGAAGCCTATCTGCAAGTTTTACTAGTACAACTCGAATATCACTGGCCATAGCAAGAAACATTTTACGTAAATTTTCAGCTTGTGCCTCAGTTCGATTATTAAAATGAATTCCACCTAATTTTGTTACGCCTTCAACTAAGTATCTAACTTCGCTTCCGAAAAAACCTTCTAGTTGTTCAGGACTTATGTTTGTATCTTCAACCACATCGTGTAGAAAACCAGCAGCAATGACGCTGGCACTTGCACCGATCTCTCTTAATAAATCTGCTACCGCAACTGGATGAGTTATGTAAGGTTCACCACTTTTTCTATATTGGCCTTCATGTAATTGGAAAGCTAGGTCAAAAGCAGCAACTAATAATGCTTCTGAATCTCTTGGGCAGCTTGCCCCCACTCCTGGCGGAATATTTTCAATGCAATTTCTTAGCCAATCTGGCAAGATGATTTCATAATCATCAAAATGCTTTATTGCTGTCGATCTGAGTCGAGGTTCGCCAGCGAAAATATCATCACTGACCATGCTGGTCTGGGTTGAATTGCGAGCAGAGGTGACCTTTGGCATCAGAACTGGCGCCTAGTTTATTTTATTCAGACTCTTCGTTTCTAGCCACCTTTTTATGAGTAGCTCATCAAAAGAAGTCGTAAATATAATCAACCTAAAGGTAATTTATCCAAATTGTTCTAATTGGGTATTAGATGGATTGAATCTTCAGATAAGTAAAGGAGAGAAGCTTGCTTTGATTGGCAGCTCAGGATGTGGAAAAAGCACTGTTGCTAAGGCTGTAATGCAAATACTTCCTATGGGAAGTATTTGTAAAGGATTTATTTTATTGAATAAAATAAATATTTTAGGTTTAGATGAAACCTCATTAAAAACAATTCGTGGTCAACAGATTGGATTGATTTTTCAAGATCCAATGTCTCGATTAAATCCAATCATGACAATAGGAGATCATTTGGTTGATACTCTTCTGGCGCATAGATCTTTTGACTCAATTTATATATTAAAAAAAAGAGCACAAGAATTATTAGAAAAAGTTGGAATAAGTCCTAGTCGCTTTAATTCTTTTCCTCATGAATTGAGTGGAGGTATGCAACAACGTGTAGCAATTGCTTTAGCAATTGCTTTGAATCCTCCATTAATAATTGCCGACGAGCCAACCACTAGTCTTGATTCTATAATTTCTAATCAGATAATGAGTGAATTAAGCTCACTGTGTGAAGAGATTGGAACTGCTCTTTTATTAGTTAGCCATGATTTATCTCTGGCCGCTAAATGGTGTAATAAAATTGCAATACTTGAGAACGGGAAAATAATTGAGTTGGCAAAAAGTAAGGATATAATTTGCAATCCCAAGACAGAAATTGCTAAAAGATTAGTAGGTTCAGCAAGGATTAAAGAAGGAAATGAAGGCAAAACTTTATTTGAAAGAAATGAATTACTTAAGGTTCAGAGTTTACGTTGTTGGCACAACATCGGTGATTGGCCATTGAGTTCTATTTGGATAAAGGCAGTTAATGAAGTTACTTTTTCTTTGTATGAAGGTGAAACTCTTGGGGTCGTTGGCCCTTCTGGTTGTGGTAAAAGTACTTTATGTAGAGCTTTGATGGGATTAATACCTCTAAGAGGAGGAATTATTAACTTTCAAGGTACAGATATTTCTAAAATGAATAGAACTAATTTAAAGAAATTTCGTAAAAATATCCAAATAATCTTTCAAGATCCTTACTCATGTTTAAATCCTAAAATGTCAATAATTGAATCAGTTATGGATCCAATTCTTATTCATAATTTGGCGAATAGGTCACAAGCTAAAGAGAAAGCTCGAGACCTCTTAGAGCTTGTTGGTTTAAGCCCCAGTGAATTTTATGAACAACGTTTTCCTAATCAACTTTCTGGTGGACAACTGCAAAGAGTTGTTATAGCGAGGGCACTAACTTTGGATCCTCGTGTACTGATTTGTGATGAAAGTGTAAGTATGTTGGATGCTGAAGTCCAGGTTGATGTATTGCAATTATTAGATTCATTACAGAAGAAATTTAAACTTTCTATGTTATTCATAACTCATGATTTATCAGTGGCAGCAGGTTTTTGTCATAGAATTATAGTTTTTGATCAGGGCAGCATTATTGAAGAAAATTCAGGTGGAAATATTTTTAAAAATGCTCAATCAGATTTAACAAAAAAACTAGTTGAAGCTTCTCCCCGGTTACCTATAGAATGATTTTATTTAGTTCTCAATAGTTTTAAAAGCCGTTCGAAAATACTAGGAATTGGGGCATGGAATTTCATTTCTTTTAATGTTATTGGATGTATTAAACCTAGTTCAATTGCATGTAATGCTTGACTAGAAAGATTCATAGGTAATTTCTTGCACCTACTATAAGTTTGATCTCCTATTATTGGATGCCCTATGTGTGCACTATGGACACGAATCTGGTGGGTTCGACCAGTATCAAGTTTGAATTTTAATAGAGAAAAATTACCAAACCTTTCTATTAGTTTCCAATGTGTGCATGCATACCTGCCTAAGTCTTCATCGACTACTGCATATTTTTTTCTATCTTTTGGATGTCTACCAATTGATCCTACAATAAGCCCTTCGTTATCTTTTGGGGCGCCATGTACTACAGCAATATAATTACGTGAGGCAATTCTTTTTTGTATTTGTATTTGTAATTTAACTAAGGCTTCTTGACTTTTCGCAATAACGATACACCCCGTTGTGTCTTTATCTAATCTGTGTACTATTCCTGGCCTTAATTTACCTCCAATCCCTGGAAGATCCGGGCAATGATTGATAAGTGCATTTACCAAGGTGCCTGTTTTATTTCCTGGTGCAGGATGAACTGCAATTCCTGCATTTTTATTTATAACAATCAAATGATCATCTTCAAATAAAATATCTAGATCAATTTTTTCTGGCTTGAGATAAGGCAAAGGTTCAGGTGGTGGGACCCATAAGTGAATTTTGTCACCAGGTCTCAGAGGTGTTTTTGCTTTCCCAGTTAAACCATTTACTTTTGCATATCCTGATTCTATAAATTTCTGAATGTGAGCTCTGCTTTGTTCTGATCGTTGACTAACTAACCATCTATCAAGTCTCATTGGCATATCTCTATTGTATTCTAGCTGAAATAACTCACCTTCTCCTTCTCCAAATGCAGGTCGAATTTCATCTGGCATTAGGGAACCTCAAGAGAAATATTACCTAAGAGATTTTTACGAAAATCATCAAGTAATCTTTGAGCCATTCGAATAGTATCCCCTGAGGTGTGACGTTTGGCTGCTGATAAAAGCCATGAAGTCTCATCTTTGATTTTTTGATCAAAGAAAATTCCATATCGCTCTTCTAATAAAATTAATTCTTTTCTAGAATCATTCTTTTTATTTAATTTTTTAAGAAGACTCATAAAGTTCATGGCTACTAATTCAACATCGTATGCGGCTTGTCCAATGTCATCACATATTGCCAGTTTCAGAGCAGCATTTTGATCTTCTAATCTGGGAGGCAAAACACCAGGTGCATCAAGAAGATCGAGATCTTGTCCTAATCTTACCCACCTCAAGCTTCTTGTTACGCCTGCTCTTCTAGAACTAGACACAACTTTTTTGTTCACCAATCTATTTATTAGCGCAGATTTCCCTACGTTAGGAAATCCAAGAGTAAGAACTCTTACTGCTCGATGTTTCATTCCTCGGTCTTCTCTTCTTTTGTTTAATTCTTTCCCGGCACGAATAGCAGCTTGTTTGATTTGAAAGACACCTGTACCAGCTTTTGCGTTACACCACCAAGGAACTTTTCCTTCTGATCGTAATTGTCTATCCCATGATTGAAGGACTTCATTATTGATCATATCTTTTCTATTAATTATTAAAAGTTGTTTTTTTCCTTTTAACCATTTCTGAAGATAAGGGTGAGATGTGGCTAAGGGTATTCGAGCATCTCTAACTTCGAAAATAAGATCAACTTTATTTAGGTTTTCTTTTAATTGTTTTTCTGCTTTGGCGATGTGACCTGGATACCATTGTATTAGTTTTTTTGTCACGGGATTTGAACACTGAAAAGGTTAATTGGGCAATTTGAAAATTTAGTAATTCATATTAATGTTTAGCATTGTCTCTTAAAACAATCTAAATTTAAACTTAATTTTTCATTTAATTAAGACTTTAAAAATTAATGATATCAATCAGATTCTTAAGAGATAGATAAGACTTGTATTTCTTGTTTATTTTATGCACAAGGAATTAAAATGTTTTATATCCTTGAGGGGCATTTATTGCATGAAGCTGATTTAAAGAAAAATCATTGTTGAAAAAAGCTAAGTTAAGGTTATGGTATTTTTTTTAACTATTTTTAGTAATTCTGAGTATTAAAGCAAATCTGAGTTGAATAGTTTTTGCCAATTACAAAGACGTATATCTTTTTAAAGGGTGCCAGATAAGATTTCTGTCTTAGCAATTAACCAATTCGTGCAGTCTAAGAGCTATTGTCACTCAGTTTCCTTATTTAATGCACACTATGGCTAAGAGGTCCCTGTCAACTCTAGGCGCTGAAGACCTGTCTGGTAAGCGTGTGTTGGTAAGAGTAGATTTTAATGTCCCATTAAGTGATCAGGGAGTAATAACTGATGACACTAGAATTCGCGCTGCATTGCCAACGATTAAAGATCTTATAGAAAAAAGTGCAAGAGTTATTCTTGTTGCTCATTTTGGACGACCAAAAGGAGAAGTCAATGAAACAATGCGTTTAACTTCTGTTGCTCAAAGGTTAAGTGAATTACTTGGGAAAACAGTTGTAAAAACAGATAGTTGTATAGGTAGCGAAGCTAAGTCAAAAGTTTTTGATATGGCTAATGGTGAGGTTGTTCTTTTAGAAAATGTTAGATTTATTTCTGGAGAAGAGAAAAATGATACAGAATTTGCAAAGGAATTGGCATCTTTAGCAGAAGTTTATGTTAATGATGCTTTTGGAGCAGCTCATCGTGCACACGCTTCAACTGAAGGAGTTACAAAGTTTTTAAAACCTTGCGTGGCAGGGTACTTGATGGAAAAAGAACTACAATATCTCCAAGGAGCTATTGATGATCCCAAAAGACCTTTAGCAGCAATTGTAGGAGGCTCAAAAGTAAGCAGTAAAATAGGTGTTCTAGAATCTTTAATTGATAAGTGCGACAAAATTATTGTTGGTGGAGGTATGATTTTTACTTTTTATAAGGCTAGAGGTCTTTCCGTTGGTAATAGTCTTGTTGAAGAAGATAAGCTTGAATTGGCGAAAGCTTTAGAAGAAAAAGCTAAATCAAAAGGAGTAGAGTTTTTATTACCTAGTGATGTTATTTTAGCTGATAAATTTTCTCCTGATGCTAATAGTAAAGTCTCTAAAGTAGATGAAATAAGTGAAGGTTGGATGGGATTAGATATAGGATCTGAGTCAATTAAACTTTTTCAGGATGCTTTGAAAGATTGCAAGACTATAATTTGGAATGGACCAATGGGAGTATTTGAATTTGAGAAATTTGCAACTGGTACGAATGAAATTGCTAATACACTTGCTGAATTGAGTTCAAAGGGATGTTGCACAATTATTGGAGGGGGAGACTCTGTAGCTGCGGTGGAGAAAGCAGGCCTTGCTAAAAATATGTCTCATATCTCGACTGGAGGAGGAGCTAGTCTTGAACTTTTAGAAGGAAAAGTTCTGCCAGGTGTGGCAGCTCTAGATGAGATTGCAGACTGAAAAAATATTATTTCTCGCTAGAATAATTTTATTATATTAATCTATTTCTATTTTCTTTGTAATTGTAAAAATACCTTTCTGATGAGCAATAATTGCTGAAAGTGTTTGTGTGCCTGGCTTTAAAGGCGCTGTTATTGATTTAAATAATCCTCCTGAACCTTTTGTCTTCATTCCAAAGGGTTCACTTACTTGTTTGTTGGAGTTGCTACTTTTAAGAGCTATCATTTCTCCTGTTATAAAAGAATTATCTATTGGCTTTTCAATAATCAAATCAAAGTCATAACGTTCACCAGTATTAACCTTGTCTGGAGAATTAACTTTTATTTTGAGGTCTTTATTATAGGATTTGAGAATTGACTCTTCATTTAGGATTCTGTAAGCTATTATTTTGTTATTATTATTAAGTTCTAATTTAATAGTTTGTCTGGAGGTAAGGTCATACTTTAAACTTCCGATATAACGTTTAGAGGTGATTCTTACATCTAAATATGTTTTGTTCTCATAATCATTTTTTGGATTAATTTCCCATTCTATTTCTTTATAATTCTTTTCAAAATCATAGTATCGCTTCTCGAAGCTCTTGAAGGCTTTCTCAATAAATAATTTTTTAAGTGAAAATAAGTTTTTTTTGTTTAGACCTTTTTCTAATTGTTTCCCTAGAGATTCAATGTGTATGTTTTGGCTTGATGCAGGGCTTGAATAGAAAGTACATATCAAAAAAAAGCTTATTAAAAGGAGTCTTCGTGAATAGTGCACCTGGACTTTTTATAATTATTATAATTTAGCATCAAAAATTTTTTTGATTTATGCCTAGGCTTTTAATTGCAGCAAGCGGCACTGGTGGACATATCTATCCTGCATTGGCATTCGCTGATTCACTCTCAAGTGCCTGGGAGATTCAATGGTTAGGGGTTCCTAATCGGCTGGAGATTGAACTTGTTCCTGAAAAGTTTAAATTAACGACTTTAAAAGTAGGAGGTTTGCAAGGAAGTCTATTTAGGAAAATATATGCTTTTTTAAAATTACTTTTTTCTTCTATTGAGGTTTTTGATTTATTGCGTAGAGAACAGATAAATGTTGTTTTTACTACTGGTGGCTATATATCAGCACCTACTATTATTGCGTCTAAATTAAGAGGAATCCCGGTATTGCTCCATGAGTCGAATGCGATTCCTGGACGAGTAACTAGGCTTTTAGGTAGATCTTGCGATCATATTGCTCTGGGTATACCTTCGGCATCTACATACTTGCCTTTTTGTAAAACAAGTTATACAGGCACACCTGTTAGAGAGGAATTCCATTCAGAACAGTCTTTACCTCATTGGGTACCCAAAGGTAGTGGACCATTGATTCTAATAATGGGAGGCAGTCAAGGTGCAACAAAGTTGAACGAAATGGTAAGAAATGTTTTGCCTTGGTTAATTGAGAAAGGATATAGAGTGGTTCATCTTACAGGTCGTAATGATCAATTTTATAAAGATAAAATTAAATTTAAGCAGCAAGATAATCTTGCAATTATACCTTTTAGTACTGAAATCCCAGCCTTGCTGCAACATTCAGATCTTGTAATAAGCAGGGCCGGTGCAAGTGCAATTTGTGAAATAATTATATCTAGAACACCTTCTATTTTAATTCCCTTTCCTCAGGCCACTGATCAACATCAGGAGCTAAATGCAGCTTATCTTGCAAGTTTTGGTGGTGCTGTAATCGTGAATCAACATTCTCCTAAGGAAGTTATTTTATTAAATGTTTTGAATCATTTAATGGGGTCTATTCATTTAAAGAATATGAAATCTAATATGAATCAACTTTTATATATAAATTCTGAATATGAGTTAGCTAAAATAATTAATAGCTTTAATACATGATTTCTTTAATTGAATTAATTATGTGAACATTATGTTTTCTTTTCTGGAGACTTATCCTGAGCCAATTTTCTCCTAGGTTTAAGAAAGATCTGCAATCTCTCAATAAAATACCTTTGTTTTTAAGTGATTGAAGAAGAGGCGTTAGAGGATAATCACTTTTTATTAATTGGAAATTAGTAGTAGTTGGTAAAGGTTTAAAACTTGCAAAACTAGATAAATTATTGTCTAACCATGCGCCTTCCTTCTTTATCCATTTATGGACTTTATTTAACCATTTATTATGCATTTTCTTATCTTGCATAATAACATTAGTTGCATTAATTGCAAAAGTATTTATTGGCCATGGGTCCCTTAGCTCTTCCCATTTTGATAACCTTTCTGAAGAAGTAACAAGATATCCCATCCTTACACCTGCAAGACCGAGTAATTTTGTAAGACTTCTAACAACTATAAGATTTTTATATTTCTCAGTTAAGTCTATAACTGATTGTTTTTCTCCGTTTGGAACAAGAGAGATAAAGGCTTCATCGCATATAACTAGCTTATACATATTTAATAAATTTCTTATAGAAATCCGACTCCATAATTGACCTGTAGGATTATGAGGATTTGTAATCCATAGGACATTTGTTTTTGGAATGAGAGGGAAATGTTGAGTTTTCTTAGTGCTCCAAGATAATGGAAGATCTGTATAAATATACGGAGCGTTCCAGCATTTAAGTGCTCTTTCGTAATCACCAAAACATGGTGAAGGTAGGGAACTCAAACCATTTAAACCAGCCTCTCTTGCTACCCAGGTGAATAATTCAGATGCTCCATTCCCAGGTAAAATCATTGAAGGGTCAATATTATGCCATTGTGATATTGCATTTTTTATAGTGTGATAACTTCTATCTGGATAAAATTTTATTGAGCTATCTTTTATTGTTTTAAAGAGACATCTTGTTAATTTATTTGGTAATTTAAAAGGAGTAATAGATGCACTGGCATCTATTATTTTTTTGCGCCCTATTTTTAATTGTCTTGCTTCTTCCTCAATATTGCCACCATGAGAGTCGAATTTTTTTTGTGAATCAAAAGACACGATTTATTAATACAATTATAAGGTAAACATAATTATTTATTCATAGGAGCATCATATATTTCTTTCCATGGTTCTTGAGATCCTATTGCTTCTTTGATACTTTTGAATCCATTGAGTTCCATTTGATGGAGTAGGCCATCTAAAATATCAGGCACTAAACTTGGCCCTTCGAAAATCCACCCAGTATAAATCTGGATTAGCGATGCACCTGCTGTAATTCTTTCCCATGCAGATTTTGCTGAGTTTATTCCGCCAACGCCAATTAGAGGGAGATCATTATTCATAGTCATTCTTAATCTATTTATAACTTCAAGCCCTCTTTTCTGAAGAGGTAATCCGCTCATTCCCCCACTCTCTTGTGAGAGTGATTTGCCAGTTTTTATTTTTCTATTTTTTAATTCATAGCGATCTAGGCTTGTATTGATTGCAATTATTCCATTAAGTCCTTCTTCCTTTGAAACTATTGCAATTTCATCAATAGCTTCATTTGAAAGATCAGGTGAAATTTTTACTAACAAAGGTGGACAGTTAGGTAGACTTTTCAGTGTTCTTATTAGTTTTTTCATTTGTTCAGTCTCTTGTAATGAGCGAAGCCCAGGTGTGTTTGGAGAACTAACATTGATTACTGCATAGTCTGATAGTGGAGCAAGAAGTTCAAGAGACAATGCATAGTCTTTAGGGGCATCATTAAGATTAGTTATTTTTGATTTACCTAAATTGATTCCCAGAACAATAGGCCTATGACCTGGGGGCTCTAATTCTTGCTCTTCTAAAGTTTTCAAGAATTTCTCTGCCCCAAAATTATTAAATCCCATACGATTTAATGCAGCTTTTTCTTTTGCAATTCTAAAGAGTCTTGGTTTTGGATTACCTTCTTGTGGGTGCCAAGTAATTGTTCCAAGTTCAGCAAAACCAAACCCAAAATAATTCCAAACTCCTGCCCCGACTCCATTTTTGTCAAACCCTGCAGCTAGTCCAATGGGATTTTTGAAGTTACAACCAAAAATATTTTGATTTAGCCGTGAATCAGTTCTTTGAAGATTGATTGTTGCTTTTGAAAGTAGATTAGAAAAAATTGGTAAATTTCTTTTTAAGGATGCAAATTTAAGTGTATTAAGAGCTATATTTGAAAGAATTTCAGCATCAATTCCATCATCTTGGGACAGTAATGGACCTAGAAGAAGTTCATATAAATCGTCTTTACTATCTTTTGAAAAGTTTTTCATATTGAATATCAGATTGATTATTTTATTCTGATTAAGGTTAATAAAATAATAAGGAGGCAATCAATAGTAAAATATATGATTTTAAAATTTATATGATTAGAAAGGATTTATTTCTTATCATTGGAAGATTTTAGATATATTTTCTTGCCTTTAGAAAAACAAACGGCTATTTCATCAACTCTATCATTATCTCTTTCTCCACTATGACCTTTAACATACTCAAGTTTGATTTTTGGTAGTTGAGGATCATCAAGAGCTTTCCACAGGTCTTGATTGAGAACTGGTTTTCCTGCTGCAGTTTTCCAACCTTTTCTTTTCCAGTTTGGCATCCATTTTTCTAGGCCATCAATAAGATATTTGCTATCAGTTTTGATAGTTAGAGAAGGATGAAATGGTGTGTTTTTTAGTTTTTGTAAAAGAAATAGAGCAGCTTGTAATTCCATCCGATTATTAGTTGTTTCTAAGTTGAAACCACCAAACTCAGCTTCACTTCCATCTTCGAATCTAATTAATGCTCCCCATCCGCCTGGGCCAGGATTTCCACTGCAAGCGCCATCGGTTGCAGCGGCAACAGCAAAATTTTGTTTTTCTTGTGACATAAAAAAAAAGCCGGTCGTAATTGACCGGCTTTATCTAAGCAGATAATGGATCTATTTCTAGTAACACGAAATTAATTTATTTCAGAGTTACCTTTCCACCAACTGCCTCTATCGATTTCTTGAGAGCTTCTGCGTCTTCTTTGGATGCTCCTTCTTTGATTGTTTTGGGAGCTGCCTCAACCATGGCTTTTGCTTCGCCAAGACCAAGGCCTGTGGCGTTTCTAACTTCTTTCAAGACTTTGATTTTAGCTGAAGCATCAAAGCTCTCTAAAACAACGTCAAATTCAGTTTTTTCTTCAGCAGCTTCGGCGCTATCACCACCACCACCAGCTCCAGGAGCTGCCATGACTACCCCAGCAGAAGCTGCGGCTGAGACCCCAAAAGCTTCTTCTATTTGCTTGACAAGCTCAGAGGCTTCAAGCAAAGAAAGACTTTTTAATGAGTCTAAAATTTCATCGGTTTTTGCAGACATGATTTAAAAATCAGCAACTAAGTAAGGAGAAAACAAATTGTTAGATAAAAAAGATCAGCTTTCGCCGCTTTCTGAATGTTGTTTGAGGGATCTTGCCATTCCAGAAGGAACTTCATTGATACCAATAGCGATTTTGGTGGTTATGGAATTAATTGCACCTGCAATCTGAGCCATAAGTGCTTCCTTACTAGGAAGTTTTCCAATCGCTTTGATTTCTTCTAAAGACAAAAGTTTGCCTTCGAAAAGACCTCCCTTTGTTTCAGATTTTTGTGTTTCCTTTTGAAATGCTTGTACTGCTTTTACAGCACTACCAACATCTCCTTTGATTAAAACGAAGGCGTTGGTCCCAGTCAGCAAAGAATCCAAACCATTCCAGGAATCTTTTCCTTTAATGGCTTGTCGCATCAAGGTGTTTTTTGTAACCTTGCATACGCCATTGTTTTCTCGCAGTCTTGAGCGCAAGTCAGACATCTCTTTTATGGATAAGCCCTTGAAATCAAGAACTAAGGCCATTTCTGAGTTGTCGAGTAAATCCTCTAACTTTTTAACGATCTGTTTTTTGCTTTCCAGCGTGCGGCCCATAATAATTGGATCGAATCGGGGGAAGAACTGGACATGCGGCCAAAATCTCTTTTTAGGAGTCGAGGCCGCTGTTGATTCAATCCAGAAGAAAAAATCTTTGCGAATGCCTCGGCGGGGTTTATGGAGATGTTAAACATAAATGCTTAACATATTCCTACCTGCTGTCTTGGGCTGGGCGCATGCCCTATGGCTTAAGCCAAGTAATTAATTTACTATAGAAAGGTCAACTTTCTTTTTGTAAGTCCTGTAATTCGTTTATATCTACTTGTACAGAGGGACCCATAGTAGATGTAATAAAAACGCTTTTCCAGTATTTTCCTTTTGATCCACTTGGTTTATTCCTATCTATTGTTCCTTGTAAAGTTTTGAGGTTTTCGAGTAGTGCTTCAGGAGAAAAACTTGCTTTACCAAAACGAACATGGACAATTCCTGCTTTATCCGCTCTGAATTCAAGTTTTCCTGCCTTGAATTCTTGAATGGCTCCCACTAGATCCGTTGTGACTGTTCCAGCCTTTGGATTAGGCATAAGACCTCGTGGACCAAGAACTCTTCCAAGTTTCGCCACTTTTGGCATCATATCTGGTGTTGAAATTAAAAGATCAAAATCCATTTCACCTTTATTTATTGTCTCAACTAGTTCTTCTTCTCCAGCTAAATCTGCCCCTGCAGCCTTTGCTTCAGAAACTTTTTCTCCACGAGTTATGACAGCTATACGTATGTTTTGACCAGTTCCCTTCGGAAGAGCAACTGTGGTTCTTAACTGCTGGTCTGTATATTTGGGATCTATACCAAGTCTAATGTGAGCTTCAATTGTCTCATCAAATTTAGCATTTGCATTTTCTTTTACTAATTTGATGGCTTCAATTGGTGAATAGGCACGCTCCTCCAACTTGGAAACGAGCTTTGTCATTCTTTTAGAGAGTTGTTTCATAAGAAAAAGGGGTGCATACGACTTTTGGTCTCCCCCATTAAGTGAAAGGTTTAAGGATTGATTCTACGATTAAATTAGTCTTTTATTGAAACCCCCATATTTTTTGCTGTTCCTTCAATAACTTTCATGGCTGATTCAATGCTGCTGCAATTGAGGTCAGGAAGCTTTGTTTTAGCAATCTCTTCAAGTTGACTTCTCTTAATTGATCCAGCTGTTCCTTTTGCAGATTCACCAGAACCTTTAGGAATCCCAGCAGCTTTCGTTATTAGGACTGAGGCAGGAGGAGTTTTAGTTATAAAAGTAAAACTTCTATCTTCGAAAACTGATATTTCTACAGGGATGACAAAACCAGCTTTGTCTTGGGTGCGTGAATTGTACTCTTTACAAAACGCCATTATGTTTACCCCATGCTGACCTAGAGCAGGGCCAACAGGAGGGGCTGGATTGGCTTTGCCGGCTTGTAGGGCCAACTTGATCACAGCTACAATTTTCTTTGACTGGGCCATCGGCTAATGAAATTAAACTAATGCGTAAACCTGAAGATAAATCAGGTTGAACTATTGACTAAACCTAACTCCTAGGCTGACCAGACGGCAAAAAGAGTTTCCAAATTAATTTTGTTTGGTGATTTGAGAAAACTCGAGTTCAACGGGAGTTTCTCTTCCGAAAATTGATAATAGAGCTTTAAGCTTGTTTCTTTCTCCTGAAACTTCAATAACTTCACCTTGGAAATCTTTAAAAGGTCCAGAAGTAACTACTATTTGATCACCTTCTTCTAAATCTAATTTTACAACTGTTTTCTTCTCAGCTGCCCTCTTGAATATCCTATTGACTTCTTGACGACTTAGAGGTCGAGGTTTTATGTGACCACGAGATTTACCTGTAGCTTTTCTATCTTCGGCTCCTACAAAATTGATTACATTCGGTGTACTCCTGACTGCCATCATAGTGTCCTCGTCTAGGACCATACGAACTAGAACATAACCTGGAAAAACCTTTTCTTCTATAGTTTGCCTGCTTCCATCTTTTTTTAATTTTACTGCTGGGGTTTGGGGTATTTCAATTTCTATAATTCTATTATTAACACCAAGTGTAATGGCTCTTTGTTCGAGTGTTGCTTTTACTTTCTTCTCGCAACTGGACGCAACTTGTATTGCATACCAGCGAGCAATAGTCGTTTTGGGGATTTGACCTGAGGAATAGTCTTTTTCTCTTTCATTGGGCGCAGGAATATCAATTACTTTTGACTCATTATCTGGATTAGTTTCAAGATCTGTCACTGGTAAAAAATTGTGAGTGGTTGAATGTTTTGTTTTTAGGGCTCAGCGAAATATCTGAGTAGATGCCCATCCATAAAAACGACTTACAACTGCGATTGAAACTGCAGATAGTGAGACCATAAGAATCACAGCAACAGATTCACTAAATAGCTGCTGGCGAGAGGGCCAAACAACAAGTTTTAATTCGTCAATTGTAGAGGGCAAAAAACCTTTTTTTAAGGGTTGTTTATCCTTTTCTTTAGGAATGATTTGCTCTTGGTCATCTTTAGATGTTGGGCTTGTCACTTGTGGGAGAATTAGTAGAGATTACTTTGTGAAAAGGCAAGAATATAAATCTACATTAACTTATGTTTGTTTGATTAGTTCTCTATTAAGAAAAGAAGTTTTTCAGATCCATCATCAGAGGTTTTTACTCTAATAGTTTTCGCTCCCTGAAAAGATTCTTCTAAAATTTGTGTTGCTAAAGGATTTTCTAGTCTCCTTCTAATAACTCTTCTAAGTGGTCTGGCTCCATATTCAGGTTCATGTCCCTCTCTAGCAAGAGCTTGAATGGTTTGATCATCAATCTGTAGCTCTAAATGTTGTTGTGCAAGAAGTTTTGTTAATTCCTTAAGTTGTAGGCGAACGATCTGTTCTAAATCTTCAATTTTAAGGGGTCTGAATCTTATTATCTCATCAATCCTGTTAAGGAACTCTGGTCTAAATTGTTTTGTTAGAGCTTGATTGATTGTTTCATCTAATTCTTGTGCCAGGTCGTTTTGATCTAAATCTTTGTTTTTTGCGTTGAGTGCATTATTTAAAATTGCTTTACTGGCTAAATTACTTGTCATCACAATTACTGTATTTCTAAAATCTACTGTTCGGCCTTGAGAATCAGTTAGGCGTCCATCATCTAATACTTGCAGAAGGATGTTGAAAACCTCTGGATGAGCTTTCTCTATTTCATCAAGTAGCAAAACTGCATATGGCCTTCTTCTTATTGCCTCTGTTAACTGGCCTCCTTCTTCGTAGCCCACATATCCAGGAGGGGCTCCTAAGAGTCTTGAAACTGCATTCCTTTCCATATATTCACTCATATCAAGTCTCAAAAGAGCATTTTCTTCATCAAATAAGGAAGTGGCTAGAGTTTTTGCTAGTTCTGTTTTCCCAACACCTGTTGGGCCTAAAAATAAAAAAGATCCTATAGGTCTTTTTATATCTTG
Source organism: Prochlorococcus sp. AG-315-B03 (assembly GCA_003283745.1). Taxonomy (GTDB): domain Bacteria; phylum Cyanobacteriota; class Cyanobacteriia; order PCC-6307; family Cyanobiaceae; genus Prochlorococcus_B. The sequence continues at coordinate 29,943 of QBWA01000005.1, read as the reverse complement.
CATGCCAGCCCTAGCCCTTCGAATTGATGCTGAGACCGCTTGAACAGCAGCAAACTGGCCAATAACTTTTGTTCCCAAGTCTTTTTCTAAATTTAAAAGCTTTTGTCGTTCTCCTGCTAGAACTTTATTAACCGGTATTCCAGTCCATCTAGAAACAACATCAGCAATATCCTCTGCGTCTACTTGTTCTTTAATTAATGCTTTTCCTTCTATATTGCCTTTTTTGATAGAGTCTTCAATTATTTCTTTCCTTTCTTTTATTTTATACAGTTGCTCATATTCCAGTCTTGCAGCTTCTTCAAGATATCCTGATTCCTCTGCTTCAATGATTTCGATTTTTAATTCTTCATCCCTTTGATTTAATTCTTGTAGTTCCTCAAAAATGTCAAGTTCTTCTTGCCACCTTTGCTTGAGTTGAGTTAATTCGCTAATAGCTAATTCCTTTTTTTCTTCAAGGTTATAAATATTTTCAGAGGAGGATTTTGTGTTTTCATTTATAATTAATGCTGTTAATTCATTTATTTGAAACTCCTTCTCCTTTATTTGTTGTGGCATAGATGAAGATTCGATTTTGACCTGAGCTGAAGCTTCATCAATTAGATCAATGGCTTTATCAGGGAGACACCTGTCACTGATATATCTATCAGCTAATAGGTTTGCTGTAATTAAAGCTTGATCTGTAATAGTTACACCATGATGGAATTCGTATCTCTCTTTTAATCCTTTTAAAATTTCTAGACTTAACTCTAAATTAGGTTCCTTAATTAAAACTTGTTGAAATTGTCTATCTAATGCTTGGTCCTTTTCAATAGTACGTCTATAGTTTTCAGGAGTTGTTGCTCCAATGCAACGTAAATCTCCACTTGCCAATAATGGCTTCAATAAACTTCCCGCATCTGAATTGCCCCTCTCTTTACTTATGACTGTATGTAATTCATCAATGAATAAGATTACGCCTGGCTCGCTTTCGCTTATCTCAGAAAGTAATGATCTTAATCGCTCTTCGAATTGACCACGAAATTTTGCCCCGGCGATTAATGCTCCAATATCTAGTGAAATAAGCTTTAGACCTTTTAAGGAATCGGGAACTTCGTTGAGAACAATTTTTTGAGCTAATAATTCAGCAATTGCTGTTTTCCCCACCCCAGGGGCTCCAATTAATACAGGATTATTTTTTCCTCTTCTAGATAAAACTTTGATAATACTTTTTATCTCAGGATCTCTTCCTATGACAGGATCTAATGATCCAGATTCAGCTACAGCTGTTAGATCTTTTCCATAGGCTTCTAAAGCTTTAGGTGTTTCAGTTAGCTTTAAAGTTTCTTGCTCATTGTTGTCGTTTCTATTACTTTTGATAATCTTATTACTTTCCTCATTCTTGACGATTAAACTACTTGCGTCTTTTGTTATGGACGCTTGCGTTTTCTTCACAAGGTTTGTTGATATAGTTTCAGATGAACTTAAAGATTTTGAATTTATTTGGGAATTATCATCAATTGAGATGAGTTGACTATCTTTTGACTTTCTGAAAGATTTTGGTGCTGGAAGACGTCTGAGTTCTCCTTCGAGAATTTCACTTGGTAAGCCTGCTTGATGAAAAAGATTTTCACCTAAGCGTTTATCTCTTCCAATTGCAATAAGAATATGGGCAATTTCGATGAGGTTTGATCCCCATCTAGAACGAAAGTGATCAGCGGTTTCTAGTAGATTTTCCAAATCTTCTCCAATAAATAGATCTTGTTGATTATTTATTGGTAATTCAGCGAGAAAGTTTTCTAAGTTTTCATTGAGTTCTTGATGGTTTATAGGTAAAGGGTTTGTAAATCTCTGAAATTGTTTATTTCTAAAAAGGACTTGTATAAGATGCTCTACGTCTAAATTTTCATGTCTCCATCTTCTGGCTGCTTGCTCAGACGTTAATAAAAGATTCCAGGCCTCATCGCTAAAGAATTCTGGTTCTGAAGTAAGACTTCTTTCCTTGCTGGAAGTGTTTTGATTCAAAGTGGTCATTTTCCTGTTGAATTCATTTTGAGACTTTTTAGGAGAAATGTTTCTTTTTATGATTTCCAAGTTCCTTTATTTAGGTCTTGGAAAGCAAGTTGGATTAACAATTAAGCAACTTATAGGAATATTGTGGTCCATAAGATCAAAAAAACATCCTTAAATCCGTGACCGATTCTCTAGAACTTGTTATTGATACAATCATGGCTCGAGAAGTTTTGGATTCTCGCGGAAATCCAACAGTAGAAGCTGAGGTGCTTTTAGAAGGAGGTGCAATAGGTCGTTCAATTGTTCCAAGTGGGGCAAGTACCGGGGCTCATGAGGCTCATGAACTAAGAGATGGAGGTTCACGATATAAAGGTAAAGGCGTTATTCAAGCTGTTAATCATATAGAAGAAAAAATAGCGCCTGCTCTATGTGGACTTTCGGCTTTAGATCAAGCCACGGTTGATTCTGTAATGAAGCAGCTCGATAACACAGAAAATAAATCTAATCTTGGAGCGAATTCAATTCTTGCTGTAAGTATGGCTACAGCAAGAGCAGCAGCTAACGGATTGGGATTGCCTTTATATAGATATTTGGGGGGACCTATGTCTTCTCTTTTACCAGTTCCACTAATGAATGTAATCAATGGAGGAGCTCATGCTGCAAATAATTTAGATTTTCAGGAATTTATGTTAGTTCCACATGGAGCTGAAACTTTTAGAGAAGCCTTAAGAATGGGCGCTGAAGTTTTCCATGTATTAAAGGAATTGCTAGTTGAAAAGGGTTTGTCCACAGCCGTTGGAGACGAGGGTGGATTCGCTCCAAATCTTGAAAGTAATAAAGCGGCTGGTGACCTATTGATGCAGTCAATTGAGCAGGCTGGTTTTAAACCAGGCTCTCAAATTTCTCTTGCTTTAGACGTAGCTAGTACAGAATTTTATGAGAATGGAAATTATTCTTACGGTGGTGATGTTTATTCGAGTGAACAAATGGTTGAAGAGTTATCCAAGTTGGTTGATGCTTATCCCATTATTTCAATTGAGGATGGTTTAGCTGAAGATGATTGGGAAGGGTGGGCTTCGCTAACTAAAAAGCTAGGTGACAAGACTCAGTTGGTAGGTGATGACTTATTCGTTACTAATACTCTTCGTTTGCAGAAAGGAATTGATGGAAATATAGCAAATTCAATCTTAATTAAGGTCAATCAAATAGGATCTTTAACTGAAACACTTCAGTCTATAGATCTTGCAACTAGATCAAGTTATACAACTGTTATTAGTCATAGAAGTGGTGAAACTGAGGATACAACAATTGCTGACTTGGCTGTTGCAACGCGATCTGGTCAAATTAAAACAGGTTCTTTAAGTAGAAGTGAGAGGGTTGCTAAATATAATCAACTACTTCGAATTGAAGATGAGTTAGGGAGTCAAGCCACTTATGCAGGCCTAGTTGGACTTGGACCTAGGGGAAGGCAGTTGCATTGAGTTTAGTTTTTGTTCTCTTGCATTCTTTTTCTCTGAAGATTATCAAGTCGTGCGTCACCTCTCATCTTAAATTGCAATTTAATCCAACTTAAGCTTATTGGAATAGCAAAAAATAAGGGTATAAACAATAAAAAAGGTTTATTAGTTGATGCTAATAAAGCAGAAGAAATTGATAGAGAGCCTAATAGAACAGAATTACCAAGTGTTTGGTGAACATTAATCATGCGACGTAATTGTCTATCTGATTCTCCCATTCGCACTTGAAGTTGTAAATCTCCCTGTTCTAATCTATCAAGATTTTCATCTAATCTTTTTGGCAAGCCAACTGCTTTACTGCCAATTTCGCTCACTTGCCGGCCTAATTCATTAAATAAATCATTTGAATTTGAATTGTTTGAAGTCATTAGAGGTAAAAGAAAAGGTTTGGCAATTGCTATTAAATTAAAATTTGGATCAAGATTACGACCTACTCCTTCAAAAGTTGATAATGCTCTAAAAACAAATATTAACTCTATTGGTATTCTGAAAGCTTTTCCATAGGCTAGTTCAGAAATATCTCCAGAAAGCTTTTCTAAGATTTGAGCATTAAAAGGCGGTGTTAGAGCTTCTTTAAGCATAACTCTTATTAATCTTCTTACGGGACCTATCTCAATACCTGTCTCTAATAAACCAGCAATTTGTAACTCCTTAACTAAGCCATTAACATCTGCTAATGCCGCAGCCTTTATCATTGAACTTAATCTTCTCCTAATGCGTTCGGAAACAAAACCCATCATTCCAAAATCATAATAAATAAGAGAACTATCCTCTGATACAGCTAGATTTCCAGGATGAGGATCTGCATGAAAAAAGCCATATTTTACTAGTTGCTCTAAATAACTTGTGGCACCAATTTTAGCTATTAATGAAGTATCAATATCTTTCTTCTTAAGTGATTCTATATCATTGATTTTTATACCTGGCATGTATTCAAGACATAGAACTTTTTTTGTGCTCAAATCCCAAATAACACCTGGTATTCGTATTGTTTTATCATCTAAAAATTGTTGTTTGAATCTTGCTGCATATTGAGCCTCTATTCGAAAATCTAATTCTCTAAGTAATACTCTTTTGCATTCTTTTGCTATGCCTACCCAATCTTTCCCCTGACTTAAACTTCTATTTCTTTGTACTAATCCAGCAACTTGTTGCATGACCTCCAAGTCAAGTCTGAAAAGATTTTCTAGACCTGGCCTTTGAATTTTTAAAACTACTTCCCTCTGATTAATTAATATTGCTTTATGAACCTGTGCAAGAGATGCTGCACCGATTGGATCCTTATCAATACTTTTAATCTTATTATTAGAATCTCCTAGCTCGCTGGTTAGAACTTCTTCGACATCCTTATAAGCAAAAGGAGGCACTTCATCTTGCAAAGAAGAAAGTTCATTCACCCATGAAGAAGGAATTACATCTGCTCTTGCAGATAAGAGTTGACCTAATTTGATAAAAGCTGATCCTAAATTTACTAATTCTTTTGTAAGCCATTTAGCTCTTAGCCTTTGCCTTGATTCTTTTTTTTGCTTACTGAATCCCCATAGATAAGTCCAATGCCTAGAATCAATCCAAAGAAAAAACAAAAGAGATATTAATCTGATCCAGATTCTTAATGCCCTTTCTATTTTTATTAACTGAGAAAATATAAATTTCAATTTTTCTCCTCAAGATTGCGATTAATATTTATAACTTTTGATCTAAGGTTGTCAATTTTACTTTGAATTAGCTCTTCATGTGATTGATTTCGCTTGGTCTTTTCTACATCTTCTGAGTCTTTTGTTTTTGAGTCTTTTTCTATACGTATTGATTCTTCGATTACTTCTTCTTTAAATTGGCTCCATTCTTCTTGGATTCTTCGAGGTGCATCTTTAGCTATATCTGCCAATTCTTCAGCGGAATTGATCATTTTCTTTCCTATCCGAGCTGCCACTCTATTCAGTGTTGCTTTAAGTAGGGTTTCTGAATCGCTCAATAATTTATTTACTCAGCTCTTACTCTAGAATATTTAGTAATTTTTGGGTTGTTAAGACTTTTCAGTAGGCTATCGATATCTTGTTCTTGGAAAAAAGCAAGATTTGTTTTGTAAGCTGCTTGGTTCCTATTGTTTATTTTTTCAGAAAAATATATGGTAAAACTTAGATAAGAATTGTCCGAAATAATTATATTTATTTTCTTTGGAAATTGTAATTCTTCATTAAGGGATTGATATTTATTTTCTTTTAACTGAGTCAGGGAATTTTTATTGTCAATATTGCTTGTGCTATTAATTTTTGAGATCTTGTCTTCTTTTCTTTTAGGAGACGAATTCTTAAAACTTATGGATTCTTCCTTAGATGAAAATCTATTCAGTTTTTCTGGATTTGATTGTTCTGTCTCAATTTGTGATAACAAGATATTCTTCGTTGACGAATATCCAAGCCCTAAAAAGGCTCCTGTAAAAAAAGGCCAAAACCATTTTCTTGAACGAAATCCTAATAGATCCTGAAAATTGAGTTTTTTCTTTGTCATTGGATTTAGATGTATTTATTTTTAAAATTGTGTGTTGGACCTAGGCAGATTTACTCTTTTTCAAGTAAATCTATTTAAAAGCTTGTTAGATCCCTCGAAATTGACACTATCTTAACTACAGTTAGATAAAACAAGTTTGATTTGATTGCACTTGGATTGAAAGTCTTATCTTTTATATCAAGTCAAATCAAAACTTTTCTTCTCGAAAGAGATAAAAAACTACTAAGAGAATCTTCCATTGGAAACCATTGAAACTGATGTCGTAATAGTTGGAGGTGGCCCTGCTGGTTGCAGTTGTGCCCTTTACACTTCTAGAGCAGATTTGAAAACAGTAATTCTGGATAAAAATCCAGATGTAGGTGCTCTAGCCATAACCCATCAAATTGCTAATTATCCAGGTGTTTCGAGTGAAATGAGTGGAGAAGCCTTATTGAAATTAATGAGAGATCAAGCAATTGAATATGGATCAGATTATCGAAGAGCTCAGGTTTTTGGCATTGATGCTAGTGGGGATATGAAAACTGTTTATACCCCAGAGGGGACTTTTAAAGCTAAAGCTTTAGTTGTTGCTAGTGGAGCAATGGGAAGGCCAGCATCATTCAAAGGAGAGGCGGAGTTTCTTGGTAAAGGAGTTAGTTATTGCGCAACATGTGATGGTGCTTTTTACAGAAATCGTGAAGTTGCAGTTGTGGGTATTAATAAAGAAGCAATTGAAGAGGCAAATGTTTTGACCAAATTTGCTTCAACAGTTCATTGGATTACAACTAATGATCCAAAGCCAGATGATGTTCATGCACAAGATCTATTGGCGAAATCAAACGTTAAGCACTGGAGCAAAACAAGATTAATGCTGATAGAGGGAAATGAATCCGGTGTTAGTGGTATTAAGGTGAAAAGTCGCTCTAGTGAAACCCAAGAAGATTTGCGTTTGGATGGTGTGTTTGTCTATATGAGTGGCTCTAAACCAATTACAGATTTCCTTGGTGATCAGGTTGCATTTAAAGAAGATGGAGGCGTTTTAGTTGATGATTTTATGTCTACAACAGTTGAAGGAGTTTGGGCAATCGGTGATATTAGAAATACTCCTTTTAAACAGGCTGTAGTAGCAGCTTCTGATGGTTGTATTGCTGCAATGGCAATTGATAGGTTCCTTAATAGCCGTAAATCAATTCGAGTTGATTGGGTACACGCATAAATATTTATTTTTATAGTGGGGTCGCTTCAGAAACAAATGCAACTCCCCCATAATAATTAAGGACTGATTTGATATTTTCTCTAATATTTTCAATTATTTCTTGCTCACAGAAAATAATTACATGAGCATTTGCACCAAATCCAGTGAATTCCATATCCTCTGAAACAATTCTCTCTGGCCCTCTTCCAGTTGCATGTTTCAAAATAGTATAGCCAGGAACCTCAGCTTTTTCTAATACTGATAGAACATCATTTAACTCCCTTTCGCTAAAAATTAGATCTAATCTTTTCATGAAATTACCTTAACTCATTTGAGGGATCATTTTATTTACTAAGCTCATATATACAGGTATTCCAATGATGATGTTAAAAGGAAATGTTAGCCCAAGAGTTGTTGATATGTAATAACTTGGTCTTGCTTCAGGCACGGTCATTCTCATAGCGGTTGGGACAGCTAAATAAGAAGCACTTGCACAAAGAACAACAAATAAAAGTGCATTGCCAGGATCTAAACTTAGTAATCTAGCTACAACTGAGCCTAAAATTGCATTAATTATAGGCATAATTATAGAAAACATAATTAGAAAAGCGCCTGTTTTATTAAGTCGAGCTAGTCTTTGTGCAGCTACGATTCCCATGTCTAATAGAAAGAAACACTCAGCCCCATAAAATAGTTCCCCAGTAAAGGGTTCCATTTTTTGTATGTCGGCAGGATCAAAAGCTGAAGTTAAGAAACCTATTAGTAAGCTTCCTAGTAATAAATAAACTGAACCATTAAGCATTGATTCATGCAGGATAGAACCCCATTTAATTTCTCTTTTGATAGGTCTATCTTTTGGTGATCCAAATTTAACTAAAACAAGACCAATTATTATCGCTGGAGACTCCATTAGTGCTAATGCTGCAACCATAAAACCATCAAAGGGTATATTTTGACTTTCGAGAAAACTTTCAGCAGTGATAAATGTCACTGCACTTATTGATCCATATGCTGCAGATATTGCAGCTGCATTAAAAACATCGAATTTAAATTTTAGTATTACGAAGCAAATAAGTGGAATAAATAGAGACATTAATATTGCGGCTATCACAGTTGGAAGAACTGGATATCCAAAGCCACTTTTCTGAAGTTCAATACCTCCTTTAAACCCTATTGCCAGCAATAAATATAGTGAAAATAACTTTGGTAGTGGAGCTGGAATCTCGAAGTCAGAGCGTAAAGCATATGCTAGTGCCCCCAAAAAGAAAAAAAGTATTGGAGGACTTAAAGCATTTTGTATGACAAGATTATGATACATTGATAGTTATTCAAGAATAAAATTCAGTCATTATTAATGATATAAATTTTTAAAGGTTAATATCATTAATTGCAGCTGTAAGAGCCTCTTTTCTAGAGCCAATAACATCCACTCCAAATTTAGATAGTCTTTCTTTTACTTTCTGATTTGCACCTGCAACATAAGCTTTCCTTGAGTTGTTAGATGCTTCTTGTACCATATCCTCAATAGCTAAAGTGGCAGTTACACCAAGCCTTGGAACATCAGTTATATCAAGAATTAATACTTGATAGTTTCTTATAAGCATCATCCTTTCTGTTATTCCCTTTGCTGCTCCAAAACTAAGTGGTCCTTTTAACCGGAAAAGCATTACTTCTCCACCACAGCGATCTAAAAGGGCTTTTTCATCAGAAGGTAATTGTGCATTGGCAGGGTTAATATTTGAAGAAGCATCTAAGGGGTTGTCTGCTTCCATCCCCTCCAATTGAGTTTCTGTAATGGAATCAATTGTAAGCATATTTGCAATAAATACCCCAACAAGGACTGCCCAAATCAAATCCCAGAAAACAGTCATTAAAAGTACCCCATACATCACACTTGCAGTTTTAAGTGAAAGTCGATGAGCTCTTAAAAGAAATCCCCAATCAATAATGTCTAAACCAACTTTTATGAGAATTCCTGCTAGAAGGGCTGTTGGAATTTGCTCCGCTGCACCACCTGCTCCCAATAAAACAATCAAAAGTACAATTGAATGGACCATCCCAGAAACAGGAGTGGATCCACCTGACTTGACATTTATGACTGTTCTCATGGTCGCACCAGCACCAGGAAGGCCTGAAAATAAACCAGCTACAGCATTACCAATTCCTTGTCCAATTAATTCTCGGTCGGAATTATGACGTGTTTCAGAAATATTATCCGCGACAAGAGAAGTGAGTAATGAATCAATTGCACCTAAAACTGCAAGTACTAGGCCTGCTTTTAGAATTATTGGAAAAAATTCATTAATGGTATATAGACCTGAGGGGATATTCAAAGAAGGAAGACCTTCAGGTATTGGCCCAGGAGTTCCTATTCTGTCTAGGCCACTCTCTTTAAAAAGAAGTGATAGAGGAGTTACTACTAGTAAAGCTAAAAGAGGTGATGGGACCCATTGACTTATTCGTCTTGGAGTTAGAAAAACTATTGCAAGAGTCATTAGAGCAACACTAATTGCGGCTCCATTAATAGAAAATTCCGAAATAACTGTTGAGAGTGAACTTATTACTCCTCCTTGTGTTTTTATTCCAAGTAGTGGTCCAATTTGAAGAGCAATTATGATTACACCTATTCCAGACATAAAACCTGAAACGACGGAATAAGGAACCAGAGTTATATATTTACCAAGCCTCAAAATTCCAAATAATATTTGGAATAAGCCTCCAAAAACTACAGCTGCCATTACAAATGGCAAAATCTCTTCAATTGATAGGTTTTTTGGAACTCCTGCTGAAGCAAGACCAGCTATAACACCAGCAACTGTTACGCTCATTGGTCCAGTTGGACCGCTTACTTGAGCAGGTGTGCCGCCAAACAAAGCAGCAAGGAAACCAACCACTACGGCTCCATATAGTCCATAGATTGCACCCCCAGGGCCTAATGCAGCATTCCCAAATGCTAGAGCTAGTGGAAGTGCTACAACCGCTGCAGTTAGACCACCTAAAACATCACCTCTAATATTTTTCAGGTGAAAGCCATTAATTAACGCCAATCGCCTCTCCTTAAATGAATTTTAATGTTATTGAGCCTATATCTTCAAGGCTCAATTATGCTTGGCTTTTTTACTTTTAAATACTTGGATTAAATTTGAGTTCTTTAGTAGATTGTTTTTCCCTAGTGACTTCTGGTTGCATTCATGGGTATTGAAGGTTTTAAGGATTATTTCAAAATTCTTGGTATTTCCAAAAATGCCACGGATAAGGAAATTAAGTTTGCATTTAGAAAACTTGCTCGGAAATTTCATCCAGATTTAAATCCCTCAGAAAATAAATCAGAAGCAAATTTTAAAGAAATTAATGAAGCTTATGAGGTTTTATCTGATCCAGAGAAAAAAAAGAATTATGAAGAATACGCTCATTACTGGGCTAAATTAAAAGGATTCAATTTAAGTGATTTTTCAAGACAGGAATTTGATGAATTTTTAAAAGATTTCTTAGGAAGATTTAAGGGTGTTGGTCAAGATGTTGTGTCTAGATTCTCCTCGGAACAGAATCTTCAGTCATGGAACTACTCAAATAAAAGTTTAAATCTTGATGTAGATTTTAACTTGAAAATTACTTTTTCAGAAGCTTTTAATGGAGTAACTAAGAGTCTTTTGGTAAACAATGAAAGAATTGATCTCAAAATCCCTAAAGGGGTTAAGTCTGGGTTGAAAATACGGGTTAAGAATAAAGGTAATATTCAACCTGGGAGGGGTAAGCGAGGAGATTTATATCTTTTAATTAATGTTAAGTCTCATCCTATTTGGCAAGTAGAAGGTAGAAATATCTTCGCAGAACTACCTGTGGCTATAGATGAATTGGTTTTAGGAGCAAATGTTCCTGTCATGACACCTGAAGGTAAAACATATTTATTGATTCCACCTGGTACTTCATCAGGCCAAAAATTAAAATTAAAAGGAAAAGGATGGCCATATCCAGATGGTTCTGGAGATTTATTTTTTAATTTAAAATTACAAGTACCGAGTAAATGGTCTATTAAAGAACAAGAACTTTTTGAAGAATTGAGAGGTCTTCGAATGGAGGAACCTCGATTAAAATGGTTCGATGAAGCGCGTACATAAAAAGAAGTAAAGTTAATTTATCTTTTTTGTCTATATGGATCTCACTTATCGGCCACGTCGTCTCCGCAGAACAAATTCCTTAAGGGAAATGGTTAGAGAGAATTCTGTCTCGGCTTCTGACTTTATATATCCACTTTTTGTACATGACAGTTCAGAAATTCAAGAAATAGCTGCGATGCCAGGTTCATATCGTTGGTCAATTGATGGTTTGATTGATGAAGTTAAACGAGCTTGGAATCTTGGTATTAGATGTGTTGTTCTTTTTCCGAAAGTACCTGATGATGAGAAAACAGAAGATGGATCTGAATGTTTTAATGAGAACGGTCTGATACCAAGGGTTATATCAAGATTGAAAAAGGAGATACCAGAAATGTCTGTAATGACTGATGTTGCTTTAGATCCTTACTCTTGTGATGGACATGATGGAATTGTGAGTAATGAAGGAATAATTTTGAATGATGAGACTGTTAATTTTTTATGTCGACAAGCAATTGTTCAAGCTCAATCTGGGGCAGATTTGATAGGACCTAGTGACATGATGGATGGAAGAGTTGGAGCTATTAGAGAGGCTCTAGATGATGAAGGTTTTGAACATGTTGGGATAATTAGCTATACAGCAAAATATTCGTCTGCTTATTATGGACCATTTAGGGAGGCTCTAGATTCAGCTCCTAGATCTTTATCGAATAAACCAATTCCTAAAAATAAAAATACTTATCAAATGGATCCGGCTAATTCTAGAGAGGCAATAACTGAAGCTCAATTAGATGAACAAGAAGGATCAGATATTTTGATGGTTAAGCCAGGGTTGGCTTATTTGGATATTATTTATCGACTAAGAGAAGAATCAGAATTGCCTATCGCTGCTTATAACGTCAGTGGAGAGTACTCAATGGTCAAAGCCGCGGCTCAGAAAGGTTGGATTAATGAAAAAGCCATTGTTTTAGAGACTTTATTAAGTTTCAAAAGGGCTGGAGCGAATTTGATACTGACATATCATGCATGTGATGCTGCAGAGTGGTTGCAAAAAGAATAAAGTTGATGAATTAGAATTTTTGATTTTCGCTTTTGTGAGTCAGAGCTAATGATTGAAAACCAATCCTCAAAAAACACTGAGATTGTCCATCGTCTTGGTCATGTGGCGATAAGGGTGGATGACGTTGACCGTGCTAAATGCTTTTATTTGAGTTTAGGGATGAAACTTGTCTGGGATGACCCTGATTGGTGTTATCTGGAGGCTGGTGAGGGTAGGGATGGTCTGGCTTTACTAGGACCTAGTTACAAGGCAGCTGGCCCTCATTTTGCATTTCATTTTACTGATAGAGAGCAAATAGAGACAATACATAAGTCTTTAAAAAAACAAGGTATCAAGGTAGGTTCTTTGCATGATCATCGTGATGGAACTTCGTCTTTTTATTTGAGAGATACTGAAGGTAATTGGTTGGAAATGCTTTATCATCCATCAACAGGAATACCAACAAATCAATAGATACTAATAGTAGTCGTATGGATGTATTTGAAACACATTTGAATAATTCTGATAGTTTGGAAATTTCTTTAGAGACATTGGAGCTGCTGGAGTGGCCAACCGTCTGCAGTCATTTGTCTACTTTTGCAGTAACTGAACAGGGTCGTAGAAGATGTAAAGAGTTTACTTTGCCATCTAGTAAGCATTTAAGCGAAGATCAATTATGTCAAACATTGGAAATTGGTTCTTTAGATGTTTCTCTTGATAGTGGAATCAGTTTTAAAGGTGTGCATGATTTGCAAAACATTCTTTTTATATGCTCTAGGGGAGGAGTTTCTACTGGCGAAGACTTGTTGAAAGTAGCAGAAACGTTAAGAGCAGGCAGAAAATTACGCAAACTAATATTTGATCAAGATACTCGCCCGAAACTTTCTTTTTTACTTGAAGATATAGCAACTTTACCTGACTTGCAAAAACTACTGGAATATGGGTTGGATGAAGGAGGCCGAATTGCTGATCGAGCGAGTACTCGATTAGCTGAATTGCGTAGTCACTGGCATGCCTTACGGCTACAGAGAAGAGACATTCTTCACGATATAATTAGGGATTTTGCTCCATTACTTCAGGATAATGTCATCTCTGAGCGATACGGTCGCCCTGTGTTGGCATTCAAATCAGGAACTGCTAGCCAGGTTAAGGGAATGGTCCATGATAGTTCAGCTTCTGGAAATACTACTTATGTTGAACCTCAAGCTGTTATATCAATAGGAAATCGTTTAGCTAAAATAGGTTCGGAAATCTTAAATGAAGAGAGGAGGCTTTTAGCTGATTGGAGTAGAGAAGTTGGAAAAAATGTTAATTCAATAGAATTTTTAAGTGAGGTTCTTCTCAAGATTGAATTTTCTCTAGCAAGAGCACGTTATTCAAAATGGCTTAATGGTGTTCCACCCATTCTTGAGGATGCACAAAACTCTCCATTTGATATCAAGAATTTTCGTCACCCATTATTAGTGTGGAGTGATTTTCATAATAAAAAGCAACAAGTTGTGCCTATAAGCTTTGATGTCTCATCTGATTTGAAAGTTGTAGCTATTACAGGCCCTAATACTGGAGGGAAAACCGTTGCTTTGAAAAGTATTGGACTGGCAGTCTTGATGGCTAAAACAGGGTTGCTTTTGCCATGTACTGGTCATCCAAGAATGCCATGGTGTGAAAACATTTTGGCTGATATCGGAGATGAGCAATCATTGCAACAGAATTTGTCTACATTTAGTGGACATATACTTCGTATAGGTCGAATACTTACCGCTATTTCAGATTCGTCTGGAACATCTCTTGTTCTTTTAGATGAAGTAGGTGCGGGAACTGACCCTTCTGAAGGTACTGCATTAGCTATTGCTCTTTTAAAGACAATGGCAGATAGAGCACGACTAACAATAGCAACAACTCATTTTGGAGAGCTAAAAGCCTTGAAATATAATGACTCAAGATTTGAAAACGCATCAGTTTCTTTTGACAGCGTAACTATCAAGCCAACTTTTCACTTGCAATGGGGTATCCCTGGTAGAAGCAATGCATTAGAAATTTCTCAAAGACTTGGTCTAGATATAGAAGTTATTAATAGTGCCCAAAAATTGATAAATCCAAAAGGTGTTGAGAATGTTAATCAAGTAATTAGAGGATTAGAAGAGCAAAGAGAACGTCAACAGTCAGCTGCTGAAGATGCTGCTGTTTTATTAGCTAGAACTGAATTGCTGCACGAAGAATTACTTCAAGGATGGCAGAAACAACGTCAAGAAACTGACGAGTTCAATAAAAAAGGAAGGATAAAATTAGAAGCATCAATTCGCGATGGACAAAAAGAAGTTCGTCATTTGATTAAGCGTTTGCGGGATCAAAATGCTAGTGGTGAAACAGCAAGACTTGCTGGCCAACGATTACGTCAAATGGAAAAGGGTGATCGAAATAAAACAAAAAATGAATTTAATCAAGGATGGAAACCAACCATTGGTGAGAAAGTTAGATTGACTTCTATTGGTAAGGCAGGAGAAATACTATCTTTTTCAGATGATGGTGTGCAATTAACGGTTTTGTGCGGAATCTTTCGCAGCACAGTTGATTTAACTGAAGTAGAAAGTCTTGATGGCAAGAAAGTACAAGTAAGTCAGGTCGTTAAGATAAATTCCTCTCAAATTAAGAAAAACTTTTCTACTATTCGAACTAAAAAGAATACAGTTGACGTAAGAGGCTTACGAGTACATGAAGCTGAGGGAGTTATTGAAGAAAAACTTAGAAATTGTGGTGGGGCTTTGTGGATTATTCATGGTATTGGTTCTGGAAAATTGAAAAAAGGTTTGAGGACATGGTTTGAAACTCTGCCTTATATCGACAAGATTCTGGATGCAGAGCCTCATGACGGTGGCTTAGGTTGTACTGTAATTTGGATTATTAATTAATTTAAGTTTAGGAAAAAAATAAAAAGTGATTTTACTTTTTTTTAGCAATCTTTTCTCCTAAGAATTAATATCAGAGTAAGGACGATTTAATATTATTAAGTGCAATTTATTGATCAGGCTCTTATTTCTGTCAAAGCAGGCTCGGGTGGCGATGGTATTTCTGCTTTTCGAAGAGAAAAATATGTTCCAGCAGGGGGGCCTTCAGGTGGAGATGGCGGTCAAGGGGGAAATGTCATTTTGGAAGCAGATGATAATTTGCAAACACTTTTGGATTTTAAATTTCAGAAATTAATTTCTGCAGAGAATGGTTTTAGAGGTGGCCCAAATAAATGTACTGGAGCCTCAGGGAAAGACACCATATTAAAGGTTCCTTGTGGGACAGAGGTAAGAGATTGGGCGACAAATATTATTCTTGGTGATTTAACTGCCAAAGGGGAGCAACTTGTTGTTGCTTTTGGAGGTAAAGGAGGATTTGGGAATGCTCGCTATTTATCTAACAGCAATAGAGCTCCTGAAAAATTTACTGAAGGTACAGAAGGAGAGGAATGGTCTTTGCAATTAGAATTGAAATTATTGGCAGAAGTTGGAATTATTGGGTTACCAAATGCAGGAAAAAGCACTTTAATTTCTGTTCTTTCCTCAGCAAGACCAAAAATTGCTGATTATCCTTTTACAACTTTAATTCCTAATTTAGGAGTCGTTAGAAGACCTTCTGGCGATGGAACAGTTTTTGCAGATATTCCTGGTTTGATTTCTGGTGCGTCAAAAGGAATAGGCTTGGGGCATGACTTTCTGAGGCATATTCAAAGAACAAAGCTTTTGATCCATCTTATTGATGCAGGCTCTCCAGATCCATTAAAAGACGTAAGGATCATTGAGAAGGAATTAAAATCTTATGGCCAAGGGTTAATTGCTCGCCCTAGAATTTTGGTGCTAAATAAGAAAGAACTTTTAGATAAAAATGAATTGAATCAGATTTTATTAGATATGGAGAAATTTACAGAAGAAAAAATTTATACCATATCTGCTGCTATGAATATTGGATTAGATGAATTATTGAGCTCTGTTTGGAATGAACTTGGTTATTAATTAATTGTTATGAGTGGAATAAAAGTACTTGTGCTAAATGAAATTCTTGGTCATAAATAGAGAGACACTATTTAATTATGAAATTCTACAGTTGTTTTGATGGGAAAGGAAAAGTTATTGCTCGGTGTCAGACTGATCAGGAAATTAAAGTTCTAGAAAGAATGGGGCGACCCATAGCTGAAATTCGCCAAATGAAAAAGGAGGAAGCAGTAGTGTGTTCGTTAGTTAGTAGTCCTTCAGATTTTAATATGGACTATTAATGAAGAGCATTAAAAAAGGGAGTAGTTAAATCTGCTCCCTTTTTTGTTTGATAATTTAATCGTCGTATACCAAACATTCTGGTTCATCTGGATTTGCATCACAGAAAAGTTCCAGTGCATTTGGATCATGTTTGTCTTCAGGATGATGTTCCTTATATTCCTTAAGAGAATTAAGTTCATCTTCTAAGTGATGGAGCTTAGATTCATTGCCCTGAGCTTTTGCTTCTTGAATCTCAGATTCATCCTTTTGAATATGCTCGTCAATGGTTTTCATAGCGTCTTGTAAGAGCAGGATCTTTTGACTAATAACAACATAATTATGACGGGGGGAAATTGCACGTGGTTTGTGAATTTGGTTGGATTTCCTCACCATTTCCTGACTTTTAGACCTCCAAAAGTCATCTTTTGTAAGTTTTCTCCTTGAATTTTAGAATTTATAATTGGTGGATTTATTCAACTATCAGATGTTTTTAGCTTCCTTTGCCTTTCGATAAAATCAAAAACGCTCTTATCTCCTATATCTGCTTCTGCTGGCAGGTTGAATTTCCTTATTCCCATTAGTAGTAAAAGTAAGGATGACACCACTAGCATTGCAAACGTAAATCTTGCATTCGCTAATTCAGTTAAATATCCAATTAAAGCAATAGGAATAAAAATCGTTATTCCTATTGCTTCAATTCTCCTAAAGCAAAAAAACTCTTTGAAACCAATCCCTGTTAAAGCAGCAAAAAGTGGGCCGATAAGTAATATATATTTTGGATTTTCTTTAAGGCCATAGATTATATTTGTTAATCCAAATTGATAGGCAAGTATTGCAAAGCCAATACAACCAGTTACCCAGAAAATTGTTAATGCTTGATGTAAAGGTCTTAAATATATATGTATCCACTTAAGGCTTAAACCCATACTGATTGACATTCCAAGTATCCAAATCCATATTTGATGAGATCCATTAGTAAACCATTGAGCTATTCCTATTGAAAAGAATAAGCCGCAGAAAAGAATTGATAAGCGGTAAAAGAGAACTTCTTCTTTATCATTAGAAGTTACTATGAAATCACCATAGACTCCTTTAATTGAATTGGAAGATTGAAAGTAGGAATTTGCTTTTTTCATTTTTGATAATTACTGATTTACGATTTTGCTTATATTTTCACCTTTTGGAATAATACTACTTGGATTTAATGGAAACAAAGCTCCGAAATAATCTTTTCTCCAAGCATCAGCATCACATGTTTCTTTAATACTATATAAATTAAAAATCATTTTTCTCCATTTAATTATATTTGGAAATGATTGAATTGGTCTCTTGCTGCATTTGAATAGAGGTTCATAAACAGATTCCCATCTGATTAGAGTAGGGAAAAGTCTTATATCAGCAATTGTTAAATCTTGACCGCAGAGCCAAGGTCCTTTCAAATTAAGGCTTTCTTCAATAATGTTTAGGCTTGAGAATAAATCTTTGGATGCATTTTCGTAAGCAGTTTGATTCCTTGCAAAGCCACATTTATAAACTCCATTATTAATATTTTCTTGAATTAATTCTTGCCATTTTGCTATTTCTTCTTGATAAGACTTTGGATTTAGTTCAAAACTTTCATTAGATAAAGGCCAACTATCCAGTATTTCTACTATTTGAGCACTTTCATTATTTATTAATCTTGGTTTTGAATTGAGTTCTTTCCCTGGATCAAATAATATTGGTACAGTTGCTCTTTCAATCTTTTTATTTCCGAAACTACGATAAACCTCCATAAGCGTTCTGGAACCTTTTAAAGGAGGATTGAAAATCCATCTACCATTTTCATTGTCAACCTGAGCGATATGAAGATTGATTGAGTTTTTTAGACCTTTCATTTCATAAACCATCCATGCGCGATGAGCCCAGGGACAACTTTTACCAACAATTAAACATGGATATTGATCAATATCTCTTTCTTTTAAATCTTCTTTGCTAGGGATAATTGTTTTGATTTGCTTGTTGGCTGGTCTTTTGTAATTACCTTTTTTATCAGAGGGACCAAGCCCGTTCATCAGAAGCTTCCATTGAAAATTCCATATCCACTTGGCTGTTTTTACAAGTATTGGTGGTGTCGCCATGAAATTCTTTTAAGATTAATTTGTGTTATTTAATGAGTTTTTATGTCTGAGATCCAGGTGCTGTTAGTAGCTGGCACACATGGTAATGAAATAAATCCTATCTGGCTTTTCGAGCAATGGGACAAATTAGCAGTTTTAATAAATACTTATGGTATCGCAACTCATAAAGTAATTGGAAATCCTAAGGCTTATAAGTCTGGTAAAAGATATATCAATAATGATTTGAATCGAAGTTTTGTAAAACAGTCATTTTCAAAAACTAATCATTCTAATTTTGAGATAACAAGAGCTGCAGATTTATTGCAAATTTATGGCGAGAATGGAGAAAATCCCTGCCAGATTGCACTTGATTTTCATACCACTACTTCTTCTATGGGTAGTTGTTTGGTTGTTTACGGTAGAAGGGCAAGTGATTTAGCTTTGGCTTCTCTTCTTCAGAGCAAACTTGGACTTCCTATTTATCTTCATGAGTCCGATGATGCTCAAACAGGATTTTTAGTAGAATCATGGAAATGCGGACTAGTCATCGAAATAGGCCCAGTTGCTCAAGGTTTGTTTGATTCAAGGATTATTTCACAGACAAAAATAATTCTAGAGTCCTGTTTAGAACAAATTAAATTAGTTGAAAATGATGATGTGTTTTTCCCTGATAAATTAATTGTTCATAGACATATTAAAAGCATAGATTTTCCAAGGGATTCTAAAGGCTTTATTAATGGTTGTGTTCATCCATTACAGCAATCAAAGGATTGGTATCCTTTACAATTAAATGATGAGTTGTTTTTAATACCTGAGGGTAAAACTATCAAATTTGAAGAAAAGGAGACATTTATACCTGTCTTTATTAATGAGGCTGCTTATATGGAGAAAAATATTGCTATGAGTCTTACAAAAAGGGAAGTTTGGGAATTTAAAAGTGAATGGAAAAAGGCATTATTTGATTTGGTTCAAAAATGATTAGTTCTTTCGCTCCAGTAAACAGTTGCACCTTGCATCTCCAATTCGTATTTTCTGTGTCTTGCATCAGATAGAGGAACTCTCTCCTCAAGTCTATGGCCATCTATTAGCCATTTAATGAGAACCACTTTCGAGCCTCTTCGAAATTCTTAAGAGAATCTTAAGCCCGTAAGCGCTCTCATTTGCGAATTGTCTTAATAAGTAGTCCAACATAAATCCCACGAAAGGGATCATTCTGTTTTATTATCATTGCTGGCAGTATATTTCTGCTCTTATTTATTCGTCCCTTTGGGACATATACATTCGTCCTCATGACCACCATTCGGCAGCAGCGTTCTTCGCTGCTAAAAGGTTGGCCACAATTCTGTGAGTGGGTTACTTCCACCAGCAACCGCATTTATGTAGGTTGGTTTGGTGTGTTGATGGTCCCTTGCCTTCTTGCGGCAACAATATGTTTCATCGTTGCATTTATCGCTGCTCCACCAGTTGATATCGATGGAATTCGTGAGCCAGTAGCTGGTTCATTCATGTATGGAAACAATATCATTTCTGGTGCTGTTGTTCCTTCAAGTAATGCTATTGGTCTTCATTTCTACCCAATCTGGGAAGCAGCAACTCTTGATGAGTGGCTATATAACGGAGGCCCTTACCAGCTTGTAATCTTCCACTTCCTTATTGGTATCTGTGCATACATGGGACGTCAGTGGGAGCTTTCATACCGTTTAGGTATGCGCCCATGGATCTGTGTTGCTTATTCAGCTCCTGTATCAGCAGCTTTCGCTGTATTCCTTGTATACCCATTTGGTCAGGGTTCTTTCTCTGATGGTATGCCTCTAGGAATTTCTGGAACATTTAACTTCATGTTCGTTTTCCAGGCTGAGCACAACATCTTGATGCACCCATTCCACATGCTTGGTGTAGCAGGTATGTTCGGTGGTGCTTTGTTCTCTGCAATGCATGGTTCTTTGGTTACTTCATCACTAATCCGTGAGACCACAGGACTTGATTCACAAAACTACGGTTACAAGTTTGGACAAGAAGAAGAGACTTATAACATCGTTGCAGCTCATGGCTACTTCGGTCGTTTGATCTTCCAATATGCAAGTTTCAACAATAGTCGCAGCCTTCACTTCTTCTTGGCTTCATGGCCAGTGATTTGTGTTTGGTTGACATCTATGGGAATCTGCACCATGGCATTCAACTTGAACGGTTTCAACTTCAACCAGTCTGTAGTTGATGCATCAGGCAAGGTTGTACCAACCTGGGGTGACGTACTTAACCGTGCAAACCTTGGAATGGAAGTAATGCATGAGCGTAATGCTCACAACTTCCCACTTGACCTAGCAGCAGCTGAGTCTACTTCTGTAGCTCTACAAGCACCTGCAATTGGTTAAGTCTTTTAATTGATTTTTCAAAAGCCCTCTATAAGAGGGCTTTTTTTTTGTTTATTTTTAGTTTCTTAATTCTTAACTGGTAAGGATTATTTTATTAATAGCCTATAAATTAATCATTCCATTAAAAATGAGAAGGATCCAATTTTTTTAATGCTTTTATAGCATTGTTGGTGGAACTTTATTTCCTTTTATAAATCAAATATAGTGCTTTAATATATTTCAAAATAAATGGGCTTCAGGGTTTAAGGTTAAGTATTCATTCTCCTGGTAGAGGTTTTCCTTGATGGTCTTAGCTCTAACTCAGGTGCCAGTTGTTATTAAAAAGTACCTCTTAGGTTGCATACATTGGTCAAATTTTAAAAAAGATAAAGATATGGCAAAAGCAAAATGAATTATTCGGAGGCAAATATGCTGGCAGTTCAAAGTTGTAATGAAGGGAGTTAACCATGCAACGCTTTTTACTAATTGCCCTAAGTGCTGGTATTTTATATTCTCTTCATGCTAAGGCTGAAAGTTATTGGTTAATTCTTCAGAACAGTAATTATGGAATAGAAAAAATAGAAATGAACAATATGGATCAATGTAAGGATCAAGGAGAGAAATATTTAAAGAGTTCAGGTATGCCCCGTTACTTATGTCTATCAGGTAAGTAAAACTAAAAATTTGTTCCCTTAAGTGTCACAGAATCTTTTAAACCTTCCAGTTAATTAATGCCGGTGAGCGGAATTGAACCGCTGACCTACTGGTTACGAATCAGTTGCTCTACCTCTGAGCTACACCGGCAGTAGAATTAAACTATATATATTTGATTTTCTTGAGCAATTCTAATAAGCCAGAATCTAATTTGGATCCAAACCTTCGCGAACGACTTTTAAGGGAATCTAAATCTCCCTATAGAGGGTTGAGAAGAGCTGTTTGGATAGCTCTTTTCGGGTCTGCTGCTTTAGGTTTTTTTATCATGCTTAGTAATATAGTTGCTGGAGAGGGTGTTTCAATTAACGATTTAGCTATCCAAATTTCTGCATTAATGATCCTTGGTTTTTTATTATTAAAAGATAGAAATAAAGAGAATGATTGATTAGATTATTATCTTTATTTAAAAGATCTATTTATAAATGTATTTTAATAAATATAGCTAAGTGGTTAGCTTTCTTCTTTGTGTAACCAGTTTATAAGCTTCTATTTGATCTCCTTCTGCCCAATTCGCAAAACGATCACAACCAATTCCACATTCGAAACCTGTTGAAACATCTTTAACATCATCTTTATTTCTCTTTAGAGAATCCAAGTCACCTTCGAAAACGATTTGACTTTCACGTTTGACACGGACTTTACAATTCCGTTGTAGTTTTCCATTAGTTATATAACATCCTGCTACGGCACTTTTCCCAATTGAGAAGATTGCTCTCACTTCAGCAGTGCCTAGACCTTCCTCGACCATTTCTGGTTCTAGAAGTCCTTCCATAGCTAATTGAATATCTTCTAGCAGTTTATAAATAACCTCATATTCTCTAACATCTACTCCATTTGAATCAGCTGCTCTTTTCGCTCCAGAAGCCATTGAAGTGTTGAATCCTACAATTACTGCTCCTGAAGCTGCTGCTAAATCAACATCTGTTTCTGTGATTTCTCCAGGTGCTGACAACAATACTCTTACTTGAACTTCGTCTTTTGGTAATTGTTCTAATGATCCAAGAATGGCTTCTAAACTACCCTGAACATCAGCTTTAAGAATAATATTCAATTCTTTTAATTCTCCTTCACTTGCTTGACCTGACATTGCAGAAAGAGAAACGCGTCTTGAGGCCATTTGTTGGGCAAGTCTTGCCGCACGGGCATCAGTCGCTCGGTCTCCTACAACTGATCTTGCTGATTTTTCATCTGGATAAACCTCAAATTCATCTCCAGCAGTTGGTACCTCGCTAAAACCGAGCGCTTCTACAGGACAAGATGGTCCTGCTGTCTTAAGCCTGGATCCATTCTCATCAACCATTGCGCGAACTTTTCCAAGTACTGGACCAGCTGCGACTACATCTCCTGACTTGAGAGTTCCATTTTGTACTAATAGAGTGGCGACAGGTCCTTTTGCTTTATCAAGATGAGCTTCAATAACAGTGCCTTTGGCTAACCTCTTTGGGTTAGCTTGAAGATCCTCTACTTCTGTTACCAGCAAAATCATTTCTAGAAGTTTATCTATATTTTCTCCTTTTATTGCACTCACTGGGACCATAACCACGTCCCCTCCCCATTCTTCGGACAATAAATTTTGCTCTGATAACTCTTTTTTAACCCTGTCGGAAGATGAACCTTCTTTATCAATTTTGTTAATAGCTACGACTATTGGAACTTTTGCTGCTCGAGCATGACTTATTGCTTCAAGGGTTTGAGGCCTAACACCATCATCAGCTGCTACAACTAAAATTGCTACATCTGTAACTCTTGTTCCTCTAGCTCTCATAGCTGTGAAGGCTTCATGGCCAGGGGTATCTAAAAAAGTTAGTTTTCTGGTTGAACCATCGTGTTCCGTCTCTACTTGATAGGCACCTATGTGTTGAGTTATTCCGCCCGCTTCACCTGCTGCAACTCTAGCTTTTCTAATTGCATCAAGTAAACTTGTTTTTCCGTGATCTACGTGCCCCATAACTGTTACTACAGGGGGCCTTTTTATTAAGTGCTTTAAATCTGCCTCTTCAATCATTTCAACAGTTTTTGCAGCTGCTTCTTCAATATCATCTTGAAGAACCGGAACACCAAATTCTTCTGCAACTGTCTCTATGGTTGCTAGGTCTAAGGATTGGGTAACTGTTGCAGTAATACCTTTAAAAAATAATGATTTGATAATTTCAGAACTTTCGAGACTAAGCATGTCAGCAAGTTCTTGCACTGTCAGATTGTCTTCTGGAACAATTATCATTTCGGGTCTGACAAGCTTTGCTTCTCTTGCAGCTCTTAATTCCATAGCCCGTCTTCTTTGTCTTTGACGTGTGGTTTCTTTCTTGCGTTTTCTTATTGCTGCTAGTGGTTTACCTGTATTTTTCTTACTTGCTTTGGGTTTTGATGGTCTAGCTAAACTTGCGGAAAGAACAACTGCTTGTTGTTCTCCGGCAAATCCACTTGTTTCAGTGGTTAAGGCATCATCATTTTCTCCAATTATATGAACTTTTTGACGTTGTTTTTGAGGGGATTTATTTCTTAAGGCATCAAGTTTTGCGCTGTCATCCCAGTCAGGTCTTCCTGTTCTTCTAGGCGCAGGTGATCCACCAGGCCTATGAGCAGGACGTTTTGGAGCAGCTGCAGGGGTTGGTCTGTTAACAGGTGGCTTTGCACCATCTGAGCCTTCTCTTCTTGGCTTCGGACTCGTTGTGCTATCAATTTTTCTTGGCGGTGGAGTGCCAGGTCGACTATTTGGTTTTTGCAGTTGCATTAATTCACTTGGTGCAACTGGTTTCCTCATGCCAGCAGGTATCCCTGGACGATTCGTAGGACGATTAGGATTAGGAGCTCCAGCAGATCTAACAGGGGCGCCAGGTCTATTTTGTCCACCTGGACGATTAAAAGAACCTTGTCGATTAGGAGAACCAGGGCGATTTTGACCAGCAACAGGACGACTTGGAACTCCGCTACGGTTGTTAGAACCTTGTCGATTAGGAGAACCAGGGCGATTATTACCCCCACGATTATTGGGAACAGGTCTATTTGCAGTCCCAGGTCGATTTGGGGCCCCGGGCCTTGCTGGCTTATTACTAATGTCTCTTGCGGGGAGCTTGTTGATAGGTTTATCTCTTCTTATGGGTGCTCCAACTAACTCAAGAGAATTACCCTTTGAGGGTGGTTGACCTGTTCTGGGAGGAGGGCTCTGGTTCTGTCTGTTTTGATTATTGCTCCTTTGAAGATTACTAGGAACTGATTTTTGAGGGGGTACTCTACGTTGATTTGTTAAGGGTTTATTTCTTTGACTAATGTTTGAAGCTGGCTGGTTCTCTGGACGATTTATTTGAGGCCTGCTTGGAGGGGCTAATGGTCTCTTTGGCTCAGGCTTACTTGTTAATTGAGTTTTTGATAATGGTGTTTTAGCTGCTTGAGAGTTTGTTTGGTGAGGTTTTAAATGGGTTTCTTTTTTCTGATTATTAATCTTCTGTTGAACAACAATTTTATTTGGCTGTTTTGGAACTGAAGTGCTTATTTCTTGTCTTGGTTTAGGAGGTGATGGTTTATTTGGCTGAGAAGGAGCTTTTATTACTTTCGCAGAGGTTTTATTTGTTGCTTGTTGATGCTTGTGGGAAGAGGATATTTCTTTTGGTGTAATTAAAGTTTGTTTGGGCTTAGAAGGGACCTTCAGATTTTGATTTGATGAAGGCAAGTTAGAAGGTGAATTTTGGTTTTTCTCTATCTTTGGTGTTTTTTTTGTATCACTAACATTCTTTTGAAGCTTTGCAGGGCTTTTTTTTACTGCAAGGATTTCTTTACCTTTCTTTTGACTAGGTTTTTGATCTTGGGGGGGTGGAGATCCCTCTTTAAGAAAATTCTTAATTTGATTGGCTTCAAGAGTGCTTATTGAACTGCTATGGCTCTTTGCTGCAATGGCAAGTTTTCGAGCTGCATTAAGCACATCTTTGTTGTCAAGGTTTAAGTCCTTTGACAACTCGTAAATCCTGATTTTTCCGCTGCTGGTCATTAATGTTTCGCTTGCTTCAAGGATTGGTTAGTGAGCTAATTGATTTATATCATTCATCATGCCTCAGTATCTGAATCAATGCAGGTATTAAGTCGCTTTTGGAGCACATTGATAATACTGTATTGAATTTCACATTTCAGGGCTTTTTGTAGCCTTTTTCTTTTCCAAGCTTCTTCAAGGCATTTCTCGTTTGGACAAAGATAGGCAGATCTTCCCATCCCTCCGTCGAGAACTACTCCATCCTGGAAGTCCCTGGTAACCCTTAACAGTTGCTGGCGATCCAGTACTTTTCTACAGGTTACACAGCGACGCAGAACGGGACGTTGACTCACCGGGCTCTTTCCTCTTCTTTTACTTCATCATTTTGATTGTTTTCGATTTGATCATCGATTGTTTCTGTTTCATTTAAACTTAATTCTTTTTCGTTGGAATTTAGTTCTGTTAATTGATCTTCTGGAAATTCTTCTTCATCCTCAGGCAGAGGATAAAGCTCTCTTAATCTTGCATCTTCTTGAGCTCTTGCAGTTTGTTCTGCTTCAAGTCTTTGTTCTGCTTCTCTTTGGAGAGATTCTTCTTCTTCTCTTTGGGCAATTAATTCAGCTACTTCAGAATCTTCAGAAGATTGATCATATTCTTGAGAATTTTTTATATCTATTTTCCATCCGGTAAGTCTGGCAGCAAGTCTTACATTCTGCCCTTCTCTTCCAATAGCAAGACTTAGTTGGTCAGGAGGTACTAAAACATGTGCATGCTGACCTTCAGGGTCCACAAGCCTTACCACCTCAACTCTTGCAGGACTTAAGGAATTGCATATGTATTGAACGGGATCAGATGACCAGCGGATAACATCAATTTTTTCTCCGCGAAGTTCATTTACTACTTGTTGAATTCGTGCTCCTCTAGCTCCTATGCAAGCGCCGACCGGATCTACTTCTCTTTCAATACTGTCAACAGCAACTTTTGTTCTAGGTCCTACTGCTTTTGAGGGAGGATTGGCTTCACGCGATACTGCAACAATTCTTACTGATCCTTCTTGGATTTCAGGTACTTCATTTTCAAATAAATAAACAACGAGACCAGCATTGGACCTGCTTACAAAAAGTTGAGGACCTCGTCTAGGGACCTCGCTAACTTCTTTGAGGAATACTTTAAAAGTTGCATTAGCTCTATAATTGTCATTTGGTAGTTGGTCTCTCCTTGGAAGTTCTGCCTCAACTTCTGGTCTGCCAAGACCTGAACTTACAGCCATAATTATCGATTGACGTTCAAATCTGATAACTCTGGCTGTTAATACTGGATCCTCTAAATCGGCAAATTCCTCTTGAATCATTCTCCTTTGCTGGTCACGTAATTTTTGAGCTAAAACTTGCTTAGTTGTTGCAGCTGCCATTCTTCCAAATTCTTCTTTCTCTGGTGTGACATCAAGAACAACAGTGTCTCCAACTTGAGCATCATCAGCGACTTGCATTACTTCCGCTATAGCAATTTGATGATCATCGCTTTCAACCTCTTCTACAATTATTTTGCTTGCTAAAACCCTGTAGCCTTCTTCCTCGAGATCTAGACCTACGTCAAAATTACTAAAATAGTCTTCCTCAAATGGATCTTCGCTAATCCCTAGATAAAGAGTTCTTCTATATCTTTCATAGCCTTTAAGTAGAGCTTCTCTTAGAGCGGCTTCGACAACTTGCGAAGGAAGTTTTTTTTCCTCACTGATGTCTTCAATTAAGTTATTTAAGCCTGGGAGTAGAACAAGAGCCATCGATGATGGGATATATAGAGGAGAATGATGGGTTTAGATATTGATATATCTAGAATTTAACCAGAAGATGTGGTGAGGCGAACTCTTAGGACATCTTTTATGGGGATTTGATTAATCCTTCCTTTTTGGTTTATTTGTAGATCATCTTCGGATTTTCCAAGAAGTAAACCTTTTTTCTGTTGTTCAACTTTTTTAAAATCCAGATAAGTCACTTCAACTGGAAAGCCTTTGAAAGTTTGAAAGTCTCTATCTTTAGTTAAAAACTCGCCAATACCTTCGCTGCTTATTTCTAAAGTAAAAGGTTGATTGATAGTAGATGAGTTTTGAAAGGCTTCATCAATAGGTTGACTTAAAAATGCGCAATCATCAACAGTTACTTCCTTTTCAGGATCTCTATGTCTGACATTAACTTGAATTGATAATGGTATTGAATGATTTACCATTTCTATATCAACCACCTCAAAGCCGTTAATAATGGCGGCATTTGATGCAATTTCTTTTAGTTCTGAAGCGGTTGGATTAGACAAAAGGCAGTGTCAAAGTCGAGCTATTTAGCCCGAGCGGTTTTAGTTTTGACCTGCCTCCTCATTTAGGAGGTAACCGTCAGGCAATTTAAGCTTACTCGATAAAGGTTTCATTAACTATAAAATAAAGTTCTTAATCCTATCGAGTTGTTGTGTTTAATGTTTGATCAAGATTCTGGCCAACAATTTTTAATCCCAAAAAGGTTTAGCTCTAAAAGTTTTTTAATAAATATCATCATTCTTTCCTTTGCCATATTTAGCTTTTTATTTGGATCTTCTCCATTATTTGCTTTCGATGACTTTCTATCCATTCAGAAACATAGTTTTGTTACTGATGTCGTAAGTAAAGTTGCTCCAGCAGTTGTGAGGATTGATATTGAAAGGGAAATTGAAATGGAAGCATTTGAATCTGATTTATTGGATCCTCTTCTGAAAGATCTTTTAGGAGATTTGGGGACCCTCCCTCAGAAAGAGAAGGCTCAAGGATCAGGATTTGTAATCGACAGAAAAGGTTTGATTCTTACAAATGCACATGTCGTTGAGAGAGTGGATAACGTAATTATTACTTTTCAAAATGGAGATCAAGTTGATGGGAAAGTAGTTGGGTCTGATCTCGTAACTGACTTAGCATTGGTTGAAGTTAAAGATTTATCTAATTTAGAGAGTGTTGATTTGGGTGATTCTGAGGAGCTTCAAGTAGGCGACTGGGCAATAGCACTGGGAACACCTTATGGACTTGAAAGTACAGTTACATTAGGGATCATTAGTAGTCTGCACAGAGATATAAATAGCCTTGGCTTCTTAGACAAGAGATTAGATTTAATACAAACAGACGCTGCGATTAATCCAGGCAATTCTGGCGGCCCTTTGATAAATTCAGAAGGAGAAGTGATAGGTATAAATACCTTGGTAAGGTCAGGACCCGGGGCTGGCCTTGGTTTTGCTATACCAATTAATCTTGCTTCAAGGATTGCAGGACAGCTACTTACTAATGGTGAAGTAGTGCATCCCTACTTAGGGGCACAGTTGGTTTTATTGAATGAGCGAATAGCTAAAGAGCATAATCAAGATCCAAATGCAATATTTTTATTACCTGAACATTCAGGCGCATTAGTTCAATCTGTTATTCCTGAAAGTCCAGCTGAGAAAGCGGGGTTGCGTAGAGGTGATCTTGTGATTAAAGCAGAAGGGGATTCAATTGTTGATCCAAAGTCTTTGCTTGAGCGAGTTGAAAATGCTCAAATAGGCATGCCTTTTCAAATTGAAGTTCTTAGAAATAACCAAGAAATTAATCTTTCTATAAAGCCTGCTGCTTTGCCTGGAATTGGTTGAATATCTTGCTACTGTCACTCAAGGTGATATTTCAGAAAGTGGATCTACAAACCCAGATGAAAAAAGCAGTTGCTCAGGCTGCTGTTGATCAGATAGATAATGGGATGATTCTTGGACTCGGTTCGGGTTCAACGGCGGCTTTAATGATTGAAGCTTTAGGTCAAAAAATTAAGAATGGAGAAATCCAGGATGTTGTTGGTATACCGACATCTTTTCAAGGTGAAGTTTTGGCGGGTGAATTGGGAATTCCTTTGACTTCACTTTCTGCTGTTTCAAAGATTGATTTAGCAATTGATGGGGCAGATGAAGTGGATCCAAACTTTCAACTCATTAAAGGTGGAGGTGCTTGTCACGTTCAGGAAAAGCTTGTTGCTGCTATTTCTAAAAAGTTTTTAGTAGTTGTTGATTCATCTAAAATTGTTGAAAAGTTGAATTTAGATTTTAAATTGCCTGTAGAGGTTCTTCCTGCGGCTTGGAAACAAGTTCGTAGATCCTTAGAAGATATTGGTGGAATTAGTGAGTTAAGGATGGCAAAAAAAAAAGCTGGCCCAGTAGTTACAGATCAAGGAAATTTGATACTTGATTTAATTTTCAAGAATGGAATTGAACAGCCTAAAGAT
>QBWA01000004.1 GCA_003283745.1 Prochlorococcus sp. AG-315-B03 | reverse complement strand
AATTATTCAGGAGAAAGATAGAAGATTGTCCCTTCAGGATTTCGCACCATTATTAAAATCTATAAAACCGGATGCTATTGAAATTCATACTGCGCCAGGAAGATCAAAAGCATTTCAAAAAACAATAGAAGAAATCATGAAAGGAGATTTGCAATTCAACCGCCTATCCGTCAGTTGTGGCTTACAAGGTTATGACATCAATCATGAAAAGTTAGCAGAAGAGCTTTGGATTCGTCATGAGGCCCTGAGAATGCACAACCTCAAACCTCTTTGGCAACTTGATGGTCGCAGAATGAGTGGAGACCTAGGAATAGGTGCAGCTAAAGTTGCAGTAAAACTATGGGAAAAGATACGCCCAATAGCCCCACCAGGCCCATTGCAACTTGCCGGAGGTACTAATGAATCAACCATTAAGTACCTCCCCAAGGCCAATGGGCCTGAAGGAGTTGCTTTTGGAGGTCAAGCAAGAAAAATCATCCAACCCTGGTTACAAGAAGCTCAACGAAAACGGATTAGTCTTAGAGAGTGGCCAGAAGGTTGGGAGGCAGCTCTTTCAAAAGCACAACAACTAATAAATCCTTGGCTCATAAGAAAATCTTCATAATTGAATTTTCTTAGCCAGATCAATCATACGAAAGCTTCAATTGATTCATAGAAGAAGAAATTTTCTGATTAACTAAAAAAAACTGGATAAGGACATGACAGGATTGAATCAAATATGCAATCATCTAAGAGCAAGAATCCAAATCTGTGGCTATCAATTGCAAACATAGATCTGGTACAATGGGCCGTCGCCAAGTGGTAAGGCATCGGGTTTTGGTCTCGACATTCCTAGGTTCGAATCCTAGCGGCCCAGTTTTCAACTTTTAGTGATAAAGAAACCTTTACTTGTTCTTGATTTTGATGGTGTCATCGTTGACGGCATTGAAGAGTATTGGTCAAGTTCTCGTCAAACTTGTCTCAACATACTTTCTCCTCAAGAAAAAGAAGTAATTTTTTTGCCTAGCGAGATCCCCACAACTTTTAAGGCAATGAGACCCTGGGTTCACCATGGTTGGGAAATGGTTATCTTGGCTGCTGAATGTTCCCATAAAAATAGTCAAATAAACTTAAAAGGTATTCAAACTTTCTCAAGAAATTATTCAAAAGAATGCTCTTTAGCTCTTAACAAATGGGGTTGGACATCTTCTCAATTACAAGAAGCTTTAAATCAAACACGAAGAGAAGCTATATCACATAATTTCAATCAATGGTTAAATTATCATCGGCCCTTTTCTTCAGTGATTCAAAGACTCCAGATCCTTGAAAAAGAAGAAATTGAGTTTGCTATTTTAACAACAAAAAGTATTGAGTTCACAAAAAAACTTCTGAATTGTTTCAACCTGCAGCCAAAACTTATTTTTGGTCACGAATCAGGAAGCAAAATAGATGTTTTAAACCAACTCTTACATCAAAGAATCATTCGCGGATTTATAGAAGATCGTAGAAGCACCTTAGAAAAAGTCCTGGAAGATCCAAAATTAAAATCTATCCCTTGCTACTTAGCAAGTTGGGGGTACTTAAAACCTCAGGATCGAAAGAATCTTCCTTCTGGTATTCAATTACTAGATCTAGAAACTTTAAGAGAACCTATTTCGAACTGGCCTTGACTAAATAGCGTACGTCTGTACTATCGGTCTGATTGATATTCGTTGAGAATCTGAGTATTTAATTATCAATTCCAACGTCTGTTGTTGTCCCTCTAAATTAAAGTTACTTGTCATGTCAAGCGAAGTCAAACCACTCCAATCAGCTGCATCAAAAACAATGGACGCAAAATCCGGGGAAAAAGAAAAAGCATTGAATTTAGTGGTTGGGCAAATAGAACGAAACTTTGGAAAAGGTTCGATCATGCGCCTAGGGGACGCCTCAAAGATGCGAGTAGAAACAATATCGACTGGTGCCCTAACACTTGATTTAGCTCTTGGCGGCGGCTATCCAAAAGGACGTGTAATAGAGGTTTATGGTCCTGAAAGTTCTGGCAAAACAACGCTTACATTACATGCTATAGCAGAAATTCAACGTAACGGCGGAGTTGCTGCCTTTGTAGATGCAGAACATGCTCTTGATCCAGTCTATGCAGCTTCTCTTGGTGTTGATATAGAGAATCTTCTCGTATCTCAACCGGATACAGGAGAGATGGCTTTGGAAATCGTTGACCAACTCATTAGATCTGCTGCCGTAGATCTAGTTGTTGTTGACTCCGTCGCTGCACTAACACCTCGTTCAGAAATAGAAGGCGAGATGGGTGATCATTCAGTAGGCGCCCAAGCTCGTTTAATGAGTCAAGCAATGAGAAAAATTACTGGAAATATAGGTAAGTCTGGATGCACAGTAATCTTCCTAAATCAATTGCGTCTTAAAATTGGTATTACATATGGGAACCCAGAGACTACAACTGGTGGGAATGCTCTTAAGTTTTATGCCTCTGTAAGATTAGATATCCGTCGCATTCAAACACTTAAAAGAGGAACAGAAGAATATGGAATTCGTGCAAAAGTTAAAGTAGCAAAAAACAAAGTTGCACCCCCATTTCGAATAGCCGAATTTGACATTCTTTTTGGAAAAGGAATTAGCACTCTTGGTTGTCTTCTTGATTTGGCAGATGAAACTAATATCGTTACTCGTAAAGGAGCTTGGTATAGCTACGAAGGTGACAATATTGGTCAAGGCAGAGACAATACAATTAGTTGGCTTGAACAAAATCCTGAAGCAAAAGAAATAATTGAGAAATTAGTGAAAGAAAAATTAATCGAAGGATCAGAGGTCAGTGCTAATTCAATGCGTCCATTAGCAGCTGCTGCTCGCAATGCTGCATCACGAGCAGAAGTACGTCAGGTATCAGCAGATGGCTAAGTAAGAGAGATACTTATACAAGATTTATCTCATATCTGCAGGTACCCACCATCCTGCAGCGGGTCCAAGAAATCGAACGACAACCCAAAGCAAAACCAATAAAATAATACCTATCCATCCTCCTCGAATACTTAACCGAATAAACTGATCTCTTTGAGCTTGTGTCACAGGAAACCAAGAAACAATACGTGGGGATTCATTCTTTGGATTTTTCCTATCCCTTGGTAACAAGCCTTCTTTGGATCTACGACGAGCTTCTCCCATTCTGAGGAAAGTAATGATTGCCAATCTACGAGATTGATTTTAATAAGGCAATAAACGCTCCAAGGGAATCCAAGGCTCAAGTGTTTGGAAGATTGATTTTCCCCAACTTCTATAGCGCATGCGACCGTCAAGGATTGCAACTCGAACATCCTTACCTCTAATAATTGCTATAGATCTAAGAAGGATCTTAAGAGTTTCAGGTAAAAGAAATTCTCTAAACCAATCTCTACCTTGATTCTTAAATGTTTGAGCTCTAGCTGCAATTAAAGGTGATTCTAAAGTAGGGAATGGAATAATTGCAAAAATCAATTGATCGGGCATTGGAAGCTGATCTTGATTAATAATCCACCAATCACAGCTACAACAAATAATCCCATTACTCTCAGAATTAATAGTTTCATGAACCACTCTCAATCCAAATTCTTCAACTAATTCACTTAACAATTTAAGCCGTAATTGTAAGTCATCTATCAAAATAATAGTTATACGTCTACGACCAAGAATCAATCTTCGACATTGATCTAACAAATATCGATAAAAAGAAGGTGTATTTGGTAAAGGTTGTTTCTTGGGTACAAAAAGAGGAATAGGTTCTTGATTCAAAGTTTTACCTAAATTAACTTCTACTGAAAAAGAACATTTTGCTTGTTTCAGTTCTGAAAGGAACGAATCATTTTTCCCTGAGTTCGTCACCATTAAATGAATCTGACTGGACCAAAGATCTGAAAGGGTTTTCAAAGGAGTTACAGGCTGAAAATGCCAATCCCATTTCAGTTCTTGATGACTTAATTGAGCCCAGTGCACCCAATCATTAGTGGCAGCACGGAAAGCCCTATCCCAAGGGATTGGAAAAGATGGTTCATCCTTCAACATCTCTCGTAAAAGCTTTATCTCACTTGAATCAAGTCTTATGGCAGCGTCATTACAAGCAGCCTGCCTAAAAAGTCTTCGACTTAATCTCTCATGAATATTAAGAATTGCTGATTCAAAACCAGGGTAACACTTAATTAAATTCTCCCAATCTTTTGGAGTAATTTTGATCGACATAGATTCTGTAAGTTCACCAGACAAAAACTCAGCTTCCGGAATAATCAATTGGCAATTTCTCAGGGAATCATTTTCATAAGCAATACATAGATGTTTATGATTAAGCAACCATATTTTATTTGCTGGTGGTGTGCGTCTAATTCCTTCGACATAATCAAAATTCAATCCACTTGCTCGTAAATGTGGCAATTCAACTTCAATTATTTGTCGACGTAATTTAGCCGAGAGAAGAAGCACAATATTATTGCTCTCTAAGCAAATTGGAATCAAAAGACTAGGCCACCAATAATTCTGAGAATCACTGGCTAATTGAATTAAAGTATTGTCTCTTCGTCTTAAACTTCTAGCGATTAATCTTGTTAAAGTTAAACTATTAGGCCACAAAGAAAGATTCTTTTGATGAAGTTTTTTTAGATGGTTATGAGAATTTGCCTCAAGCATTAGAAAAAACCTAATATCAATAAATTCTCTTAGTTAGGTTGCCCTATCAAAAAAGATAGAGAACAATAGTATTTATGGATCTTAAACCAACAGCGCATACAAATATTGGAATTGTTGGAATGGGCCTAATTGGAGGATCCTTGGGTTTAGATCTTCAAAAACTTGGTTTTAATGTTCATGGAATTGCTCACCGTGAAGAAACCGCCAAAAAAGCGAGAAAAAGAAAGCTAGCTCAAACAATCAGCACAGATACGGATACATTAAAAAATTGTTCAATAGTTTTTATTGCTTTACCACTCCAGCAGCTCTTAAAGCCAGAATCATTATTAGTAAATTCAATTCCAGAAAATGCTGTTGTTACAGATGTTGGATCCGTAAAACTACCTGTTTTAAAAACTTGGAAGAAATTACATCCTCGTTTTGTCGCAAGCCATCCAATGACAGGTACTGAAAAATTTGGAGTAACTGCAGGACAACATAATTTATTCAAGAATAAACCATGGGTAGTAACACCTGACAAGGAGACTGATCAATTAGCACTCGAAACGATTCATCAAATTTCTTTATTACTTGGATGCAAATGGATAACTACTGAAGCCAAAATTCATGACGAGGCAGTTGGTTTAATTTCACATTTGCCTGTTTTCATTAGCGCTGCTTTACTTAAGACTATGGATATTAGAGATAATAAGTCTCTATTATCTCTTGCCAAAGACTTAGTTTCTAGTGGATTTGCTGATACATCAAGAATTGGTGGAGGGAACCCTCAGCTAGGCGTTGCAATGGCAAAATTTAACAAGTCAAACATGCTCCAAAGTTTACGTACTTATAAACAATCTCTAGATTTACTCGAACAACGTCTACTTTCTGAGAACTGGGAAGAAATAGAAAAAGAACTACTTAAGACTCAACAAATCAGAGAAGATCTGATCAAAAAGAATATCAACCCAAGATAGGAATATCTAATCGTCTACCTTTTGCTGCCATAATTTGCCTAGATACCATCAATGCTGATTGACTAACACCTGCAGTACCTTCACCGGGATATATTGAATCGCCACAAAGCCACAACCCGTCAAGAGGAGATCGACTTGGCAAGCCAAAAGGGCCAAATTGAGATGGATGCTGACCAAGCCCACCAACTATCCCACCTGGACGACGTGTCCACTTTTCAAAGCTTTTAGGCGTTGCTAGTTCTTTATGCAACCAACTCTTGCCTGATAGATGAAGCTTTTGATTGAGGATATCCAGGATCTGTGTACTAATAAAATCTTTTTTACATAAATAAGTCTCAGAATCGATATTGGACCAATTCTCTATATCAGTAAATACACTTGCTATTAATGTCGCCATCCCAATGGGAGCGCGTTTATCACCATCTACACTTATGGATACAAATAAAGAACCTAAGTTCTCATCAACAATCTGAAGATGACTTGGACAGTTCGCTGGCAAATCAGATCGCGATATAGCCCCATAAAGTACTAAAGCTCCGCTAGCTTTCGGTAAGTTTTTTATTTGTTGACGATATCTTTTAGATAAACCACCCTCTATGGGTACTAAATCGAGAAGTAATTGAGGTGGAAGGCTAAAAACTACATCAGATGAATTCAGGCACATCAAATTGTTCCCTTTATTAATGACCTTGATCAAGAAATTATTTAGATTTTTATCTTTAAATATACTAGTAACTCTATGCCCAATCAAAAGATTTCCACCATCTCGCAGAAAACTATTTTTCAAAGAGTCACTCAAGATTTGCATTGAACCCTGAAGATGCCATAACCCCCTTGGTGACTGAGCCATTTGTAAAACTGTCGCTCCATATAATGCTGCGGTTCTATTTGCAGGCTCTTGAGAGTAAAGTTTCAATTGAAGGTCTAAAAATTTCCGTAGACGTTTGTCTTTCTCACATCCTGATATTTTAAGTAAATCAGCAATTGTCAATTTACTTAAAACACCTGTTAATAAGTTTCCAGGACGAATTGCTTTAATTAATTCAGTCAAATCCCAAAAGTTACTAATTGGCAAGACAGGATCTCTATCTACGAAAGCCCAATTACTTTTATGTATTTGAGTACATAATGACCAGAATAATTCACTGCCAGGAAACTGTTTTTCGCGTTCTTCTCTCCACTTAAGCGGATTATGCCAAAGATTAATTGGCATAGTCCCATCACAAAGATCTACAGAACAACCAGGGTCCAAAATTTTTGCATCAGGTATTGGGATTTGTAAATAATTAAACAAACGATGATGAATTCCTCCCTTTTCCAGTCCTGCGACCTGAGTAGCTCCTACATCAAAAATAAATGTGCTTCTATGGAAAGTTCCTGCACATCCACCTAGTTGTGTATGAGCTTCTATCAAAGTTACTGAATATCCTTCTTTAGCCAACAAAGCCGCAGTAGTTAAGCCTGCGATTCCTCCACCCACAACAATGATAGATTCTTCAGACATAAGACAAATTATTAGGCAAAAATAATTAAATGGAAGATTTAATAAAAGAAGCTATTACAAATTCAAACAAGATAACTAAAAGCTCATGTGTAGAAAAAATAACTCCTGTTGGAGGAGGTTGTATTCACAAAGCATGGTGTATTCATTTACAAAATGGGCATAGAGTGTTCGCAAAAACAAACCACATAAACAATTTTAATATGTTTATGTATGAATATGAATGCCTTGTAAATCTGAGAGAATATTCTAATGAATCTTATATCTATATTCCTGAGCCATTGGAACTTATCGAATACAATGAAATTTCCATACTTTGTCTGACATGGATAAATCTTGAACAATGTACCCAAACAATCCTTGGTCAAGGTTTAGCCTTACTTCATAAGTCCTCATCAAGAGAAAGCAAAAAGAATTTCGGATGGGAAAGTGAGGGTTTTATAGGTACCAACTATCAGGAAAGGGGTTGGGATAACAACTGGGGGGAATATTTTATAAAATATCGTCTAGAGCCACAGTTAAGAATCGCAAGAAAATGGGGAATAAACATTGAAGAATATAAAGATATTTTAGTCTATTTTGGTTCATATTTAAATAATCACAAACCCAGTCCATCAATCCTTCATGGCGACCTTTGGAGTGGTAATTGTGGGACTAATAAAAATGGTTTGGGATGTCTATATGATCCAGCTTGCTATTGGGGAGATAGAGAAGTTGATATAGCTATGACTAGATTATTTGGAGGGTTTAGTTCAGATTTTTATCGTGGATATGAAGAAATTTGGCCTCTAAATAAATCATCTGAGGAAAGAGTTGAAGTATATAATCTTTATCACTTACTAAATCACGCAAATATCTTTGGTGGATCTTATAAAGAATCAGTATTAAAGACAATAAAAAAACTAAGACATGATTTTTCAATCAAGTCTTAGTTTTAAGAACTTAAAAAAACAAAGTAAAAGTTAACCTAAATATTCTTTTTTAAGGTTTTGAACTTTTTCAAATACTGCTGTTCTTCTTTCACTTGTTTTTAAGTTTTGCCAGCTCCACTGACCTAAAACTACGACTCCAAGAAGTTCTAATAAGCCAGGTAGAATTGGGAAGAAGTTTATTGTATCAATAACAATCTTAATCAAAACTTGGGCAAGAATTACGACTGCAATAATCCCTGCAGCTTTACCATATTTACCCATTTGAGTCCAATCAATCTTGTTCAATGACTCATTGACTTTTCCCATTACGTCACTGTAACGTTCTGAAAAACTAATTCCTTCAGTTTTATTTGAATTGGAGTCGTCTTTTGACTCAGGATTTACATCAGACATGAACACAAGCGGCTAAGCAATATGAACAAACCTTATCGAATTAATCTTATAAACGCCATAGGCAATATATCGATAACTCCGAACCAAAATGTAGAGAGTACCGAATCAAATTAGGTTTTCATATGAAAATTCCTGAACATATCGAATTCCATAACAACTGCCATCTTTTCCTATGTGAAAACTTAAAAGCAGTAGAACCTCAGGAAGGATGTGCAATCTTAATTGGGAACAAAAGAACTTCGCTAGATAATAAAGAAAAGAACTTTTGGGAAATAAAAAATTCTTGGCAATGTTCTAATGTCTGGAAAAAATCTAATTCCAGGTTATGTGAGCCAAAAATAGATTTGAGAAAAAAGAAAAATTTAAACCCTTTATCGAAAAGAAATCGTTTTGAAATAGATGCTAAAGATCAAATTGCAGCTCAACGATGGGCAAGAAAATATAATCTTGAAATTCTATGTTGCGCACACTCTCATCCATTAGGTAACAACATACCTTCCAAAATTGATTTACTATGGCACCACTCACCTGGTCTTATGGTTATAGCTGATAGACATGGTTCTTTAAAAGCATGGTGGATTGAGAATAAAGATAGCTTTCATAATGTGAAAGTTGAGTTTTTCTCTTTAACGTAAACTACATCATGAAAGATTTTGATAATGGGAGAAAATGATCAGAAAGTAAATCTGACGCCTGAAGAAGTTTCAAGGTATGCAAGACATTTAAGTCTTCCTGAAATAGGACTAAAAGGACAAAAAAAACTCAAAAATAGTTCAGTTATAACTATTGGAACAGGAGGGCTTGGCTCTCCGCTTTTAATTTATCTTGCGGCTGCAGGAATCGGACGTATTGGAATAGTTGACTTTGATTTAGTAGAAGATTCTAACTTGCAAAGACAAATAATTCATAGAACAACTTCAATTGGCACAAAAAAAACTGATTCAGCTAAAAAACATCTCCTCAAGATAAACCCTTTTTGTAAAATCGATTTATTCAACCAAAAACTAACCCAAAATAATGCTTTAAATATAATTAATGATTATGATGTCATTTGTGATTGTTCAGATAACTTTCCAACTAGATATTTAATAAATGATGCTTCCACAATCCTAGGTAAGCCTTATGTATATGGATCTATTGCAGGATTTGAAGGGCAAGCTAGTGTTTTTAATCTAACTAGAGAAAGTCCTAACTATAGAGATTTAATTCCAATACCACCTCCACTAGAATTGATTCCATCTTGTTCTGAAGCTGGAGTTATGGGTGTTTTGCCAGGCATAATCGGTACAATTCAAGCAACAGAAGCTATCAAGATAATTACGCAAATCGGGAAGCCGCTTAACGGAAGATTATTGATCTTTAATGCTCTAAAGATGAGCTTCAGAGAGCTAACATTAAAACCTGATCCAGCAAATAAAACAATACATAAGCTTATAGATTATGATAAATTCTGTTCTAATATAAACTCAAAAAATAAAGCCAATGTCAGTTCAAAAATAAAAAGTATCTCTGTAAAAGATCTTAA
This sequence comes from Prochlorococcus sp. AG-315-B03, assembly GCA_003283745.1. Classification (GTDB taxonomy): domain Bacteria; phylum Cyanobacteriota; class Cyanobacteriia; order PCC-6307; family Cyanobiaceae; genus Prochlorococcus_B. The sequence goes on along the minus strand of QBWA01000004.1, from coordinate 46,505 downwards.
ATTATTGCTAAATAAACAACCAGAAAAGATATCAATCATAGATGTTCGTAACTTAAAAGAATTTTTAGAAGGTTCGATACCAGGATCCAAGTCAATACCTCTATATAAAATTGAAAGTGGAGAGGTACTTGATCAAATCCAAAATAATTCGACCGATTATGATCTTTACATTTGCTGTAAAACTGGGAAGAGCTCAATTAGAGCAGTCAAATATTTAGAGAAGTTTGGAATAAATAGTATCAATATTGAAGGAGGAATAGAGGCTTGGAATCAAGCAAAATAAACTGGAATTAATAATCAACACCTCTTTTTAAATCGACTCCTTTTTCTGCATAATGTTTATGACATACCATCTCAGAATGGACACTTGCTAAATCAAAATATGCTGGATGGTTTTTACATCTACCTGTAATAATAACCTCCGTCTCTGAAGGTTTGCGAAGCAATGTTTGAACAATCGGGTCCACTGGGAGTAATTCCAAGTCAACAGTTGGATTCAATTCATCCAAAATTACTGTCTTATAAAGTCCACTAGAAATTGCCGCTCTTGCTATTTCCCAAGCTCTCTCCGCTTCTACATAATCGATAGGCATTTGTTGACCTCTCCATACAATTGCATCTCTACCAGAACGAAGGTGATCAACTAAATGAGGATAACTCTCTCTAAGAGCTGCAATAGCAGCATCTTCTGTATAACCGCTACCACCTTTAAGCCATTGCAAAATTAATACACGATGACTTTTATCTTGACTTATGCCTCTGCCAATAGCTTGTAAAGCTTTTCCTAAAGCACTTGTTGATTTTCCTTTTCCTTCTCCAGTATAAATCTCAATTCCATCTATATTTCTTTCAAAAAATATTTCCTCATCATTTATTTCGGGGCGTCGATGAGCTTTCATCTCAGAATGAAGTTGAGCAATTTTAATTAGAGGTATTGGAGCTGCTCTTCCAGTAACTATTATTTCCATACCAGGTGGTCTTGAAGTAAGTGTCTTCACAACATCTTCAACAGTCAATAATCCAAGTTCAAGAACGGGATTAAGTTCATCTAATACAACGACTGAATAAAGCGCACTAGCTATAGCACCCTTAGCAATGTCCCAACCTCGTTGAGCCTCCTGAATATCAAATTTTGTAGCTTCATCAGTTGTAAAGAATTCACCCCTGCCAGTTCTTACTTGATCAATAAGATGTGGAAAGCCTTGCTGCAAAGCCTCTATAGCAGCATCCTCATCATAAGAACGGCCAGGACCTTTCAAAAACCTAAGAAGAAGCACTCTTGTTTGTCTTTTCTCACAGATACCAAGACCAATTGTTCTTAAAACGACTCCAAGAGCTGCTTGGCTTTTACCCTTACCTTCTCCATCATATATATGTAATTGCCCATGATTACGTTCTAATCCATCTGATGCCGTAGTAATTCCTATACCTTTAGATACCACTTGAGATACTTTCAATCCTTTTGAATGCAACTTAACTTCTTCTGTATTAGACGTCATAGAATATCCAACATACATTCACAACTTAACTAGTTCAAGCCTCTTTCATTACAACAAAACTAGTCGCCCAAAAGAAGTGTTTTTTAGCCAACTTGAATCTTTATCAAAATCAGATCTCAAAAAATTGTATTTATTGAGAGATTTTATTAAAGCTTTTGAAAATGTTTGTGTTGCTTTCTCAGGAGGAGTAGACAGTTCATTAGTAGCAAGTATTGCTCAAGAACAATTAGGATCAAAAGCTTTTGCAATCACAGGCGTTTCTTCCTCTTTAGCTCCATATTTATTAAAACAAGCTCGTCAACAAGCGTCATGGATAGGTATTCGTCATGAAGAATGCCAAACCAATGAAATAAAAATACCTAACTACTATAAAAACCCTGAGAATAGATGTTATGCATGCAAAAAAGAACTGCACAAGTATCTAAAAGAAATTTCTATACAGTCCAACAATGCTCAAGTGCTTGATGGTGTTAATCATGATGACCTTCAAGAATTTCGTCCTGGAATTCATGCATCAAATGAGGCTGGAGCAAGATCACCTCTGGCTGAACTGGAAATCAATAAAAAATCCATTCGTTCAATTTCTAAAGCATTAGGCCTACCTTGGTGGGATAAACCTGCACAGCCATGTTTAGCCTCTCGCATTCCTTTCGGAGAAGAAATCAGTTCAAAAAGACTTGAACAAATAGCTCTAGCTGAGGAATGGATAATCAATCTAGGTTTTAAAAGAGTAAGGGTTAGAAGTCAGGGATTGTCAGGAAGAATAGAATTACCCCAAGCTGAAATAGAGAACTTCTTACAAAGTGTTCAAAAAGAAGAAATTATCAATTATTTTTTATCTATAGGTTTTACTTCAGTAAGTATTGATTTAGAAGGTTTAATTAGTGGAAAGCTAAATAGAGATAGAAAGCTCCTAAATAATCAACTTTAAAATAGATAGAAAAAACTCATTAATATTTTCGAGTCATGGATCACGAGATAAAGTATTACATTCAGTAGGTATGTCTCGAACAATACTTTTCAAAGAGCATTTTTTTGCTGCAAATTCTTTTGAGAAAAATTCACAAGCACTTTCAGGCATTGTATGGTTTCCACATGTAAAAACATCTATTGCTGCATAACCAATTTCAGGCCATGTATGAATTGAAATATGTGATTCAGCCAATAAAGCGAGTCCGGTTACGCCCTGTGGTTTAAAGCTATGCGTAATTAAATTTATAAGTGTTGCACCAGCCATTTTTACTGATGAAGTTATCGTTGTCCTTACAAAAGCTTCATCATTTAATTTAGCTTGATCGCATTCATAGATTTCAAGAATGCAGTGTCTACCTGCCTTCTCATAAGAAACTTTTCCTGAAGATTCAATATTATTTATTTTCTCAGCATTAGCCCATCCAGGATTTGGATGTAAGTCAGACACGAAAGGTTCCATATGTTCTGAAAATCTTTTCCACCATAACCGAATAATACTCTCAAATTAAGGAATCCAATTTCATTATTTGTGAGTGTCTGATCCAATCACCTTCAAAAGCTTCTAAATGTGTTGCACTTATTAAACATTGATGTTCTTGACCCACTGCATCTAAAAGCAGTAATTGCCTCTTTGTATCTAATTCGGCCAAAACATCATCTAGAAGCAAAATTGGAGACTGACCATGCAAATTTGTCATTAATTCCAATTCAGCTAACTTCAAAGCCAAAACAATTGTTCTTTGTTGCCCTGCAGAAGCAAAGCGTCTAGCATTAACTCCATTGATCATGAAAAGGACATCATCACGATGAGGTCCAATACGACAACTACCTGTTTTTACCTCATCAGGCCTCATAGCTAAAAGTTGACTTTCTATCATTTGACTCCACAGCAACTCACTTTCTTCCCCCTCTAATTCACTACCCGGTAAATATATAATATCCAATTGTTCCATTTTACCACTGAGATTCTGCTGCCATAATAAAGCTAAAGGAAGTAGACGATTCAATACACGATTACGTCTCCTATGAATTCTCGTACTGACCAAAGCCATTTGAATATCAAAGGCATCTAATAAGTTATCTCTATCCTGTCCTCCTTCAAGACTAAAATGACGCCAAAGTTGGCTCCGTTGTCTAAGTAATCTATTAAATCTAGCAATTAAATCAGCATAAATTGGCTCAAGTTGCTGAACGATTCTGTCCAACCAATTTCTTCTTAGAGAAGGCTCACCCCGAATTAAATCTAAATCGAGAGCACTAAACCCTACACTTCTTAAAGGCCCAGTTAAATCAATTTGTCGATTTAACTGTTTTTCATTTTTGAATGCCTTCCGACCACCTTTTCTATTGAACTCTAAAGTAAGTTTATCCTCATCATCCGTTATTGCAGTTAAGAAAGCCTGATCTTCCTCCCAAAAGATCAAATCCTGATTTCTATTAGATCGATGAGAGCGTAAACTTGATAATAATTCGACTGCTTCTAAAAGGTTAGATTTACCCACTCCATTGGGACCAATAACTATCAAACGATTTTCAGTCACTTCAAACTGAAATCGTCTGTAATTTCGGAAATTATGAAGTTCTAACTTTTGAAGCTGAATGTTTCTTTATTGAATTTTATGTAATCTAATTTTAATAAGGTATAAATTTTTTGGCCTTATTTTCTCAAAACCCTACAGGGGCATGTAGCTCAGTTGGATAGAGCATCAGATTCCGGTTCTGAGGGTCGGGGGTTCGAGTCCCTCCATGCTCGTTGATAAATCAAATTTGATCAAAGCTTAAACCCCATTGTTTTAATGCCATTGGGATCTAGCAAAAAACCATTAGCCTCTAATGCTTTAATTGAAATAGATGGAGCTGCAACAGAAATACTGCAACCAGGCATCTCACGCTTAATAATGTCAATTGCCTTAAAAACAATCACATTTATATAACTTTCTTGTTCATTTCCTGGCTCTGCTGCTAAATCCCATAAATTTGCATTTAAGCCTTTGTCACTTGTCACCCGAACAAAACCCACTAGATTTTCAGATTCCTTATGAACAAGAGTTAAATAGAAATCACTTTTTTTTAAGGCTAATTCTAAAGTCTTAGGTTGATGAGTATCTAAATTACATCTTGACAAAAGCCTATTTAATTTTCGAGGAGAGACACTATTACCACGAAGCAAATCAAAGCCTTCAGGAATTTTAGAAGAACTGTTTGATGAATTGAATCTAAGCATTTCATCCAGTATTTCTCATGCCAGCAGCAATACCATTAATAGTTAATAAAGCGCCACGCAAAAGTTCACTACGACTATATGTTCTTCCACTATCATTTGCGTCACTAGAAAGATCTTCACTAATGGGTGGTTGACGTTTTTGATCTCTTAAGCGTTTAAGAAGCGCTACTTGAATAAAGCCTAATGGAATAATCGTCCTATTTCGTAGATTCACTGACAATTGCAAAGCCGGATCAGCACTTAATAACCTTGACTTTTCAGTGATTTCAAGAATCAACTTTTTAGTCAAACTATACTCTGCTGAAATTACCTCAAAAATACGAGTAAACGCCTCACGATTTTCATTACTTCCTAAACTAACCATATAATGATGAGCCACTTCTAAGTCAACTTTTGAAAGTGTCATCTCAACTTTCGAAATCAACATTCTAAAGAAGGGCCACCGTTGATTTAGCATACGCAACATCTCCATCTGCTTGGGGTCTGAGTTAAGTTCTGTAGCTAAAGCTGTTCCAACTCCAAACCAACTTGGCAAAAGAAAGCGACTTTGAGTCCATCCAAAGACCCAAGGAATTGCACGAAGACTTGATAAATCTTTAGCTCCACTCTTCCTACGAGCAGGACGACTAGAAATTTGTAGCTTACTAATCTCTTCTATAGGGGTTACTTCTTGAAAAAATTGAACCAATTCAGGATTATCATGTACCAAAGCTCTATAATGTTGGCGAGAACAAGCTGCAAGCCTCTTCATTAATTCATTCCAACTTGGAGTAGCATCTAATTTATTAGTAACCAAACTATTTTGCAGAACAGCTGTTGTGACCGTTTCAAGATTATAAAGTGCCAACTCAGGAAGACTATATTTTGATGCTAAAACTTCTCCCTGCTCCGTGATTTTTATACGACCTTGAATCGTCCCACTAGGTTGAGCAAGAATTGCTTGAAAAGCTGGTCCTCCTCCCCTACCAACAGAACCACCACGACCATGAAAAATACGTAGTGCTATTCCTTGCCTACTGGCAAGATTCTGAAGAGCTATTTGTGCTTTATGAATTTCCCAATTACTAGAAAGGAAACCAGAATCCTTATTGCTATCAGAATATCCAAGCATCAACTCTTGTAGAGGCTGGGATTTATCCCCTACACATGGAAGTAGTTGACGATATAAATTTGTTTGCAAAAGTGACTCCATTACAGACGGAGATCGTTGCAAATCCTCGACAGTTTCAAATAATGGTACAACTAGAAAATCAGCACTGCCTAAAGCTGGATCAATCAAACCTGATTCTTTAGCTAAAAGAAGAACCTCCAACAAATCTGAGGCTGTATGACTCATTGAAATTACATATGAACGACAGATACGAGCACCAAATTCTTTCTGCAATCTATGGAGCATATGAAAAACTTCTATGGTTTCATTAGTACTTTTAGACCATTCAAAAGCAGAAGAAATGAGGGGGCGACGGGTTTCCAATTCCTTCAGTAACCACTCAACTCTCTCTTCTTCATCCATATCTCCATATAACTTAGGTAACTTTAAATAACTAGTGATTTCATGCAATGCATCACTATGACGTGTACTTTCTTGTCTTATATCTAAGCTCGCTAAAGAAAAACCAAATATATGAACTTGATTTAATAAAGTATCTAATGGCTCGCAAGTTAGATCAGTGCTCACCAAACTATTTCGAATAAGTTCTAATTCATTCCTGAATTCATCTATAGAAACATAGTGCAATATTTCATCAAAGCTACTAGGAGTAGCTGTTAAAGAATTTCTCTCAGGCGAAGATTGCCAGCCTGCCTCAGCTAACTGTTTATTGCGTTGTTGGGTAAGTCGCAATCTCTCTAATGTATAACTCAATTTCAAACGATATGGTTCCAAACGATATCTAGCAGCTCTTTCTTCATAGACGTCAGGGAAACGAACTCTATCCATCTCTAATGACTCTAACAAAGGAGAACTTACTTGACTCCATTGCATCGAAATACTCAATTGATTTCTCAACTCCTGAACAGAGGAAATATATCTATCCAACATTAATTGTCTCTGGTAGCAAGCTGTTCTCCAAGTAATTCCTGGTGTAACAGACGGGTTCCCATCACGATCCGAACCTACCCATGAACCAAAGGTACAAAACGCTTCATGAGGAATATCTACATCTGGATAGCTGGATACTAATGCTGAAGCAAGCCTTCTTCTCAACTGTGGCATAGCATCAAATAGCACCTGTTGAAAATAATGAAGTGCATAGTCAACCTCATCAAGAACTGTTGGTTTGAATTGATGAAGCTCATCAGTTCTCCACCAGAGTCGAATTTCTTCTTCTAATTGCAACCTACAAATTTCCTTTTCTGAATCAGAAATTGAACTATTGGATTGCAGTTGTTGCAAAAGACTGGCTACTCTTCGTTGTTTATGTCGAACAGTATGTCGCACTATTTCGGTTGGATGTGCTGTGAAAACAAGCCGTATGTCCATTTCTCTCATCAAAGCATCAAGCTGAGCTGGAGGAACATTCAAGCGACGTAATCGCTGAAATAATTGTCTAAAAGTTGCAGGTGCTGTCTGACTAGCTAAAGCCGGGGCAAAAGGGTCTAATTGATCGGCACTCTGCTCTTTCTGACTTTTACTCATGCTTTCTAAGTAACTATCCTCCTCTATTCGCTGTTCAAGAATATTTACTAACTGAAAATAGAGAGAAAAAGCCCTTGCAGCAGATATAGCCTCAGCCAAATCCATTTCTCTAATCAACTTCACTATTGATTGAGAGGGATTTCTTTGATTTTCTTCATCTGAGCTACTCGGATCACTTAAATGCTTAAGTCGCAACAATCGATCAGTTTGATCAGCAGGACATTCACTTTTGAGAACTGTTTTCCATAAGTCTTCAACTAGTTCCAGTCTTTGCTGTAACAGTCGGCCAGGATCTTGATCCTCCACAAGAGCAGTGGAATTATCAGAGCGATTATCTTTAGAAAAATTGTTCAACATAAATCCATTATGAGGCAGTTCTATCGACTTAGTCATTAATAGGTTGACTTCATTTGAAAGAAGTTTGATTCTTCTTGTTCCATTTCGCGAATACTTTGCTGAAGAACAGATTCAATCGATGTTCCTTTTGCATAGGAATCGAGCCATATCATTGCTTGATTTCCATTTTTCAAAACAGCTTCGATAGGTTCTAGCAAATCAAACATATCAAGTTCTTCAGCTAGGGGTGTTACATCGTTAACAAGTTCCCTGATCCAATCACGACAATTAATTTGATTCCCGTTTTTCCAATGAATTAAATTTGAATTAAGGCTATTTTTAGCTGCTTGAATCTCATTTTCATCGCATAAAAGAGCTAAATCATCTAAATTTTTTGAACTTGCTTGAATTGGGTCATACATTTTCAAATGATTTAAAAGGCTTATTATTCTTAGTTCTAATAAAGCAGTGATAGCCAAAAGCAAATCACAATTACTTATCAGATCACATATTCTTATTTCAAGTCGATTTAGTGAATATGGACGAATCGGTCCATTGGGTCTAACGGAAGTCCAAAGATGTCTTTCATTATGCATATAGCCCTTACTCAGTTGATCTTCAATCCATTTCACATAGTGTGCATGATCAATAAAAATAGGCACAGCGGTAGGAGTCTTAGGAAACTGAATCCATCTTTGAGAATGAACGCCCGTTACATTCCCACCTAAGAAAGGAGAACTCGCACTTAAAGCAAGAAATAAAGATGCTTCGCACCTGACCAAACGAAGCGCAGCAAAAAGTAACGGCAAATTTTCTATACCTAAATTTATATGAATACTTGCTGTTACAACATTTGTCCCATATTTTTCTTCAATAAACGAATGATATGGGTTACTGAGGTCTGACCTTTCAAATTTTTCTAAATTACTAAAGCTAAGTGTACTTCCAGGTAAAATTGTCAATTCTTTTAAATCAAGCCATTGCCTAAGTTGTTTCCTAGGCAATAAAAGTGCTTTTTTTAATACCGAATATCTTTTGTCTGGTACTGTTATGTATTCAAGGTTTCTTTGATCAGGTTCCGTAACAAAATCATGTAGATCCTTTGAGACCGCTGAAGCAACCCCAATATTCTCGGCAGAAAAAGTACCTGTAAAAAGCTCCACTTCAAAGCCTTTTAATAGCCTTGTTTTTGTCATGAATTAGGTTCTTGTAGGCAAGCTAAAGCAGTAAACATTCCTCTAGCTTTATTTAAAGTTTCTTGATATTCATTTGAAGGGATGGAATCTGCAACAACACCAGCGCCTGCTTGCACCTCTACCAAAAAATCACCTTTCTTTTTTTTTCGCACAATCATTGTGCGAATCGTAATAGCTGTATTTAAAGCCCCATTGAGATCTAAAGAGCCATAAACACCGGAATATGGTCCTCGACGTTCTGTTTCTAATTCATTAATTAGTTGCATAGCTCTTATTTTTGGCGCTCCACTTACTGTTCCAGCGGGGAAGGAGGCCATCAATAAATCCCACACATCATTTTCTTTCCTGAGCAATCCCTCTACCTCACTCACAATGTGCATTACATGAGAATATTTCTCTATTACCATCAATTCTTTTACAAAAACACTTCCCGAGGAACAAACTCTACCTAGATCATTTCTACCCAAATCTACTAACATCACATGCTCTGCTCTTTCTTTAGGATCTTGCAAAAGATCATCCTCTAAAGAAGAATCTTCTAATTCATTTGCTCCTCTTGGACGAGTACCCGCAATGGGTCTTAAACTCGCACTAATACCTTTATCAGTTCTTTGAGCCTTTACCATAACCTCTGGACTAGAACCAATAAGTTGCCAATCCCCAAAATCAAAGAATGCCATAAAAGGTGAAGGATTTACCATCCTCAAACTTCGATACAGTTCAAAAGGTTTTTGTAGTACCGAAGTTTCAAGTTTTTGACTAAGTACCAATTGAAAAACATCACCTTTTCGAATATATTTCTTGGCAGTTTTTACATTTTGTTCAAATTCTTTTCTTGTGATATTGCTTTCAAATTGAACAGGATTATCACCTTTTGAACTCCACTTCAATGGCTTTATTGGCTTTAAAGGAACTGACATAAATTCTTGAAGCTCATAAATTTGTTTCAACGCAATGTCATAAGCTTGGTCTGGATCAAGACCCTCAGTTAAGTCTCCATAAGCAACAGCCGTAATGAGACGTTTTACTTGATCAAAAATAAGAATTTTATCCATAAACATCCAAATTCCATCAGGCAAATCTTGATTAGATATCTTGTGAATTTTAACTTTAGGCTCAATCCATTGAATTAATTCATAGCCCCACATTCCAAAGAGCTGTCCCAATTGTGGTAAACCGGATAAAGATGCTGATTTATAAGGCTCAAGCATTTTCCTAAGTATCTCAAAAGGATTGCCCAGAAACTCTTCGCAATGTCCATCTCTCCATTGCCTAGTTGTCGATTTGCCTCTAACCGTAATAGTCCAAAGAGGATCAGAGGCAATAATGCTCCACCGACCTAAATTTTCTCCACCTTCTACAGACTCAAGTAGGACACCTGGAGGCTTATCATTTCCAACCTTCAACCAAGTTGTAAGAGGTGTTTCTAAATCTGCTGGCCAACTTGTAGCAATAGGTATAAAATTAGCCCCTTTTGAAGCTGATAAAAGAAATTTTTGCTTATCTAAAAAGAACATTCCTACTCATCCATCAGTCCAATATAAATTCCAATGGCGCTATATTCTCAATTGCAAAAATTAAGCATCGTAGGTATTCTTTCCACTAAATTTTAAACTTGCAGGATTTGGATTTTCTCCTATACGTCTATTGTTATATCCAACTTTTTCTCTACCTTCGTTAGGCTTCTCTGAAAAGACTCCATCTTTTGGAAAAAGTAGTTCTCTATCTCCACCAGGATAAATTCTATAGATCTGACAAGTTTCAATTCTTGGTTTAAATCCCCTTAATTGAGTATTAAGAGCAAAACATTGTTCTTTTCTTGCAAAATACATAAGATTTTCCCCCTCATGCATTCTCGCAGCTCCTCCAGTAGGGAGTTCAAAGACATCAGCACTTTTACTAGTCCATGTTATTGCATATTTCTCCTCTGTTTCTGCTGAATTTAAAAGTCCTCCTGTGCTACCAATATGCTGTGGAAGAGTTCCTGGTAATACTTCTGTCATGTTAGAAATTTAATAGACTTACTCAGTAATAAACTTAAATTAGCACTTGTTTATGTGCTTTTTAGTACTTTGATTTCAACCTTCACACGCGTCAACATTAATAAATATGCTCAAATTCTTTTGATTCAGAAATAGGAAAAAATATTGTGATGCCGCTATCCCTTCTATTAGTTAGACGACCACCAAGGCTTTTTAATAAGCGTTGTGTAGCAGCTTGACTAAGCTGCAAATTTCCTGTTGAAGGATTCCAACTAAGCACTGGTCCAATATCTTCATTAGGAGAATTTTCTGAGATTTTAGAGCTCTGCCCAGTGGAAAGACTACTTAATATTTGAAGTTTAAGTCGTTGCCCAGCTGGTCTTAATTTCAAGGTAAGTTCACCACCCATTTGCAAACCACGGGTATTCCTATCAATTAAACCTGTAAGCATCAACTCAAGTCCCTCAGGATCACTCAACACTTGTGGTAAATCTGGGGTAATATCCAAAAATAATTTTAATCCTTTTCGCTCTAGTTGATTAGTCCAAACTGGAGATAAAACAGTCAACATTTGCCCTAAATCAATAATTGCCAATTGTGCTTTCAAAGGTTTACTTCTTTCAAGCTCAACCGCATTAAATATCAAGCCAAAGCGATCTATTTGTTCAGTGCATTCTGCATCAATTTGCCTCAATCGAGTATCTACAAGCTTTGATAAATCTTTTTTACGAAGAAGTGACCTAATCAGCGTTCTAATTGTTGCAAGTGGAGTCCTGATTTCATGAGTCAAAGCCTCTAATAATGAGATCTCCCCATTTAAAGCCACTGTTTTTTCTTCATTAATTATTTTCTCAGGCAAAGTTTGAATGTTCAAACTAGGTGAGATGCCTGCAAGTCTTTGAGCCAATAAAGGCCAAAATATTTTTGATAAATCATCATTAGTTTTTAATTGGCCTAAATCTCTCAAAGAAGTTCTAAGGTTGTTGGCTTGACCAATTTTTTCAAGATTTAATCGAGTATCTAACATAGTCAATAGATCTCTTAAAGTATCAGGATCACTACGCATTAGTAACTTACGTTCTTCAGATTTCCCTTCTAACGCTAATGCTATTTGAATTTCAGGAGTAATTACAATAAGGAATGGATCATTTCCATCTTCCTCTAAAAGAGTTAAACGCTCATAACTTGATGAAAAATCATGCTTATTAATTGAAACTGAATGACTAGGAGGCAGTAATCCAATTGCAGGATAATTAAGATTAAATGCCTTGGGAGCACAAACCCAACCTTGCAATTTTTTTAATAATTTCGGCTCATATAACGCAGGAAGAGGTGAAGACAACCACAAACCTCTTGAAAGATTCATTGGGCATAAGATATCTGACTGCAAAGTATCTAATGCGGCCCACCACAATCTTCTTACTGTTGTCTCATTACATGAACCTCTAGGCACACCTTGTGCCATCCTTTTTTGTAAAGCCTTAATTGTGACTAAAGAATTACTCACTAGTCTATAGCGACCTAATAAAAACCTTCAAACCCTTAATGTAACTCAGTTTTGAATGATAATGATGCATTTTGATCAGGGTTGGAAAAGTTGCAAGTGTCCTTATTTAACTAACTGACTCCCACTCGAAATTTAGATGTAAAACTGCTGTGGAGATGAATCAAGAAAACTCAAAAAAGAAATAATCCAAATTAGAATTAAATATTATTAGAATTCCTCTTTATTCAGATAGTGAGGATTCCTTCCTTTACATAGGTAGTAGAACTTAGCTGTTAGATGTTATGTAAAAACTTTGCAGAGGGGCAAATAAAAACATTGCATTTCACTTAAAGCTAAAGATAAAAATAAAGCAATAATACCTAGGCAGAATAAAAAAGAATGATTTATGAACAGCCGAAAAGTATTGCAAATTTAATTACATTTGCAACTTAATATATATAATTCAACCTATCGGATAAAAATGGTAAGCAATTCAAACAACAATAATAATCAAATTAAACTATGTATTACAATCTAAATATCAAGAGAATATATATTCCTTATCAATTGATTTCAAGTAAAAATTATACACAAATATTCCTTTTTATATTGTTATAGATATTGGGAAACAAATTTTGAACTTCACATTTTAATTATAAGTATCATTGTCATTGATCTTAGAATAAACTAATTCCGAAGACATCGGCATTAAATAAAATATACAAAAGTAATCTTGAACACTGTCAATAAAGGTCTTTTCTATTCAAGAAATTCGAATGAAAAGAATCTATAAATTGCCAACTATTAAGTCTCCCTCACCTCGTCAAGATGGAAGTAACTATATACTTTAAATGGAATAATTGAAAAGATACATATTTTCTTGAAATATTTTTTTCAAATAGAAATCAACTGATAATTTAGGTGCAAAACCTCCAAATTCTAACTAGTCTCTTTATGCAGCTTGTTAAACATATACATTCTTCCATTGCTAGAGGAAACCAACTACTCACTCAGCATGTCTTCATAAAACTCCAGCTTGACAAGACCCAATAAAAAAGACATCCCTGCTCACTGGTGAAAGAGGATGTCTTTTTTAACAGAACTATGTGTGAGGAGTTGTTCTGTTTTACCTTTCTAACAGGTCAGAGTCACAAAGTCATCCAGAAACAATATTCACTTAAACATTATAAAATAAATGTTCCAAAAAGGTCATAGTAAAAACACATTCAGCCACGACCCACTTAAGCTCGAAAAAACAAAATTCCAACTAAGCTGAATGTTCCAATAAGAGTGTTTTATTGATACAATAATGGAATAAGCAAACATGCGTAGTTTCTGGAACACCTATTAATGAGTAGAAAATTTGAAAGAAAAAGTCTGCTTTTTTCTGAAAAGCCTTCTTACCAATCCATCGGATATGCCAGGCAAGGTTCTCAAGAGCAAATATCTAATGCTGCTCAAATTGAAGAATTAAATAACTCTGGTTGCGCTGTTATTTTCGAAGAGACAGTTAGCAGCTCATCAAAAAACAGACCTAAACTTAAGGAAGCTTTGGCGACTCTTCAAAAAGGAGATGAAATATGTTTCACAAAACTACATAGGGGTTTCAGCAATCAACGCCAATGCATAAAAACAATTAACGACCTTTTAGAAAAAGGTATTCATGTTCGCACGACCAATGGGTTAATCAACACTAGAGCCTTTGGCAAGCTTGCTCCAATAGCTTTTGGTCTATTAAGTGAACTAAGCGAACTTCAGCATCATACTGTTATCGAACGAGTCCAAGAGAGCATCAAGAACCGCCGTGAGACAGGTGGAAATCTGGGAGGACGACCAAAAACAAATAATGATAAGGAAGTTTTAGTTTTACGTTTAAGAGACGAAGGTTGTTCTTATCGCTTAATAAGAAAACAAACAGGGCTTGCTCTCTCAACTATTAGGCGAATCATTGTTGAAAAAGATCCATCTAAATAATGAAGGACAAAACGAAGCAATTACATATTTCGTCTAATTGATTGCCCTCTTCTGGATATCGATAGACATAAGCCTATACAAGTAAAATTTACAACCAATGCAGTTCGTCCATAACTCATAAAAGGTAGTGGAATTCCTGTAATAGGACCTAGGCCAATAGTCATAAATATATTCACAATAACTTGAAAAGTTATCATTGTAGCTATGCCAATAACTATAAGTGATTCAAAATCTGTACGCGCATTAATTGCAATTTTTATAAGTCGGTAAATTAAAATAAGAAATAATAAAAGAACTATAGAAGTACCAAAGAATCCTGTCTCTTCTCCTAATGCACTGAAGATAAAATCTGTATGTTGTTCTGGTATGAATTTTAGTTTAGTCAATTGTCCTTGAAGAATCCCAGTCCCAATTAAACCTCCAGATCCAATACCTATTTTGCTTTGAATCAAATGATAACCTCCACCTAATGGATCTTGACTAGGATCAAGAAAAAGAATTAAGCGATCTCTCTGATATTCTTTCAATACATCATTCCAAAACCAAGGTGTAATTCTTGCAATAACCAAATGAAAAAAGACAGTTAAAAGTGTTAATATTTTTTTATTTGGTAGAGATTTGTAAGCGAGAATTACAATAAATGGAATCCACAAAAAAAGTCCAATTTTATATAAAAATGAAATTAAACCAGTAATAAAAATAGAAAAAACAATAAACAACCACTCAAAGGGAATTCCAGCCCAATAAAGCATTCCTATAAGGATAAAACCAAAGACAAGAGAGGTACCTAAATCTGGCTGAAGAAAAACTAATAACCAAATTGGGAAAAGTACTAATAAGCCTTTAAATAAATTAGATAAACTTGAATATTTCTGACGCTCCAAAATGGACGCAATCATAAGTATGGAGGTTATTTTTGCAACCTCAGATGGTTGAAAATTAAAACCCGCAAAACTCAACCATCTTTGAGCACCCAAGGCTTCAGTTCCAATTAGTTGAACCGAAATAAGGGTTATGAGTGTAATTATATATAAAGGTATTAATAATGTACGTAATCTAGCCAAAGGCACTTGAGCAAGAAAAAATGAGATTAAACAACCCAAGTAAGACATAATTGCATGTTGATACCAATCAGCAATTCCAAGATTTCTTTGAGTACTAGCAATTAAAAAACAAGATAAATGTACTAATATTAATGGTACAGACCAAATTATTATATCAATATTCTTCCAGGATTTTTTGGATCTAATTTGTTTAAATATTGATTGTTTTGGTTGATTGGCTCCTATCATTAATTTTAATTTTTCAACTAGTTATCGATAATGAAGCCACAACAGTATCAGCAAGTTCTAAGAACGCCTTTGCGGTAATTGATTCTCTAGAGGTATGAACTACTGGAAGTCCATTGCCTGTTCCAGAGTAAATATCTGTCTCAATAGGAATTTGAGCTAACAATAAGACATCATTTTCACTGGCTAATTGCTTGCCTCCTCCTGAACCGAAAATTTTGTAAGTCTTATTAGGTTGATCTGGTGGAATAAAATAAGTCATATTTTCGACAACGCCAAGGACAGGAACATTCATTTGCTTAAACATTGCCAAACCTCTCCTTGAGTCTTGAAGAGATACATTTTGTGGTGTTGTAACTATTATCACACCTGCCATTGGCACTGCCTGAGCTAACGAGAGTTGAGCATCCCCAGTACCTGGGGGGAGATCTACAATCAAAAAGTCTCTTTCTCCCCATGAAGCTTGATATAAAAATTGTCTAATAATTCCGTTAAGCATGGGGCCGCGCCATATAACCGGCTGATCTTGATCAATGAGAAGTCCCATTGAAATCATTCCTATTCCACAAGTTTCTATAGGATTAATCTTTTGTTCTGCACCTGAACCAATAACTTCAGGAGTTATTTGACTTACTCCAAGCATATAAGGAGTATTGGGCCCATATATATCTGCATCAAGCAATCCAACTTTAAAGCCCTTTTGACTAAGAGCACATGCCAAATTGACAGCAATAGTACTTTTACCAACCCCACCCTTACCACTACTAATCGCAATTACATTTTTCACCTTTGGAATTGGATTCAATCCTTGGGTTTGAGCGCCATGACCTGCTTGACCAATAGGCGTATGACTAGATGACTGACCTATCTCAATTTGAACTTCATCAATCCCTTCTATGTTTTTGACGACTTCCCTAATCTCATTTGCGAACCTCTCTCTTTGACTTTGCGCGAAATCAGGAATAGTCAATCTGACAACCATTTTTGGCGGCTTTACGGAAATTAATTTGAACCATCCAAGCTCGCTAATAGAGCTACCACTTCCGACATCCTTCACACAATCAAGGGCTTTTAGAACTTGCTCGTTTGTTGTCATTCTTAATTTCTAATACACTTGATAATACTGAAAAAGACTCTTAAATTTCCATTAAATAAATAATGATCTGGGTTTTAAAAAATCTAAGAACTATTCGCTATACAAACTTTTCCACTATTGAATGCCAATTTGCATCATTTAAAAGTAGTTTTTTAAAGTAAGCAAAATTTATTTATTTTGTCCTCCTTACCCGATCAAGCCAATTCGCCAGTACTTAATTCAAGAGAACGAGCGAAAAAGCTTGTTCTAAGCCTTCAAGATGAAATCTGTAATGGTTTAGAGACTCTTGATGGAGAAGGGAAATTCATAGAAGAATCTTGGGAACGGCCAGAAGGAGGAGGAGGCCGATCACGAGTATTAAAAAACGGAAGAATCTTGGAGCAAGGAGGCGTAAATTTTTCTGAAGTTCATGGTAAAGAACTACCTCCTTCAATCACTAATCAAAGGCCTGAAGCAAAAGGTCACTCTTGGTTTGCAACTGGAACTTCTATGGTGCTTCATCCTAAGAGTCCTTTTATACCAACAGTTCATCTTAACTATCGTTATTTTGAAGCAGGACCAGTTTGGTGGTTTGGTGGAGGTGCAGATTTAACGCCTTTCTATCCATATTTATCTGATACACGTCACTTTCATGCAGTTCACAAAAATGCCTGCGACTCAATCAATCCATCTCTTCATAAAGTACTCAAACCTTGGTGCGATGAATATTTCTTTCTAAAGCATAGAAATGAGACTAGAGGCATTGGTGGTATTTTTTATGACTATCAAGATGGTTCAGGGCAAATTTATAAAGGGCAAAAGAAAGATGGTAAGGCTGCATCTATTTCCAAAGAAGTAGGAAATTGTTCATTAACTTGGGAAGAACTGTTTTCTCTTGCACAAGCATGCGGAAAAGCATTTCTCCCATCATATGAACCGATAATTAACAAGCGCAAGAATCAAAATTATACAGACAAGGAAAGAGACTTCCAGCTTTATAGGAGAGGAAGATATGCAGAGTTCAATCTCGTATGGGATCGAGGAACGATATTTGGCTTACAGACAAATGGAAGAACAGAATCAATACTGATGTCTCTACCGCCACTAGCTAGATGGGAGTATGGATTTAAGCCAGAAAAGAATTCTCGTGAAGCTCTTCTAACAGATTTATTTACCAAGCCGCAAGAATGGTTTAATGATAATTCACTAGAAGAAAGGTGTCGTCAATATCAAGCCTTGGACTAAAAAGTTTTTAACAAATAGATATTACTTATAAAAGAATAATCTCACAAATAAAATCTTACATTCATCAAATAGGAGAAGAAAGAAGTGAACCATCACTGCTTAGTTCTAAGATTTCTGATAATTCTAATTCCATAGCTATCAACTCATCACGATGGGCTTTTACTCTAAGGATACTCTCATTGGCTATCTCAGAACTCAATAACTTAAGTTCTAAAAACTCTTCTCTGGAAGATTTTTTCTTATATATTATCCCTGCAAGTGGAGCTCCAATACAAGAAAGAAGCAAAGGCCACCAACCCATAAAGGGATACAACTGAGATAAAACTAGACCCAAACAAGCTGAACCTAATCCTCCTAAAAAAGATAAATAAACTGCTAAATAGGGACTTGACGACACACTTCCATTGAAGCGCAATATTTTTTCTTGGGCATCTCCGCCATTATCTTTCCAGCCACGTTTTATCAACCAAGAGCTAATTCCATTAAGAACCTCCAGTGGTGGCAAAGGAGACTTAATATCTACAACTGTTGTACGGTCTTTACTAGCAGCTCTAAGAAAAAAGCCTAATCCGATAGCTAATAAGAGAGTAAGAAATAAAGTTGAGGAGAATGCAGAGTGCATCTCAGAGTTTCACTAATTCTGAACTTATTAGTTATAGATGACTTAGCTATGAAGAAAAGGTGCAAAAAATAAAATTTGTGAAATCTTAATTTATCTAACCTAATTATTTTTTTGTTTCATAAAAGAAAAGTTAGAGTTTTTCATGTATTTATTGTTAATAACTTTTGAAGCTAATTTCTTTTTTGCACTTATAATTAACTCTTAAATTAGATTTTTAAATATTGTCTCATGAGCAAAAAAAATAAGAATCCAGCATCTTTTAAAATCTTTGATGGAGATATAGATAAAGAGACTGAAATTAAATTCATCTCCAATACCGCAATAGCAGTTGATACTGAAGCTATGGGATTAATTCACGGAAGAGACAGACTTTGTTTAGTACAGATTTGCGATGATTTAGACAATGTTGTTTGCATTCGTATTGGAAGAGAAGACAAGTCAGCACCAAATTTAAAAAGTCTCCTTGAGAAACAAACTGTTCAGAAAGTTTTTCATTTCGCGAGGTTTGATGTCGCAGCTTTAGCAACCAATTTAAATATTGAAGTTAATCCAATTTTTTGTACTAAAATTGCAAGTAAAATAGGAAGAACTTATAGCCCTAGGCATGGATTGAAGGAAGTAGTGATGGAAACTGTTGGAGTTGAACTAGATAAACAAGCTCAAAGTAGTGATTGGGGAAAAGTTGATGAGTTAAGTCAAGAACAACTTTTATATGCAGCAAATGATGTGAGATATTTACTTCAAGCAAAAGAAAAACTTGAGGAAATGCTCAAACGCGAAGAGCGATGGGAAATAGCCCAAAAATGCTTCCAATGTATACCAATACTCTCAGAGCTCGACATAAGAAGGTTTACAAATATTTTTGATCATTAAGTCATCTATTTTAGATAAAACTAGTCCTCCAGCATAAAATTCTCTTCTTCTTTTAATGCTTTAAGTAATTCATCAAAGGATGAGGAGGATGAATAGGTTTCTGTCTTTTTATTCTCAAGAGTTTGATTAAGTAAGTTTTTAGCAATTTCTTTACGTGAAGGCAAATCCTTCTTACCTTCTTTAGCCGCTGCAACTTCAACTTTTCTACGTGCAGCTGCAATACTAATACTTAAACAAGAGGCCAATTGAGCACAGATTTTAAGATAATGATGATCTTCAATTAATGGCATATTTAGAAGTTCAATAAATGATCTTGAAGGTATTACTCATTTAAGGTTATACCCCAAAGAACCTTTCAAAACAATTTACTAGAGATCAATGAACCTAAAGATTGACTCCCACCTGCTTGTGCCATACGTTTAGATCCTTTTAAACCAATAGACTTTCTATCTTTTTCAGAATTTAATAAAAACTCTACTCGCTTTGCAAGATCTTTAGAGTCAGTAGAAATAGCTACAGCCCCTCCCAATAAACGACTTTGTCTCTTAGCGAAAGAGAGCTTAAATTGAGGCCCTTTACCGGGCAAACAAACACAAGGTATACCTAACCCGACTAATTGCTCGGTAGCTGTTCCAGCATTCGCAACTCCAACTTCTCCCCATCTCGCACAACATGCGAATTGATCAATAGCAATAATCAAAAGCATTCCATTTTTTGTCCAACATGCTGAAATATCTAATCCATTAATTGATTTAGTAATAGGTTTAAATCCAAAATCATCCAAAATAAATTCTATTTTTTCTACCTTTAAATTTGAACTTAAAGCTGCAAATATTGCAATCGGAGAAGAACTTTGAACTTTCTGAATTGCTATTAAAAGTTTTTTAAAATTCTTATAAGCCTCAGGGAAACGACTTCCGCATAACAAAATCAACCTTCTATATTCATTTAATTCTTGGGGATGCTCACAGCTCGAGAAACCATCCATCATTGGATTCGCTGAGAAAGCCACTAAAACTCCATTATTTCTAAGCCCCCTTGCAGTGATTTTGTCTCGAACAGAAACCATTTTGCAACGATGAGATCTCATCAAAATATATTCCCAAGGATCCCATTCAGAGCCTTTCAATCGATGATAATAATCACTAGCTGAAAAATGTGGTCCACTTGTCCATGTGTAATCACTTTTAGGTGTCCCAATAAAAAAATAATCTGTCCCGCTAGCCCAAGCAAAAAAAAGTGGGAAGAGGTCGCCAACAGCAATAATTGTTCTTCCCTCTTTCGCTGCCTGCCAAACAAAGTACCATTGCCGCCATAACAATGACATAAGACCAGATCTCAAATCGGAAAAAAGCCCGCGAAAGCTTTGATTGCTAAAGCCTCCACTCGGCAAAGATTTTGAAGGACCTATTTTTAACAACCATCCTTCTCTTAAAGCCTTTCGAAAGACCTTTCCTTCCCCAACTAACGGCATCACCTCAAAGTCAATATCTTTATGCAAGCTATGCAAAGACTCCATTACTCTCAAAGCAATAACATCTTCTCCGTGTCCATTACTAAGAAACAACACATTTTTTTTAGTCTGACTGATACCATTTGAGTTGGAGATAAAAATTTTATCTTTGGCGGCATGGCCAAGTGGTAAGGCAGAGGATTGCAAATCCTTTATCCCCAGTTCGAATCTGGGTGCCGCCTTCCTTACCTTTGTAAATATTTTCCCGACAACTCTGTCGAGGATTATTTGCCAGTGATATCGAGTAGCAAGTCTCAAGTATTTTCAACAAAATGTAAGTGAAATGGAATCCAGGGTTCTGACCGCCAAATATTCCAACTCTTTCCTATTCTTCCAGACGTTCCATTTTTTAACCAATAAAAGTGATACTTCTATGTCACTCTTTCAAGCATTGGAGAGTCATAAAAGATTAATATAGAACTAGGAAAGAATTAATAACAAAAATCCTCACAGAACCGTTCTCTCAAGAAAAAGCGCTCATTTTCTTGTGATTACAGTCTCTTGAGACTTTCTGTTTTCCGAGAATTGGCACATGTGACAGTTGACAAACTCAACTGTCACTTATTGAAAATTGCTCATCTGATACTAATTTTATAAATGTGAGGAGTTGAGATCCTCCAGCAGTGGAAACAAGGAAACACTTGCTTATAGATCTCCAAAGAACCTGCTTTCGAGCAGGTTTTTTTGTGCTTAATCTTCTAAAAAGTTCTTCTCTTCTATTTATTAACTAAATTTCACACGTTAGCTAATTAGTTTTTATAAATCTTGAAACGAGAAAAAAAATGTTATATCCAATCAAGATATATCACATATTGGTATTTACAGCTATCAAATTATCAGGGTATTATTTTCATTCATAACAATTTCAAGGTCAATTATATTAAAATAAAAGTTTTTTTTCATTACAATCATCTAATCTTCATAAGCAAATAATAGAAGTAATGAAATAAGATTACTGACATTGAAGCAAGAATCAAAAGTGTCAAGCCAAATTGAATTCAGTTCTTTTTTTATACTGCTTAATTCAATAAAAGAAGGTGATTCTGAAAACATATCTTCATTAGAAGAAAAAATCGAAATCTTCAAAAAAGGTGATACTGCTAAAAGCTATTTAGAAGAATTAGGTTACCTTTATCTTTCTATTGGAGTAACTGAACTATTTAACTTCACAAGCCAAAAAGACTTAAAATCTATAGGGTTACTAAATCCAGAAGAATGGGAGCAGTTATCAGTTAAAAACGAAGAAAATCTTCCTGTATTTTTATCCGAGAAAATGATTCAATTTGTTAAAGACAATAATAAGATAAAAGAAATTTCAACAAAATGGAATGTTAGAGAAGGTGAGATAAAGAAACATCTAACCAAAATGGCAAGGTATATAACTGAAGGTATACTTGACGTTCTTGAATAATTTAGTTTATTGATTGAAAGAATTAATACTCCTAAATCAATAAATCTATTTCAATTAATGAAAAATAATCCAAATAAATTAATATTTTAATAATCATTATCTGCTACACAAATTCCTAAACATCTAATTCCATTTTCTGCTGTTCTCCCACAATGTTCACATAATACTTTCTCAATTTTATTTTCACGATCTTCTTTTTCAAACTTGGCTTGGCAATTCTTTTTTAGATAATAAGTTGCATCGTAAGAATTTTCTAAATTTTTTATTTTATCCATGTAAAATACCAGTAAATATATTTCTGGAATAACCATCATTATAAAAACACATGATTAAAAACTCGATTGGAATAGGTTTTGGTACTTGGGCATGGGGAAATAAGCTGGTATGGGGTTATGACGCTGAGAAAGATGATATTTTACTTAAAAAAACTTTTTCTGAAGCATTAGATGGCGTGTTAGATCTTATTGATACCGCAGATTCTTACGGTACAGGTAAATTATCAGGTCAAAGCGAGAAACTCATAGGCAACTTTCTAAATGAATTTCCCAATGAAAAATTAAAAAACATCACTATTGCGACCAAACTTGCTCCATTCCCTTGGAGGATTGGTCGGAATGGGTTAAAAAAAGCATTTAATAGTAGAGCAATAAACGTCTGAAAGGGAAAATAAATAGAGTCCAACTTCATTGGAGTACATATCGTTATGCACCTTGGCAGGAAATACAATTATTAAATGGTCTAGCAGATTTATATGAGAATGGTTTTATTCAAGAAATTGGTCTTTCAAATATTGGTCCTAAAAGATTAAAGTTTTTATATCAAATGCTTAACTCACGTGGTATCAAAATTAAAAGTATCCAAATACAATTTTTTCATTATTAACTAAACCTTCTTCAGAGGAAGAAAGAATGAAAAATATATGTAACGAATTGAATATTGAATTTTTAGCATACAGTCCTTTAGCGATAGGAATCTTAAGTGTACCTCCAGATAAATCGCCCAAACCTTCGACAATTTTACGGCAAAATCTTTTTCAACGAATTCTACCCAAATCAAAAGAATTAAGAACAGTCCTACAAAATATTGGCAAAAAATATAGTGCATCCCAAACACAAGTCGCCTTAAATTGGATCAGGTCGCATGGTGCAAAGCAAATTGTGGGGATACGCAATCCATCTCAAGCTAAAGATGCATCTTCAGCACTAAGTTGGTGTCTGACAAAAGATGATAAAGAAAGCTTAGATTGCCTAAGAAATAATTCTGAGGTTTATATGCTTCAAAATCCCTTTAAAAGTCCATAGAAAAAATTTATTTTTCTGGACTTACAACTACTTTCATCGAATTTGAGGACGGGATGCTAATAACTTTTGCAGGCGGTATTGGTTGCTCATTTGATCTTTTTTCAATAATTTCTTTCTCAGGTTCTTTATCTTCTTTTGCACAAGCTTCTAAAGCTTCTCTCAATAGAGAATCAAAAGTTGCTCCTGGCAATCTGTGTCTAGCAATTTCAAGAAAAGTTAATGGCAAAGATTCTGAGGCAGCATCTTTTAATGCTGGGTTATTTCTTCGATGATCTTGTTCGTCATGTATCGCACTAATAAAACGCAGAGTAACTTCGTGTTTAGTAGATGCCTTAATTAAAGTGTCATTGTCTCTTTGGCCATTTGCTGCCTCTTGTTCGAGGTCAGTAATTCTTTTTTCTAAACTATTTAGTACTTCATCAGCCTCTTTACCTATATGTGATAATTGCCCATCAGATAAATTAGGCAGATCAGCTACATAAACTTTTCCATGATCTCTAAGAGTAAGAAAAGTTGGACGAGGTCCTCCAGTTTGTCTCATGCCTCCATCTGATTGCCCTCCTAAAGGTTTTCTTGGAGGTGTAGGACCTGCAGAACTTCTCCTACGCGTAAGCCGCTGTTGATTTTCAAAAGGCATAGAACTAATTAATTAAGATCTAACTTCGCATCTTCCGAAAATATTCGGTTTGCGTTTTTGATACTCTACTATTATTTTTTGCTATATGGAAATATTTTAAACTTCGTTTAATTTAATAATCAATTTCAATAAAAAAATTGCTAAATCTATTTAAAATCTTAAAGCGGTAATCCCAATACTTCTTTACTCTTGGAGTTTTCAATATTTTCCTGAACTTTACCAATAGTCCATGCATCAAAACCATTCTCCAAACAAGCTTCCAAAATTGTTGATTCATTCTCTTTAGGCACAATTAAGCAAAAACCAACTCCCATATTAAAAGTATTCCAAAGATCTTTTTCAGGGATCTCACCGGCTTGTTTTAACCAATCAAAGATTTCTGGAATGTCCCAGGTATCTAAATCTACGATTGGATTCAAGCCTGATGGAAAAACTCGAGGAAGATTTTCAGGTAACCCTCCTCCTGTAATGTGAGTCATACCATTAATTGGAAATTTTTTCTTCAATAAACTCTTAATAAGTCGAACATAGATTGCAGTTGGTCTAAGCAATGATTCAATCAAGTTTCGTGAATCTTTTCCATAGATAGTTTCTTTATTCACCTCTGCCATTGCAATCACATTACGAACAAGGCTAAAACCATTGCTATGGAGACCGTTGCTCTTCAGGGCAATAATTCGATCTTCTGGTTTTATCTTAGAGCCATCAATCAATCTATCGCTTTCAACAATTCCCACACAAAAACCAGCAAGATCATATCTACCTGATGGATAAAAACCTGGCATCTCAGCAGTTTCACCCCCTAATAACGAACAATCAGATTGACGGCACCCTTCCGCAATTCCTTCAATCACTTCAGCTAAAGAATCAGGAGTTAAAGTTCCACTTGCGATGTAATCAAGGAAAAATAAAGGTTCAGCTCCATTAGTTATTACGTCATTTGCGCACATAGCAACAAGATCGATCCCCACTCCAAAATGAGATCCATACTTCTGTGCTAATTCTAATTTTGTACCAACTCCATCTGTTCCAGACACCAAAACAGGACTTTCATACCCTTTGGGAATTCTGATACAACCTCCAAAACCTCCTAGTCCGCCAACCACCTCACTTTTATGAGTTTTTTCCACACTAGATTTAATTCGATCGACAAAAGCTCTGCCAGCAACAACATCAACTCCAGAAGTTTTGTAATCCATCTTTAAAACCTTTCTTTACTTAAAAGATAGAATCTTCATATGAAGTTCCATATTGGAACAGTATGCAATGAACCTATTTCATTGCATACATTTCAATAAAAAGTTTATGCGATTAATTTGTTTATCAACATAGTGCCATTGAAAATTCTCCACACCAAGTCTGAATTAGAAGCTTGGATTAATGAGCAAAATTCAGCAATAATCTTAATACCCACAATGGGGGGGCTACATGCTGGGCATCAATTCTTAATTAGGAAAGCAAAAGAAACTTCTAATGTAAAAGATACAATTGTTCTTGTAAGCATTTTTGTTAATCAACTACAATTCAGCAAAAATGAAGACTTTGAGAAATATCCGAGAAATCTTAAACGAGACTCAGAATTAGCTTGTATCTCTGGAGCAGATGCGATTTGGGCACCCAACGTAAGCGAAGTTTTTCCTGGAGGAGAAGATTATCACTTTAAAATTAAAGTTCCTTTAACACTCCACAAACAATTATGCGGGGCAAATAGGAAAGGTCATTTTGATGGAGTAGCAACAGTAATTATCCGTCTAATTAAACTTATTCAACCAGCGACACTGATTTTAGGAGAAAAAGATTGGCAACAATTAATTATAATCAGAAAACTCTTTCAGGAACTATCTATACCTACCAAAATTGAATCCTATCCAACATTTAGAGATAATAATGGGTTTGCCTATAGCTCCAGAAATTCTTACCTTTCTAATATTGAGAAGCAACAAGCACTCTCATTACCTCAATCACTAAAAGAAGTAAGAGATGAATTCAACACAACAAAGAAAATAAACCTCGACAAAGCCGCCGCCAAACTGAAAGAAAATGACCTAGAAATTGAATATCTAAAAATTGTTGATGCATATACACTTAAAGAAAGAGAAGATACTAATAGTTTGTGCCTTCTAGCCGCAGCAGTTAGATGCGGTACGACAAGACTTATCGATCACACTTTTCTTATGAAACGAAAACCTATTATCGCAATAGATGGACCAGCTGGTGCCGGGAAAAGCACAGTCACTAAAGAAATTGCTAAAAAGCTAGGTTTAATTTATTTAGATACAGGTTCTATGTATAGAGCGGTCACTTATTTAATCCAAAGGGATTTCATTGACCCAGAAAACAAAGAGATGATTAATAATATGCTAAAAAATTTAAAATTAGAATTCAAAACTTCAAATAAAGGTAATCAAAAAATAATAATTAACGATATTGATATAACTGAGGAAATTAGATCCCCTGAAGTAACTGCCTTAGTCTCTAAAATTGCTTCAATAGAATCTGTAAGAAAAGCATTAACAATTCAACAAAAATCAATTGGGGCTAAAGGGGGTATTGTCGCGGAGGGTAGAGACATTGGTACCGTAGTATTTCCTGATGCTGAAGTGAAAGTATTTCTTACTGCTTCTCCGAAAGAAAGAGCAAGGAGAAGATATCTAGACTTACAAAAAAGAGGCTATCAATCTCCAAGAATAGAAGTCCTAGAAAGAGAGATTAAGGAGCGAGACCTACAAGATAGTCAAAGAGAGATTGCACCTTTAATGAAACCTGAAGATGCAATTGAGTTAATTACTGACGGAATGAATATTCAGAAAGTAATAACTGAACTTACTCAGATTTTTCGATCTAAAATACCTGAAGAAATTTGGCCAACCCCTTAATCTATAAAACTTTCTAATAGTCCATCTATAGCATCATTTAGTAATTCTAAAACATTATCAAAACCATTCTGTCCGCCATAGTAAGGATCAGGAACCTCATTTAAATTGGTCTTTTTGGAATAGCTAAGAATAAGTTTAATTTTTGAATTTACTGGATCTAAGGCATCTGGAATTAATGATTTAACTGCCTCAAGATTATCTTTATCCATTACAAGTATTTCATCAAACTCATATAAATCTATTTGTTTAATTTGGCGCGAACGACTTTCAAGGTTAATTCCTCTTGCGGATGCTGCTTTACGCATTCTTGAATCTGCAAGGTTGCCAACATGCCATCCCCCTGTACCAGCAGAATCAACAACAAAAGATTTTTCTAAACCTCTATCTTTAATTTTCTTTTGAAAAATACCTTCAGCAGCTGGGGAACGGCAAATATTTCCTAAACAAACAAAAAGAACTTTTTTCAACATAAATGTTATTGCATCACATTTTCATTGTAAGTCAAAAAGAATATAATTAATGTAATTCTCAGTCCATTCATTACCAAAAAAACCTTTTAACATTCCCCTTGCCGGATCTTTCTTTGCCCTATAGTGCATATATTTTTTTTGGCCATCTAATATCATTGAGGATCTTTGCTTCGTTACTTCTATAGCATCAATTAATATATTTAAATATAGTTTTAAGTATTCATTAAATGCAGGTTTAATAATTGTATTTATGAGTTGATCACCTTCAGCTCCTAGTGGAATCCTAGACCATAAAAAACCTGGTGAAAAATATTCCAAGGCTTCCTCTGGAACATTCCCTCCACTAGGAAGTAAAGATTGCCATTTAGCATGAATAGGTTTTAATTTATTCCAAATATATTGAGTATGAACAGAATCATTTTTCATAGCAGGTTGTAAATCTAAAGCTATTAAATGTCCATTTGGTAATGTTACGAAATCAGCCCCGAAAAAAGGAAGGTCATAACTATTAGAAGGCGAAATAACTAAATTCATTACTGAGATTATCTTTCCCGCTTTAAGACAAGCACATCTGGCTTGTCTTATCTTATTTGTTTTAAAGCCCCATGTTTCTAATAATACTTTCTCAGGATTAGAACTTGGTCCGAAAGAAGATTCTCTAATAAGATATTTATTTTCAATAGGGTAAGGTCTAGGTTTAAATATAGAAAAGGCCTGAGCAGTAGTGTTTAGAAAATAAGACCATCTCCAATCAGTTATTGAAATAGGTTCCAAGCTATTAACACGATTTTCTTTCATTAGATAAATTATAAAGAATTACGTTTTCATGAGCTTAATGGAAATAAAAATTCCTTCATATATTTATCTGACCATTCTTTACCAAAAAAACCAGAGAATAATCCATGAGCTGGATCTTTTTCTGCACTGTATTTATCATAATCAATATGGATTCTTTTCACCTGAACAGGTTCTATCTGTTTATAATGAGTTTTTGATAAATTAAAATTATCCCAATAAGATTTAATAAAAGCTTTAAAAACTCTTGGCAGTATATTAGTTGCCTCATTAATACCTCCTTTACAAAATAGAACCCATGGAGAGAAATACTTATTTGGATCATACAAATTCATATTTGTGTCAGAATTAAAGTCTTGAAAATACTCTTTAAGATGTTTTAGTCCCTCAAAATATCTATCAAAATATTCTTGATCTTGAATAAGTGGCTGAAAGTCTAGTATCGCAACTAACTTTTGTTTTTTCCCGAACCATAAAAGATCAACACCCAATATTGGCAAATCACTTTGATAGGTAGGGTAAGCAACAGAGTTTAAGACTTGTAATCGATCTCCTGCATCAAGCCTAGTCACTCTCCATCTGCGAAATTTAGGCACATTCCACAACCAACTTCTGATATGGCAATTCCTAGTTTCAGATACACATTCTTGCAAGTCATTTGGCACTATTAATTCACTCCCACCATGGTCAAGGATACTTATATTTAATTCTTGCAATAAATCATCAAACATTGAAATCCTCACTTGCAAGCCTTTTGAAGAAAGGACTAGGCTTAAATTTGCATACTTACAAAAGCAACATGCAAGCCAGATAATCTTTAATTCTAATATAGCTTAAAAGTTTTTTATTCTCCTATGGTATTTAAATGAATACATAATAGACTATTGAAGATTAAATTTTCATTTCATTTCTTAGGCCAACTATCTAATCCCAAACAAGTTAACAAGACATCACTTAAATACTTTCAATTAATTTTATGAAAATAATTATTCTGTACTGCCTTTACGTTCTTTATTTGTAAAAAATCTAAAAAGGACTGTACCGATTGCAGCAATTAAATTTCCTTCCAACTCATTAAATATATCCATATTATATTTAAATGACTTATTAGCCTCTTCTACTATAGAATCAGCTATTTCTTGATCAATAGGAAGACTATCTAATGTATTCCTATATTTAGTTTTAAATTCCTTCTCATCACTAATTTCTTCAAATATATAAAAATTTAACCCCTTATCATCAGTTAGATTCATTGCTTTTTGAGTGATTGTTTTCAGAAGCTGCCCACCAGACAAATCACCTATATATCTACTGTAATGATGCCC
Source organism: Prochlorococcus sp. AG-315-B03 (assembly GCA_003283745.1). Classification (GTDB taxonomy): domain Bacteria; phylum Cyanobacteriota; class Cyanobacteriia; order PCC-6307; family Cyanobiaceae; genus Prochlorococcus_B. The sequence goes on along the minus strand of QBWA01000004.1, from coordinate 16,766 downwards.
AATTAAAAGTGCAGGATTTTCTATCGCTATTTCTCTAATCCTGTCGACATATTCAAGAGCAGGCTGCGAGGGCTTCAACAATTCAGACCAATTTTCTCCAAAATAAAAATATAAATCTTTTTCCAATTTATCTTTTCTAAAAAGTTCTTTAAATCCTATTGGAGATATTATTGGATGATCCTGATTGCATAATTTTTCAATCTCTTCCTCCATTGCGGAATAAACAAAATATAAATCTGCTAATAAATTTCGATATGAAGCTTTATCAACTACTCCCTTCAGAAAACAACTAATAAAACCAGTATTTTCAGCCATCGTATGAGACTTTTTAGTCCCTTCACGAAGTTGCCTAGCTAAGGCTACTGCCATGAGTTCAAAATCATTTAATCAAAACTTACCACTTAGACATAGGCTCATCATGTGATCATTTAATCGTTGAATAGAATTCATGACAATTTTTGAAAAGCTTAAGACACCATCTCAAGGCGAAGCCATTAGTTTTGTAAAAGGGAAGCCAATAGTTCCTGATCACCCAATTATTCCATTTATTCGTGGAGACGGAACAGGCGTAGATATTTGGCCTGCCACACAATCAGTGCTTGATAAAGCTATTGAAAAAGCCTATGGAAACAGGCGCAAAATTGAATGGTTTAAAATTTATGCTGGGGATGAAGCTTGTGATTTATATGGAACTTATCAATATTTGCCAAAAGATACTCTTGAAGCGATAAGGACCTACGGCATAGCAATAAAAGGTCCTTTAACAACTCCAATAGGAGGAGGGATAAGATCTCTCAATGTTGCTCTCAGGCAAATATTTGATCTTTATTCATGTGTTAGGCCTTGTAGATATTTTCAAGGAACTCCTAGTCCACATAAAAAGCCACAGGACTTAGAGGTAATTGTTTACCGAGAGAACACTGAAGATATTTATATGGGTATCGAATGGGAAGCAGATGATCCTGAGTGCATCAAACTTATAAATCAACTCAACAATGAAGTAATACCCGCTAGCAAAAAATTAAAAGATAGAAAAATTCCAATTGGATCTAGCATAGGAATTAAACCAGTAAGCAAAACTGGCAGTCAAAGACATATTCGACGTGCAATTAATCACGCTTTATCTCTTAAGGGCAATAAGCGCCATGTAACTTTGGTGCATAAAGGCAATATCATGAAATTCACGGAAGGAGCATTTAGAGATTGGGGATATGAATTAGCAACAACTGAATTTAGAAATGTATGTGTAACAGAGAGAGAAAGTTGGATTTTAGAGAATGCAGAAAAAAATCCTGGTATTACTAACGAAGAAAATGCTAGTTTGATTGATCCTGGGTATAGCTCATTAACTAATGATAAAAAGGAACTTATATGCAAAGAAGTTAATTCAGTAATTCAAACAATTGGAATTAGTCATGGCAAAGGGAAATGGAAGGAAATGGTTATGGTTGACGATCGAATAGCAGATAGTATTTTTCAACAAATCCAAACTCGTCCGCAGGAATATTCAATTTTGGCCACATTAAATCTCAATGGTGATTACATTTCAGATGCAGCAGCAGCAATTGTAGGTGGTCTTGGAATGGCTCCAGGAGCAAATATTGGTGATAGTGCTGCTATTTTTGAGGCAACACATGGAACAGCTCCAAAACACGCAGGATTAGACAGAATCAATCCAGGATCGGTCATTCTTAGTGGAGTTATGATGTTGGAATATTTAGGCTGGACTGAAGCTGCAGAATTAATTACAAATGGCTTAAGTAAATCAATTTCAGATCACAAAGTTACTTATGATCTAGCCCGTTTAATGGAACCACCCGCTGAACCTCTTAGTTGTAGTGATTTTGCTAAATCAATTGTTGAAAGATTTTAAATAAAAGATATTTAAAACTTAAAATAGTTAACAATAAAACTCCATCAATCTAAATGATTGTAGAAGTGTTTTATCATTTCCTAGATTTCCTGGGAAAGTAATTACTGGCAATTCATCTTGATCAGACATACTCTTTACTATTGATAATCCTGGTAATATTTGACCTTGTAAATTTACTTGGTTAAGATTTAGTCCTTTTTGAAGTAAAAGTTGAGTTGTAATACCTCCTTTACTAATAATATATCCCAACTTTTTAGTTATTTTTCCAACTAAAATCGCCATAAACTCTGCCAGCTCAAGTCCAAAATTCATTCTTTCTGAATTAGATGAAAACTGCATTTCTTCTCGAGTTGTATATAAAACAGGTATTTTCTTTCTATCTAAAATACTTTCTATTTTTGATAATAAAATACCTTCCAACTCTAAAATTAACTGTTGACAGTCGTCTAATACAAAAATATCAGCTAATTTGCTAACTGGGATTTCCAAACCTTCACAGAACTTTTCTTTCAATAAGGTCTCTAATTGGTCTGTCGCTAATTGTACATGGGAACCAACCATTATTAAGCCAGGTTTATACTCAAAATCAATATTTCTAGATTTTAAAGAGACTAAGTCTGAAGTGCTTTTTGGATTCGGAGGTAAACCAGATAAAGCATTTATGAAACTTGCTGCTGTTCTGAAAAGAAATCTTTTTTCTTTAGAAGTTTTTTTTATAGCTCTAGCTAGTATTTCTAAATGCTGAGGTAATTTAGCATCAACAACTACGGAAATATTATTTTCTAATTTAGATAAAAATATTAAAAGAGATTCAAAGCCATTTTCATTATCAAAAGCCATATCTAATTGTTTAATATCTAAATGCAAGATGTTTTCCACTTCAATCTTTCCACAACTTTTTTCTTCGATCCATTCAGCTAAATCACTAGTAGAAAAACCAAAAAGTTTATCATGTCCAAAATCAGTCATGTGAACTGGTATACCATTTAAATAATGAATGCCATCTTCAGTAGTTCTTCCACCTTCAAAAAAAGCTGGAATATGAAATGTTGCATGAAATGGCCCTAATTCTTCATCGAGAGTTGCTGGCTCTAAAACACCATGTCCACGTAATGTTGAATCACCTCTACTAATATAGAGATAGTCATCTTTTGAATACCCTTGTCTTATAAAAAATCTCTTAAGAGATGAACATATTTCTCTGATTTTCTTATCGGCTAAAGAAGAGGATAAAGATCTGGTATTAGCAAGTATAAATATTAATTGTGAAGGCTGTTTAAATGCTTTCTCTAGACTTTCTTCATCCCAATTTAACAATAATGGACATCCATAAACAGTTTGTGATCCTGTTGGATCATCATCAAAAATAATTATTTTCATAAAAAATAAACCTATTATTTAATCAAAGATTTATTCGAATCTTTTCCAACTTTCAGGAATTTGAATATAAGATTTATTCAAATCGGCAATAGATCTACACCCCAATAGTTTCATAGTTCTAACTATATCTTTTTGAAGAATTTCTATAGCTCTAGCAACACCCTTTCCTCCTGCAGCCGCCAGTCCATAAGCATATGCTCTGCCTATCAAAACTCCCTTCGCGCCAAGACATAATGCTTTAACTACATCACTACCTCTGCGAATACCTCCATCTAGCAAAACATCTATTTTCCCATCTACTGCAGCTAAAATTTCGGGCAAAACACGAATCGTTGGCGCAACGCTATCAAGTTGTCTCGCTCCATGATTAGAAATAACGATTGCATCAGCACCTAGCTCTACAGCTTGTTTGGCATCATCACCAATATGTATACCCTTAACAATAATTTTTCCACCCCACGCCTCTCTTATCCATTCAAGATCCTCCCAAGTAACAACTGATTGTTCTAAAGCAGGACCAATTGCCGTATATCCCATAGGACCATCTTCAAGTTGAACATTCGGGAAACTCATTAACCCTCCATCACTTAACCATTGAGTCAGCCAACATGGTTTAACTAACATTTGAGGAATAAAAGGAAGCATCTCAAAAGGATTTCTCGACAAAAGCTGCTGTGTTCCAGCTCTAATATCTCTTTCCCTTAAACCAGATACAGGGGTATCAATCGTGACAACTAAAGCAGAGAATCCTGCTTTTTTAGCTCTGGCAATTGTTTTCAACGCGACTTCTTTACCGCCAAGTAAATAAAGCTGATACCAAGCTGGTCCATTTGTAGCTGCTTTAACATCTTCCAATAAACAACCTGAAAGGGTCGATAATGTATATCCAGTTCCAGCTTTTCCTGCTTCTCGGGCTGCAACAACTTCCCCTTGGGGATAAAACATTCTACTACTCCCTACTGGTCCTAGTAGAAAAGGAAGTTGAAAGCTCTGATCTAAGACAAATATTCCTAAATCACACGATGGGACCGAAACTGCACATCTAGGTCTAAATAAAATTTCATTATATGCACTGCAATTTTGTGAAAGTGTTTGTTCTCTATCAGCACCACTATCTATATAGTTAAAAACCATAGTAGGTAGACGTTTTTCAGCCCTAGACCTAAGGTCATTAATATTAACTACACCTGGCGAGGAAACATCTGCTCCCATAATTATTCATTATAAATTAATGAATTATGAATCTATAATATAACGATCATAGATGTGAAAACTAACAAAATATTGAAATATTTATCATTCAAAAAACTATAAATCAAGTTTAATTAGTTACAAGTCATTCTCCTCAAAAAATGAAATAACTACAAAGAATTATGCTTAAAAGTGGTAAATAATTCTAGATATTCTTGTGATTTAACTTCAAGCTTTCTATCTCCAGTCACTAATGAATTCCTAGGGCCAGTCCAAGGCTCAAGACAAACCATTGACCTGGGAGGATCTGTCCATATAACAGTTGTATTCATTGGCTCTTGATGAATTAATTCAATTACATTCTTAGATAAAGGATCGGAAAGTTTAACCGAACAAGAAGGATATGCAATGAAATCAACTCCTTTATCTAAAATTTTTATTTGATCAGAAGCGTTAGTAACTTTCATATTAGTTTGATCAATACATTTTTCAGGCAACCCATCTATCTTTATTTTTTGTAAATTTGAAACTTGAAAATATGGATGGAGACCAAAACAAAAAGGCATAGTATCTTTACTATGATTAAAAATTTTAACCGATATCTGAAGACTTTTTTCTTTCAAATGCACATCCATCTGAAGAGTAAAAATGAAAGGAAAAAAAGAATGCGTTTCCTTTGAATCATTTAGCTTTAAACTTATTCCTAACTTATCTTTTAATAGACTAATTGACCAAGGTAAATCTCTTGCAAAGCCATGCTGCTTTAAAGAATACTTTTCACCATGTATTTGATATTGATCAGATAAATCACCACATATTGGGAACAGAATAGGTATTCCACCTCTGACACTTTTATCTTTATCCCTAAACCGTTCTAAATCAAAATACAACAGTTCTTTACCTTCACTGCGCCATTCAGTAATCAATCCTCCTCGATCTGGAACAATTCTCAAGCGATCTCCAGTCTGCAAGCTGAGGTATTCCCAATGTTGATAGGGATCATCCTTTTGAGAGAGAGTTCCTGACATTTAATTACTTTGAAGCCAATGCAGCATCTCTGTATTGACCAAATCAGGAACTTCATCATGAGGGCAATGGCCTGCGTTCAAGAACACTTCTTTAATATCTAAGGAAGCTTTCTGAGCATATAAGCGGAATTTTTCCTGTTTTGCTTTTGGATCCCTCAACCAAGGATCACTATCTCCCCAAAGGAGCAACAAAGGAGCTTTCAAATCCTGAAATAATTGATCTATTGGCTTGCCCTTTAGACCTCTTGCTTGAAATACTTTTTGAAAGACTTGAAAAGCTCCTGGGTCTAAAGAAGGTCTACGTATCGACTCAATTAAATAATCATCAACATTAGTTGAATCAATGTATACCTGTTTCAGAGTGCTCCTAATAACATTTGGTCTTCGCAAATTCTCAAAAATCAATCTCTGAATTAATGGATAAATCATCCACCTAACAAGCAGGTCTCTAGAAAGACCAGCACCAATAATCTTTCGAATTTTTGAACTAAATTTCTTCGGGTCAGAAGACAATTTCTCATCACTGAAATATCCAGCAGCATTAAGCAAAACAACACCTGCAGATTCATTTTCCAAAGCGGCGGCGGCGGCAAGAGCGGCATAACCTCCTAAGGAATTACCAACAATGACAGTGGGCTTTTTAATGCGTTCTTTGACATATGCGACAATCTGTTCCTTCCAAAGCTCACCTCCATAATCTAATTCGCCAGGCTTTTCACTTCGACCAAACCCAAGCAAATCAATAGCATGGACTTCGTGGGTCTTCGCGAGTACTGGAATGTTGTACCGCCAATGATCTGTTGAAGCCCCAAACCCGTGAACCAGCAATACTGCTGGATTTTTCTTAGAGACTGCCATCTCAGGCAGATCCATTGAATTACTACTTATTGAAAAAACTTCATAACCTAAATGACTCCATGGTGGGTTTGGCTTAGCAAGTAAAACAGACATTAAAAAGCTAGCTAATTAAAAATTTCAAAGTCACTAATCACATTAAAAAGGCTCATCAGTAACTATTTATTTTCGTTCGTAAAATAATACATAAAACGATCTCAATAAATATCCTAAATTAAGCCTACTGGATTAGCAGCAACATCATCAGGCACAGAGTTCCCTCCTGATGGAGGCTTATCCTTCAGTACAACCCTTAAAAGAACTGGCGCTAAAAACGTAGTTCCAATAACCATCAGCAATATTGCTGCCTCTAACGAGGGAGTAAGTAAGCCTGCACTAGTTCCTAATCCAAGAAATATCAACCCAACTTCACCCCTAGGCATCATTCCTAAACCAACTACTAATCGGTTGGTAGGTTTATCAATTAAGAATGACCAACCCGCAGCAATCTTCCCAATAATTGCCACGACTAAAAGGAATCCAGCGACCACTAAAGCAGAACGGCTTTCTGGATCTAGAGGGTTGATGACCGAAAGATCCATACCAGCTCCAACTAAAACAAAGAAAATAGTTGCGAACAAAGAAACCAAAGGCAAAACAGATTGTTGTATCGCATGATTATTTTTTGAACTACTGAGTATCAAGCCTGCTGCGAAAGCTCCTAATGCAGCCTCTAATCCAATCGCAGTAGCAACAAAACAACTTAAGACCAGAATAACGAAAGAGGCGACAACCACAGCTCCAGGCGCTTTAAGTCTTTCAAGGGTCCAATCAAAAGCAGGAGCAGCGGTTCTACTTAAGGCAATTGAAGCAATAACAAAAACTGTTGCAGCAATTACTAATTTGAAAATAGGAGCTATTTGAAGAGATCCACCCGTAGCAACTGCAACCACTACAGCAAGAATGACTATCCCAAGAATGTCATCCAAAACTGCAGCTCCAATAACAATTTGCCCCTCACGCGTTTTTAGATATCCAAGTTCTCCAAAAACACTTGCTGTAATTCCAATACTGGTAGCAGTCATAGAAGCTCCTGCAAAGACGGCAGGTATTATGTCCACTTGGAAAATAAACATCAGACCAAATGTACCAATCGCAAATGGCAAAATCACTCCAGCCATTGCAACAGTGAAAGCTTGGGCTCCAACTGCAACAAGTTCGTCTAACTCACTTTCAAGACCTGTTAGAAACAACAACGCATATAGTCCAAGGGTCGCTACTGCCTGGAGAGAAGGAAAAGTTTCAAAATATAAATCAGGAACTGCTTCCGGAGGGACTGAAGCAAGTGTACTAATTACAGAAACAAAACCATGATTTAATTCTGCATTGGCAGTAGGTGGCAACAGCAAATGCAAACCAGAAGCACCAATTAAAACGCCTGCCAGAAGTTCACCAACAATTGTAGGCAAACTAAGCCTGACAAGGATTTCCGCTAAAGTCCTTGCCGCAAGAAAAATCAACAAAAAGTTAATAACACCAATAAGCGTTTCTGCTACCTCCACATCATGAGTACTAAGCACTGATACAAAAGGAGTTAATACCATGAGGGTTTTTTCGAGAATCCTTCTTTCTATGAAATATAAATTACCTAATCATGGTGCATATTTGGTTTAAGTATCAAATAAGACTTATTTAATCAGGTGTGGATCTGAAGTTACTAACAGATTTATTCAATAAAAATTAGCTAGCTTCCGTGAACATTAAAAGCCCTTATGAGCAGTCCACAGTCATTAGATCTGCGTCTGCCTACCCCTGGATGCTATGCAGATCCTGTTAGGGCTGGCATGGATGCTGATGCAGTCTTCGATGGAATGACCGAGCATCTTTTTTTCACGCTCGGTAAACTTGCAACTTCAGCTAGTCTTCGCGATCTCTACATGGCTCTAAGTTATGCAGTTAGAGATCGGTTGATGAGCAGGTATTTAACTAGTCAGGAAACAATTAGTGCAAAGCCTCAAAAAACAGTTGCATATCTTTCCGCCGAATTCCTAATTGGTCCTCAGTTAAATAATAATTTACTAAATTTAGGAATTAGAAAAGAAGCAGAAAAAGCTCTTAAAAGGTTTGGAATTGAATCACTTAATGACATTTTAGAAGTCGAGGAAGAGCCTGGCCTGGGTAATGGTGGGCTTGGAAGATTAGCGGCCTGCTATATGGAATCCCTAGCCAGCTTGCAGGTACCTGCTGTTGGATATGGGATTAGATATGAATTCGGCATTTTCAACCAACTTATTAGAGATGGATGGCAAGTCGAAGTTACTGATAAATGGCTAAAAGGAGGCTGGCCATGGGAATTACCTCAGCCTGATGAAGCTTGTTTAGTTGGCTTTGGAGGACAAACAGAAAGCTACATTGACGATCATGGGAAATATCGTTCTCGCTGGATACCAAGTGAGCATGCAATAGGAGTTCCACACGATGTACCTGTGCTTGGTTATCGAGTCAATAGCTGTGATCGTTTGCGTTTATGGCGAGCTGATGCAACAGAAAGTTTTGATTTTTATGCATTTAACATAGGTGACTATTACGGAGCTGTTGAAGAAAAAGTTGCTTCTGAAACTCTCTCAAAAGTTTTATATCCAAATGATGGAACCGACGAAGGGAGAAGACTTCGTCTTAAACAACAACACTTTTTTGTAAGTTGCTCTCTGCAAGACATGCTGAGAAGTCTTGAAAAAAGATCTATCGCAATTCAAGATTTTTCTGATCACTGGACAGTTCAGCTAAATGATACACATCCGGCTATTGCCGTAGCCGAATTAATGAGATTACTGATTGATCAACATAGATTGGACTGGGACAAAGCTTGGGAGATAACAAATAGATCTGTTGCTTATACAAATCACACATTGCTTCCCGAAGCACTTGAGAAATGGGATCTCAATTTATTTAAAGACTTATTACCAAGACATTTAGAACTTATTTATGAAATAAATAGACGATTTTTACAGCAAGTAAGGCTTAAATACCCTGGGAATGATTCAATTCTGAGAAAGCTTTCAATTATTGATGAAGAGGGTGGAAAAGCTATCAGAATGGCTCATCTAGCAACAATTGGAGCACATCATGTTAATGGTGTTGCAGCTCTTCATTCAGATTTAATTAAAAGACAGTTATTACCAGAATTTGCTGAACTTTGGCCCGAGAAATTCACCAATGTGACTAATGGAGTTACTCCTAGAAGATGGATAGCTTTAGCTAATCCTGAACTTTCAAAACTCCTTGATAAAGAGGTAGGTCCTAATTGGATAACCAATATGGATCTGCTACGTGAATTAGAAAAAAAAGAAAATGATTCGAATTTCTTAGATCTGTTTGCTTCCGCAAAACTTTCGGGGAAAAGAAAGCTTGCAGGTTACATACATAGACAAACAGGAGTACTTGTTGACCCTGCAAGCTTGTTTGATGTACAAGTAAAAAGAATTCATCAATACAAGAGACAACATCTAAATGCTTTGCAAGTTATTGCTCAATATCTAAGAATTAAAAATGGAATAACAAAAAATATTGCACCTCGAACAATTATTTTTGGAGGGAAGGCTGCGCCTGGTTATTTCATGGCGAAATTAATGATTAGATTTATAAATGGAATCGCAGAAGTAGTTAATGCCGATCCTGATATGGATGGATTATTGAGGGTTGTTTTTCTAGCAGATTACAATGTGAAATTAGGAGAGCAAGTTTATCCTGCAACTGATCTTTCTGAACAAATATCAACAGCCGGGAAAGAAGCCTCAGGAACTGGAAATATGAAATTTGCAATGAATGGAGCATTAACAATTGGAACACTTGATGGGGCAAATGTTGAAATACGAGAAAAAGTTGGATTTGAGAATTTCTTTTTATTCGGTAATACAGAGTCAGAAATAATGAAATTAAGGAATCAAGGCTATCAACCATCAAGTTTTATCGAAAAATCAAATGAGCTACAAGAAATTCTAAAATTATTAGAAGTTGGTCATTTTAGTAACGGTGATACTGAATTATTCAGACCCATAATAAATATTTTAACTAGCAATGATCCTTTCTTTGTCATGGCAGATTTCGAAGACTATCTTCGTGCACAAGATGAAGTCAGTCAGGTTTGGAAAAAAAGTAAAACATGGAATCGAATGGCCTTATTAAATACTGCAAGATCAGGTTTCTTCTCATCAGACAGATCAATAAGGGAATATTGCCAATCCATTTGGAAAGTTAATCCAATGCCTGTAGAAATAAGTTGCGAAAGCTGAATTTATTTTTCTGGGACATCGGGGGTCTGGTGCAACAGCCTATTTAATCTTAAACGATCTATATTTAATGGGTCTGGAGCTAATTCTCCAGCAATTTCTCTAAATTTATTTTCAATCTCTTCAGGGACTTTTACATCAAACACTCTCTCCATTAGAGCTTCTATAGAAAAAAGATGAGCATTTATATTTTCAAGATCTGCAATTGCTTGAGTAATAGATTCCTTCCTATTTTCTAAAGAACTATCAGCTAAACTTTCTGGTGAGTTATTTGATGAATTTTGGCTAATTTGTTTTTGTAAATCTTCTAAAACTTTTCCAGAAAGTGTTCTAAAGGACTGAAGAGCGGCCCAATTGATTTCTTGCTGATGACGAAGTGTTGGAAATTCGCGAATTAAACGATCATGCTCTCGATAAAACCTCATACAGTCTGGACATTGACATGGTTCTTCAGGCACCTTGCTCAAGTCAACTCATATACATCATTACATCTCTTAGGCCGTCATAGGAGGCTCTCCAAGAAAAGAAGCTCCACCTTCATCGTTTTTTTCTCCCTCAGAGCTCTCAGGAAGAGGAATTTCGACACTTGTAACAACTTGAATCACATCACGCAATCTCATCGAATCAGCAAACCATCCCATCGCCTGCTCAGTATCACCTCTATTCTCGGCATCATCAGCCTGATCTTCATGAGCTTCGGCTAAAAGTGTTAACCAACATAAACATCTTGCTTGAACAACAGAAAGATCTAAATCGGTAGGTTGCGATTTTGAAATGTGCTCACTTTCCTGTTGGATAAGCAAACGCAAACGAATATCGTGAAGCTGTGCCATATTTGACTGATTCACTAAGCCTACGCTAGCGAGAGAGTAGAGATTTTGCACACCCACTACATATGGGCTTAATTTTTTTGTTTTAATTAGTTTTTCATACGGGGCTGGCGGGACTTGAACCCACGACCTACGGTTTAGGAAACCGTCGCTCTATCCAACTGAGCTACAGCCCCCTGAAATAGATTATGCCTTGAGGCATGATGGAGTTGAAAGCAGGGGAGGTAATCGCAATTGAAACCTCAGCCAAAAGCTGAAAAATTCAATTGAGGAAAGTCCGGGCTCCCAAATGGTCAAGCTTGCTGGATAATTCCCAGTGCGGGTGACCGTGAGGATAGTGCCACAGAAATACACCGCCTATTGCTTCATGGTGAAATCCCAACAAGCAAGGCAAGGGTGCAAAGGTGCGGTAAGAGCGCACCAGCAGTATCGAGAGGTACTGGCTAGGTAAACCCCGGCTCGGAGCAAGGCTAGGGACACAGGGCGACCATAAACCTCGTTCCTAAACTAAAGCCGCTTGAGGCTATCGGTAACGGTAGTCCCAGATAGATGATTACCAATTCCCTTTTCCTTAGAAAAGTGAATTAACAGAACCCGGCTTATGACCTGCTTTCACTTTTCCTTTAAAGCAATCTTTACAATTCAAAGCTTGAGTATCAATTTACCAACTTCAATATGCTTCTTGAAAAGATTATGAAAAATACCCTTTTAAATAAAAGATCAGTAGATATAGTTAAATTTATTAGCAATCTTAATTTAGACAAGAGATCTAAAGAAGAACTTACAACAAGCAAAATAAATAATCTATTAATCATTAACGAAGCCCTCACACATAGCTCAGCCAATAATTCAATTAATTATGAGAATTTGGAATTTCTTGGAGATGCAGTTCTCAGATTAATTGCTTCAGATTTTATCAAAAAAAAATATCCAAGAATGAAAGTAGGAGAAAGATCTGAACTTCGTTCGCAGCTTGTAAGCGACCAATGGCTTGAGAATGTTGGCACAAGTATACATATCAGTAAAATATTAATTATTGGGCCTAAAGCTCTTGGTGACAGATCGGCAAGAGCAACTATTCAGGCTGAAGCTACAGAAGCATTAATAGGAGCATTATATGAAATTCTAGGCAGATTAGATCCTATAAAAAATTGGCTTACTCCCTTTTGGAGTAAGAGAAGTGAAGAAGTTTTATCAGACCCTCATAGAGAAAACTATAAATCAGCACTCCAAGAATGGAGCCAGGGCAAAGGTTACTCTATTCCTAAATATGAAACAAATGAACGAGATAAAGAACATGCCAACCCAAACCGATTTTTTTGCACCGTATATATAGAAGATCATGTCAAAGGAGAAGGTTTTGGAGGCTCAATAAAACAAGCAGAAAAGGAGGCAGCTAAGCATGCTTTAGGAACTTTAGATAAAAATGATTTATTGGACTCGAATATATAAAAGATGAATATTTTATATATTTAACTCTTCAAAAGATCTTTTAGAGGAAGTGTCAGCAATTTATCCCAATTACCTCCTTCAAAAAGAACTGCTGCTTTATCTCCACTTATCCTTTGTACAAATCCTACGTATCCATTATAAATTGATTTTGTATTATTTACAGTTACTGTTGTTCCTGGAAGAATTGGATCTTTTGTTTCAGCCATAATTGCAAATTAGTCAAATAAACTATATAAATGATAAGTCTACTTTTTAAAATGATCGAAGACGAAAATTGGATGGTGATAGGTGAGTTTGTTGCACCACAAGGCCTAAAAGGTGATGTTCGTATTAATCCTAGTAGCGACTTTCCAGAAAGATTTACCAATCCAGGGAAAAGATGGATACAAGAAAATAATGAAGTCCCAATAGAAATAAATTTAATAAAAGGGAAGCCTATCCCTGGTAAATCTATCTATATTCTTTCTATTGAAGGAATATCTAGTCGGGATGCTGCCGAAAAAATACTTGGGTGGAAGCTTGTTGTTCCAATTAAGAGCAGACCTTTTCTTAAAGATGGAGAATTTCACTGCTTAGATCTTATTGGATTAGAAGTAAGGCTTATGCCAAAAAAGATTTTAATTGGTCATGTAACTAACTTAATCAAAGGAGGTAACGACCTCCTAGAGATAGAGTTAGTTGAAGGGAAAAAAGTCTTAGTACCTTTTGTAAAAGAAATTGTACCAGAAATAAAAATCCAAGAAAAATGGCTTTTAATCAACCCCCCACCAGGTCTATTAGATCTTTAAAGGTTTTGATAAACAAATCCAAAATCTCATTTCCAAACAACCCCCTTTAGACAGTGACTGTCAATTCTCTAGTTCCAGTGATTCTATGCGGTGGATCTGGTACAAGACTTTGGCCCCTTTCAAGAGAAAGTTATCCCAAGCAATATTTAGCTCTAAATACTGAAACGAAAAAAACTCTTTTACAGCAAACAAATGAAAGGCTTGTGGGTTTAGAGGGACTTGAAAAACCAATATTGCTTTGCAATGAAGATCATAGATTCATAGTTGCTGAACAAATGAGAGAGATTAATACAACTCCACAAGCAATTATTCTGGAGCCAATTGGCAGGAACACAGCTCCGGCGATAGCAGTTGCAGCTCTTCAAGCTATTTCTAAAGGACATGATCCCTTACTTTTAGTTTTAGCAGCTGATCATGAGATTCAAAACATAACTGAATTTCAAAGAGTGATTGAATTTGGAAAGACTTATGCACAGCAAGGACGTCTTGTGACTTTTGGAATTATTCCTTCAAGCGCCGAAACAGGTTACGGATATATCGAAGCAACTGAAGCTCTGTGTCAAGAAAAAGGTATTGGATTACCAATCGAAAGGTTTATTGAAAAGCCAAATAAAAATAAAGCTGAAAAATTAATCAAAGATTCTCGATTCACATGGAATAGTGGAATGTTTCTATTCAAAGCAAGTGTAATATTAAATGAGCTAGAAAGATTGTCTCCAGAAATAGTTAACTACTGCAAAACTGCACTTGAAGAAGATTTAGCCGATCTAGACTTCCTTAGATTGGACATGGAATCATTCAAAAGTTGTCCAAAAGTCTCTATTGATATTGCAGTAATGGAAAAAACAAAATTAGGTACTGTATTACCACTGAATGCGGGCTGGAGTGATGTAGGCAGTTGGAAATCACTTTGGGATACAAGTAAAAAAAATAATGACGGAAATTGTGTTGATGGAAGAGTAATAATTGAAAATAGTAAAAACTGCTATCTAAAAAGTGAACATCGCTTATTAGTAGCACTAGGGTTGGAAAACTTAATAGCTATAGAGACTAATGATGCAATTTTAATAGCTGATAAAGAACATTCTCAACATGTCGGGAAAATAGTTAAACTACTAGAGAAAGAAGGTATTCCAGAAGGAAAAACGCATAGGAAAATATATAGACCTTGGGGACATTACACAACCATAGTTTCAGGTAATAGATGGCAAGTTAAATTAATAGAAGTGAAACCTAATGCTTCACTTTCTCTACAAATGCATCATCATCGAGCAGAACATTGGATTATTGTAAAAGGCACTGCACTAATAGAAAAAAATGGAGAACAGCAAATACTCAGTGAGAATGAGAGTACATTTATCCCTCTAGGTTGCAAACATAGATTGAGTAACCCAGGCTTAATGAAACTTGAACTAATTGAAGTTCAAAGTGGAGCTTATTTAAATGAAGATGACATAATTCGTTTTGATGATTCCTACGGAAGAATTAAAAAGATGAATACTAAAAAATAATTACTCAACTGTTACACTTTTTGCTAAATTTCTGGGTTGATCAACATCAAGTCCTCTATGTGCAGCGATGTGATAGCTAAACAACTGTAGTGGAACCACAGTCAACAAAGGACTAACCCATTCACTTACATTCGGTATCGGAAATAATTCATCAAATATTTCAGATTCTGTTCCATTTGGTGCAATTCCTATTAGTCGAGCATCTCTTGCCTTTGCCTCTTGTGAGTTACTAATAACTTTCTCAAAAACTACTCCTGGAACGGCAATAGATATCACGGGAACATGTTGATCCAAAAGAGCTATTGGCCCATGTTTTAATTCACCAGCAGGATAGCCTTGTGCATGTATATAGCTTATTTCTTTAAGTTTCAATGCTCCTTCCAAAGCTATAGGGTAATTAATTCCACGGCCCAGGAAAATAACATCCTGAGTTTGATTAAATTTATGTGCTAGACCTTCAGATAAACGATCATGTTTCTTAATTAGCTCTCTTAATTGATTAGGTACTAATTTCAAATCATTGACAAGATTTGAAATCTCTTCAAATGTTCTTTTTTTAGAATGAGAGGCAAATAATAAAGTTAATCCATAAAAAGATAACATTTGTCCAAGAAAAGTTTTAGTAGCAGCAACACCAATCTCAAGTCCAGCTCCAATATCCATGATATTGTTTACTTCACGAGATAAAGAACTATCAGGCCTATTAGTTATTCCTAATTGGTGATAAAAAAAAGCTGGATTATTAGTGGCTTTTCTTCTTTGTTTCTCCATATTTAATGCTGCCAAAGTATCTGCTGTTTCCCCTGATTGACTCACTCCAATAGTCAATGTATTTGGGGAAAGGGGAGGAGGAGAATAACGAAATTCACTTGCGAAATAAACCTTAGTAGGGACTCCTGCAAATTGTTCCAATAAATAAGCACCAACCATGGAGG
Organism: Prochlorococcus sp. AG-315-B03; assembly: GCA_003283745.1. GTDB lineage: Bacteria > Cyanobacteriota > Cyanobacteriia > PCC-6307 > Cyanobiaceae > Prochlorococcus_B. The sequence continues at coordinate 655 of QBWA01000004.1, read as the reverse complement.
CATGACGACTCGTACCACAAGCAAGAATTTGAATTTGCTGAATTGACTTAAGAAAAGATTGTTCAATGGGTAAAGACACTGACGTTCCAAAAGGTAAATCAGGAGGCAAATGTTTTTCTATCCACAATGCTGCTATGTCTGGTTGCTCATGAATTTCCTTCAGCATGAAATGCCGAAAATTTCTCTTATCAGCGAAATGCTCAACTCCCTTTAAAAGGGATGGTGACCTTTGCTGTCTTATACCTTTTGCATCATAAAGTTCTATTCCAAGCGGGGTTAACAACCCCACCTCATTATCTTTCAAAGGCAAGAAAGTACGAGTCAATCCAATCAAGGCAGGGGTATCACTAGCACAGAAAAATTCTCCCTCTCCAAATCCAATTAGTAATGGTGCCTTTTTTCTCGCGACTACTAAAGCATCAGGAGCTTTAGCCCAAATCACTGCAATGGCATATGTTCCTTTTAATAAAGATAAAGTCTTCTGAACAGCAATGAGTAATGTTGAACCATTATTTGGGTAACCATTAGCCAAGCAGTTTTCGATTTCAATTCCTATTAAATGAGGAATGACTTCTGTATCCGTATCAGAAACTAATTGAATTCCTTTCTCTTGCAAACTTTTACGTAATTCTGTGTAATTCTCAATAATCCCATT
>QBWA01000003.1 GCA_003283745.1 Prochlorococcus sp. AG-315-B03 | reverse complement strand
TAGGTATAGAACCACGGTAAATAAAAAATGCTGTAGGGAGAACACTAATAATTCCCACGATGGGACTTCTGAAAATTAATCTGCCAGCTTTGACATTGAAAAGAATAATTAATAATGATGGAATCAATACACTCAAAATTGTCTTCAATGCTTTTATCCATCCGACACTATAGATCCACCAGATTGAAGCTATCCCTGCAATATATAAAATTAGGTAGGTCATAAAAATTTTAATTACTATATAAATTAAACCTAGTCCAATCAAAAATCAAAGCTATAATAATTAAAAAAATTACTATAGCAGGTAAGTAATAATAGTTTGAGCGTATATGCTCCCTTTAGGATTTAGAAACTGATACTTTTGGACCTGTTGGATCCCATCCCAATTCTTTTCTTCTTTTGGCTTCTCTCATGAGTAAATTTCCATTTAGTAAATAAATTTAATGGATTTAATTAGTAATTGGACACTGAAATCTAACTATTGCTGATTTTTTGTCTGAATTCTTTTGAGAGAGGTATTTAACAGATAAGGCTTCAACTTCATATAAAGAATCTATTTTGTCTGAAAATCATTAAAGAAAATAATTAGTTATAGCAAAACTCCTTATTTTTAGTAATATTTAATATGAAGTGATTTTGAAGTTAGCATGTCTAAAGCTATGAATTGGGTTTTGCTTTAATTAGCCATGAGCTATTATGGAGATTCGTTGAAAGAATTTGGTATTGACAAGAATTATATTTATTTTGTGGAGTATTAGTTGGCGTTTTATTGGTGCATTGAAAATATAACAATTAACTATATTATTTAGTTTGTTTTTTTATTGACTAATTATTTCTTAAGAGAAAATCTTGTCTTTAATTGCTTGAGGATAAAAAGGTCTCTTTTTTAGCAAGATTAGTGTACATAAACTTAAAAATCAGTTGCATATTCCAACTCGTAGGACTTAATCTACGAAAACATGAATAGATCTACATCACCTTTCTGACACGCTTGAGTAGCGCTTACTTTTGTCTCCGATCCATTTTCTCGTTTGGGCAGAATGCTGGTACTACACAGTCTTCTCAACTAAAAGCCTATCCCTTTTTTGAAGACTCGGATTTGACGAAAGAGTGCAAGCCGTACTTGAGCCGCCTTTAACTTGAGTAATATTTGCTTTACATTAGTTTACATCCAAGCGAATTTATCGATGACAGTCTCGACACCACAAGTGATCACTGAGTACGGCAAGCAAAATATGTTTGCGCGTGAGACAAAGCCTCAATTAGTTGATAACTACACTAACTATCCACAAGAAGCTGAAAAGACTAATGGCCGTTGGGCAATGATTGGCATGATCAGTCTTTTAGGTGCTTATGTCACAACTGGTCAAATTATTCCTGGAGTTTTCTAATCAATTAATCCTCTCAAAAAACAATTAGAAGATTATTAATAGGAACCATATATTTATTTGGAGGAATATAAATCTATAATCATTCTTTAAACTATTAACTGAATAATTAAAGTTAATTTATATAGAAACCCATTTTTCAATTGAAATGGGTTCTGTGTTTAGTCTCTTCCCCAAGCATTTCTCAGCTCTCCAAGATTATGATATTGCTCGCTTTCTGAACCTAGATTTTGAATTAATTTACTTGAAGCAACCTGAGCTTTAACTAAATATCCTTTTTCAGCTCTGACAGATAAAGATTTAGGTTTGCTAGATATAGGCTTTGATTTTTTGACTGGGGTAACAGGCATGTGATCTACAAGGAGAATAATACTATTTTATTTAAGCTATTAATTTTATGCTTTCAGTATTTATAGATAATTTATTCACTTTTGATTATTTTTTCCTAGTAAGTCAGTTAGATCTCTTGCTGAGGATTTATTGATCATCAAGGCTCTTTAAGCTAGAGAATGAAAACGTTTGCTTACTGGATTTGATTCCTTCAAAGGATTCTTGCTCTAATGATCTAGAAGCTAAAACCCAAGGTCCTCCTTTAAATAAAGGTATAAAATTATCTTTATAAAAGCTCTTTCCCTTTAAATCTTTTTTGGAAGTTGGATCTAAGTATTGGCTGGAATAAATTTGACTCAAATACCCCTTTTCAGTATGTAAAACTTCCTTAGTTTCTATAACTATTAGATTTCCATGGATATGTCTGTGAACCATCGTTACAACATCATTTTTTACTCTATACTTATCACCATTATTTTTACCTCCTACTAAGATTTCTTTGCCAACTTCGTTTTCATCCCCCAAAGTAAAAGTATTTTCCCCATGTGTCTGCTCAAATGACCTTCTTACACGATGAATAGCCACTTCCCAAAGTTGTGACGAAATAGCCTTTTGAACATTTGTATCACTTATATCTTTCACACTAGCTTTTAAATCCTTGCTCAAATTGAAATAACCTTTTATTAGACTTTCTCCGTCTGACCAAGTACATGTTCCTTTGTAACCTGAAAACTCTTTTTCCCATGTGTAACGATTCTCATAGGCAGCTTTAAATAAATTTGTACAGCTTTCTCTCACAACTTTTTTTTGAATCATAAATCTCCTTTTGTTTTTCACATTAGCAATTAAAGTTGTAATTAACTAACTTAAATGAAATAAGCATTAAGATTTAATTAATTATATCTAAGATGATAGATAAAACTAAGACAGCTAAATAAGTAATTTTTAAATATGTCTTGTTTATTTTCATGGCAATATTTTGGAATTAATTTTTGATAGCCATGACCATGCAAGAAATGGCTATCTCACAAGAGAATCCCATGAGTCGAAAAATCTCTTGAGCTATAGTTATAGATCTTTAATTGAAAGTTGTCAGATTATTTGCTACTTATCTATGTACCTGTTTATGCTTTAAGGACTATCAGTTTCTTATCTATTATTTTTATCTAGGACTTTTTTGTGTTGCTTAGCCTCATTATTATTTTCAACTCATCGACAGCTTCTTTTGATTTCTTTCAATGAGTACTCACTATTTTCTTCTCACTCCTTAAACGAATTCAACTTAAATTAATAAAAAGAATTGTGCTTAATAAAGAAAGAAGATGACCTTCTAATATAGTAATACCTGTGGTTTATTCTTCTAGTATATAAGGGGTGTCAATTAAAAAAAAACTATTATAGTAATGCTTTTTGGAAAATTGAATATGAGGCTTTTGTACTGAAAAATCAAATTAAAATACATACAATAAATAATTATAATTTAGTTGTTAATTAGTATTCTTCCCAATATTCCTCAGGATCATCCTCATAATCAGGCGGATCCTCTAATTCACCTGGTTTTTCACCAAGCAATAAAAGAAGTCCCTCTAAATACCTCATCTCTGAGGGATCATCAGATTTATTAAGACGATCTTTTACTTTTTCTGCGGCTGTAGGATCACCTTTTTCTACAGCGTTAGATAATAGATAAAGTGGATCTTCAGTTGGGTTATGTTCTTTCATTATTAATAGAAAGGAAGGATTTAATAATTAGGGTGATACGAAATTAATGCATTTATATCAATAGGATAAACTTCTATCAGTTGTACCTGGATAATAAAGACTCGTTTGATTAATATTTATTTCTGAGAACTTAGTTGGTTCCCAAAATAAGTCTCTTGTAATAAGAAAACGAATATCTTTTTCTTTTATAAATTTTTGATTAACTAGATTTTGTAGTGTTTTGATGCAAACCTCTCCCCACTCGCAGCAATTGGTCAGCCAAGGATCCATTTCCCATGCTGATTCAGAATTTATGATTTTAAAACCATAGGCTTTTTCTAGATTTTCTGATATTTCAGAAAGGTACCAATCACCAATTACTCCATATAAATGACAATAAATTAAATCATCAGTTTTTCTTTCATTACTTCCATTCATTCTTTTCATTATTCTTGCAGTAGACTCTGGTACAAGTACTAGGGGGTTTTTGTTTTGCTCAGTCAAGATAATCTAGATGGTTATTTTTGATTGAATTTAAATTAGATTATTAATTAATTATCTAATTCTATAAGTCTCATAGCTTGCAACGCCATATTTAGGTGAGCACTCATTGCACCTATGGCCATTATGGATTCTGACTTTCTATCTTTAGTTATTATCGCTTCTTTCTTTTTAATCATAGATAAAATTTGATTGCTTTTGTCTGACCAAGAAACTAATAGCTGGTTAAAAATTTCTTTTTCTGTAATCTCAGAATCTTGTTGCTCTTTTAAGGGAGCATTTTCTTTTGAAGCTCTTTTCAGGAGTTTATTCAACTCTTTATGACTTATAGAATTTGGAAGAGATTGATTATTTTTCAATTTCTTATTATTGCTTTTTCTAAGCTAATTAAATTAATAGGACTAGAAAGGGTGGATCACCGATCAAAAAATATTAACTTTCAATAGAATATACTTCTTCAGAGTTGATTAGCTTTTTAACTAGATATTTAAAATGATCTCCTCGTTCTTCATAATTCCTGTATTGATCATAACTTGCACATGCTGGAGATAATAAAACACTATTAGCCTTGACTTTTAGCGCAATTTCCATAGATAAATTCACTATTTGATCTAGAGTATCTTTTACGATTATCACTCCCTTGTAGTCAGATTTTTTTATTAAGACTCTTAAGCTATTGGCACTTTTCCCAAAAAGAATTACTCCTTTAGTAGATTGTTTTATTTCTTGTATCCAAGTAGAGGTATCTCCTTTTTTCTTTTCCCCTCCTGCAATAAGGATTGATGGATAAGGAACAGCTTTTATACCAGTTATAGATGATTCGTAATTTGTAGCCTTACTATCATTATAAATTTGTATAAAATCTTTCTTTCCTAAATACTCTAACCTATGTGGTAGACCTTCGAAAGAAGATAAAGATTTCTCTATTGATCCATGCTCAAGACCTAACTCTCTCATTGCAGCAGTAACTAATAGAAGGTTTTGTATATTATGTTTCCCGGGTAAATTTAGTATTGAAGTATTAAATAGCTGGGTATTATTTTCGAAAATAAAACCTTTTTCGTCTACCCAAAACTTAGGTTGATGTGAATATGATGATTTATTATTTATTCCTACCCATATGCCCTCAGGTAATTCATTTCTTTTCTTATATAGGTATTCATCATCAGAATTATATATTCGGGTAGACGATCTTTCTAGTAAACTTTTTTTGATTTTAAAATAATTTTCTGTATCTTTATGCCTTTCTAAATGATCAGGAGTAAATGTAGTCCATATTCCAATCTTAGGAGTAATACTTGGAGATGATTCTATCTGATAACTACTCAATTCAATAATTAACCAATTTAAATCGTGATGTTTTTTTTGTCTAAAATCAAATGCTATTTGAGATAATGCTTGCCCTATATTACCTCCCATCTCAGTATGTAAATCATTTAGTTTTAGCGAATGATTAAGCATATTTGTAACTGTTGTTTTGCCATTAGTTCCAGTCACTCCAATTGAAGGTATATGCTTTAAATCTTCCCAGGCTAATTCAGTTTCTCCTTTTATAGTAATATTCTTTTTTCTTAGCGAATTAAGAGCTTTATGGTCCCATGGTATTCCTGGACTTACAGTAACTGATGAGATTTTTTCTAGCCAAGGAGTGAAATTATTAATACTTAATGGTTTCCCCATTAAAATTACATCAATCCCAACTTCTTTAAGTTCATTGGAAATTTCTTGTAGCTTTTTGCTTGAATTATTTTCTATAACTAATACTTCTTTGCCTTTTGATTTGAGTAATTTTGCAGCATTAACTCCTGATATGCCAAGTCCTAGCACAATACTTATTTTGTCGGATTTATTTTGTTGTGACAATTTTTAAAGAATGTAAGTAAAGTTTTTCTTGACCAGTTTGCATTAGTCATTCACTATTTATTGTGTTCAAAGTAAGTTGTTCTATATACAGATTTATGTTAATCATAAATTAACTTAAAACAATATCTTGTCGAAATTCCCAATCTCTAAAACTCCAAATGAACTCTATTGGCGAATTCTTGTTTTGAATAAACATGAAAATCGATTTAAAGAAATATTTCCTCATTTTTTACTTTCAAATATTTAAAAAATATTTATAAATCTGGCATGTACCATTTATCATTGTTTCTATATGTAGTGAAGGTGATTGTTTGATCTAGCTTATGTCTGTTCAACTAGAGAATGAAAAAATTATTAGAAAGACTGTTTCAAAGGAATTATGTTCGTGTCCCCATTGCTTGGGGATTCATGATCAGCAGGAGGAAAGTGAGCTTAGATGGGTCAAACTTCATCAAATGTTTGATAGGTAAAAAACTTTAAATTTAGCTTGAAGTTTGATTGATTGACTAGTAGTTGGTATTTAGGTTGTTTTGAATTGAAATTCTAATGGGCGATACTGGAATCGAACCAGTGACTCCTACCGTGTCAAGGTAGTGCTCTACCTCTGAGCTAATCGCCCCAAAGACAGTTAAACTTTTGAATCAGAAAGGGGTTGTCTCCCCTCTCAAGAAGTTAGCAGGCCAAATAGCTTATTTTTCATTGCCTTAGTATTTTGATTCGCCAACGTTCTTTTTTTGTTTGATCAATATTTAAAATTTTTATAGAGCCTTTTGTTTCTAAATGAATCAAATCACCAATATTAACCACTTTATTTGTTTGGTTAACAGTTAACCAGTTAAGCCTTACATATCCTTGCTTAATCCGACTTGAGATTTTTGATCTTGATAATCCAAATCCCGCTGAGGCTATTGCGTCAATTCTGGTTGAAGCTTCTACTGTGTTTATTGTTTTAGGGATTCTTTGGAAAGGAATTTCCATATCAGTAGTAATCATTGCCTGGATCTGAATCTCCACATCTCTAATTTTCCCTTTCTTATTATTGATTGTAAGTGCACATTCTTCTGAACAAATTGCCTGGGCGCCTCTGTCTCTAATTAACCATATGTCACCAATCTCTCCTTGATTTACCCCAAGCTCTTCTATTGCAATCCTGAAATCATTTGGACGTGCTCTGTCAAATAAAAAATTTCCTTTCAAGTTAAGCCCTTTTATAGGGATTTTGGAACCATGAGAGGGGTTTTGACTCTCATCTCTAATGAAACATAGTCTTTGTCGCTCTGCATTTTTATAACCTCCATAAGACGTACAACTAATATCATTTAGATTCTTATATATTTTTATGGCTTCTTCTCTGATTTTACCACTTAGAAAAGGTGTCCATATTGGTTCCCATTTTCTTAATGCTAGCTCTGAATATTCAGATAAAGAATTTATTTCTTTTTGAAAGTTAAAATCATATAAAACATCTTTTCTGGAAGCTGCCATGTATTCGATATTCTATATTCGATTTAATAAATTCTATAGACTAGATTGAAATAAAACTGCTTTATTAACTTGTTATTATTAAATCTACTATGTTTCAATTGTTATAATTTCTTTTGAATTAATGCCTTGTAAAATTTGCCAAGGCAACTCAACTTCAAAAGGTGTCTCAATTATTAATAGCCAAAGGCCTTGCTCGCTTTTTTTTCTAAGCTCTCTGATATCACTTTCATTATCTTGATTAATACTTCCAGCTGAAAAAAAACTACCTAACAAACCTGACAGCATTCCTAATAACCCTCCTATTATTTTTTCTAATTGACTTGGGAAACCTATATCTTTAAAAGTTTCAAGACCAGTCATTTGAGAAAATGATAATCCTGCTATAAAACCAAAAGGCATTAACCACAAAGCTAATGTTTTTTGACGATCTTTTTGTGCCAGCTTTGGGTTCAATAATTTGACAGTATTAAAATTAATTTGATTACGAACCTTGCTTTCATTAGTTTCAGGACCTGAGGAATGGGAATCTGCCTTGTTAGTTAGGGGCTCTACCAAATTAAAACTAGAGATAGGTGTTTGGACCTGTTGTAGTTTGTCAATCAACTCATTAGCTGATTGCTGTTTTTCTAAAATAATAACGCAGGTAGACACGAAGTTACTCCTTGAAATGTTTGGATTCTCAATCCTGCTCAACATAAATCTGCTCAGAGGCAAATAGATCACTAAAGTTCAGATCGGCACTCTTATCGCCCTTAATGACGAAAGTTCTTGTTTCTGATCCTATTGATCAAGCAGGTATAGATATTCTTACTCAGGTTGCTCAGGTTGATCAAAATTTTGGTCTTTCAAGTGATCAGTTGAAACAGATCATTAATGACTATGACGCATTAATGATCCGTTCAGGAACCCAAGTAACTGCAGATGTAATTCTTGAAGCTAAAAAACTAAGAATTATTGGGAGAGCGGGAGTTGGTGTTGACAATGTAGATGTCCCAGCTGCGACTAGAAAGGGTGTACTTGTTGTTAATTCGCCAGGCGGTAACACTATTGCTGCGGCTGAACACGCTTTGGCAATGCTTTTGACATTGTCAAGGAATATTCCCCAAGCAAATTCAAGTATGTTTGCTGGTGGATGGGATCGAAAGAAATATGTAGGAAACGAGCTTTATAAGAAAACCTTAGGTGTAGTTGGACTTGGAAAAATTGGTTCGCATGTGGCTAAAGTAGCAAATGCAATGGGAATGGAAGTAATCGGTTATGACCCTTTTGTTTCTGCAGAAAGAGCTCAGAAAATGCAGGTTCGATTAAGTGAAATTAATGATTTATTCAAAACCTCTGATTTTGTAACTCTTCATCTACCACGAACAAAAGAGACTGAAAATTTAGTAGATATGAATTTAATAACTCAAATGAAGCCAACCGCAAGATTGGTTAATTGCGCTAGAGGAGGAATTATTAATGAATCTGATTTAGCTAAAGCATTGGAATTAGGACTAATTACTGGTGCAGCTATAGATGTATATGCTCAAGAACCTTTGAGTGAAAATTCTCCCTTGCGATCTGTCGAAAAAGGTTTGGTTCTTACACCACATTTGGGCGCCTCCACCGTTGAGGCTCAGCAAAATGTAGCAATCGATGTGGCCGAACAAATTAGAGATGTACTTTTAGGCTTGCCTGCAAGAAGTGCAGTAAATATTCCTGGATTGAGTGCTGAAATTATGGATAGTCTTAAACCACATTTACAGCTTGCTGAGACATTAGGTTTATTGGTTAGTCAGTTATCGGGCGGGCAGATTCAGAAATTAGAGGTTCGTTTGCAAGGTGAGTTTGCTCAGCATCCTTCACAGCCTTTAGTTATAGCTACTTTGAAAGGCTTACTTACTATTGCATTGGGAGATAAAATTAATTATGTAAATGCTTCTCTAGAGGCAAAAGGTCGTGGAATTGATGTTATTGAGATAAAAGATGAGGTAAACCCAGAATTTTCTGGGGGATCACTGCAATTAAATAGTTTTAGCGACAATGGCGGACATAGTGTTTCGGGTACAGTCTTTGGCGATGGTGATTTAGGTATTACAAGTATTGATGAATATCCAATTAATTTTGTACCAAGCAGACATATGCTTTTTACAAGGCATAGAGACATGCCCGGGATTATTGGTCAGATTGGATCAATGCTTGGGAAACACAATGTCAATATTGCCTCAATGCAAGTTGGTCGAAGAATTGTTAGAGGAGAGGCGGTGATGGTTTTAAGTATTGATGATCCTATTCCTTCTGAGTTACTAGGTTCAATTCTTTCAATACAAGGGATAAATGAAGCACATTCTGTTACTTTGTGATTTCATTAATTGAACAAAAAATTAGACATCATCAATACAAAGTTTTCCTGGCTTTGTTTTGAGCAATCAGTGCCATCTGAACTGGAAGAGTCTGTTTATTGGTATTTGACTGAGTTAGGAATAATTAGGTTTTATTTTGAATATTCCCCAGAACATAAAATTACTCCAACTCTTCGAATATGGCTTCCTTTTAATGAATGGTCCGTAATTGAACAGCAAAAATTGGTTAAAGGCTTGACTTCTCAAGCTAAAACTTTTGGCTTGACGTTACCATTTGGTAAATGGATTGAAGTAGAGAATGAGGATTGGAGCTTGAGCTGGAAACAAAAATGGACACCAGATCCTATTGGGAATTCAATTTTGATTTTGCCTGCATGGCTAGATATCCCCGATGAATTTTCCCAAAGAAAGATTATTCGTTTAGACCCTTGTAGTGCCTTCGGAACTGGTAGTCACCCTTCTACTCGTTTATGCATAGAAGCATTAGAAAATGATCCACCAGTCGGTAAAACATTTGCTGATTTGGGATGTGGTAGTGGAATTCTGACTGTAACAGCCTTAAAATTAGGAGCTAAAAGCACGTTTGCTGTGGATACGGACTCTTTAGCCGTTACAGCTACAAAAATAAACTTTGCTTTGAATGAGTTCCCTAAAAGTCTTCTCAATATCTCCCTTGGCTCTATTGATCAACTTGCCTCCAATATTCCTTATGAAAAGATTGATCTGATGTTTTGCAATATTCTTGCACCTGTTATTAAATCCTTAGGACCTAGTTTTGATCGAATTATGGGGGATAAAGGGAAAGTTGTTCTTTCTGGTTTACTAGTTGAGCAAATAAAAGAACTTGAAGATTTTTTTCATCGCATTGGTTGGAAAACTCTAAACACAAAGAAAAAAGATCAATGGGCATTGATGGAAATAACTCGAAAGGTGAATAGCAATTAAATTATGCTTTATTTAGAATTTTTATTTAACGCTTTTAATAAGTCCCTTTATGACTTCTTTTAAGATCACTTTTATTAATGAGAGAAGTGGACTCAAAGAAGTTATCGATGTTCCTGATGACAAATATATTCTTGATGCTGCTTTTGAACAAAATATTGAGCTACCTTTCTCTTGCAGGGCAGGAGCCTGTTCAACTTGTGTCGCTAAATTAGATAGTGGGAATGTTGCCCAAGTCGATCAAAGCTTTTTAGACGATGAACAAATAAACAATGGTTATATTTTGATGTGTATTGCATATCCCACCTCTGACTGCACAATTAGAACTCACGCTGAGGATGAACTTTATTGATATTGAGTTTTACTTAAGATTCATAGTCAAATAGTTGCCATCCAGTGTCTTTTTAGCCATGGTCTTAAAGATGTCCTTAATTGGACTTGAAAAAAGTTGATTGATTAATTGCTTTCTACAGTTTTGCCTTTAAATGAAATTAATGACCTCATGGATCATGGGTCAGTTCACTCAAGCATTGGAGGTCAATATAGTTTTCGTATAATTGGTCCATGTTGCCGCCTTTATGATCGGGAAGAGCTACCTTGGCCTTGTTGCAGACTTTCTTGGCGAAGTAAAGAGCCAAGTTGGAGAAGAATAGGTAAGAGATTAATTGCTGATATCGCTTCGCAGAAATGCCCGTCATATTCAGTTGAAATAATTCAACCAGGAGTTAAACCCTCAAAAACGGTTTTAACTTTGTTTTCGATGCGTCTCGATAATTGCTTACAGGAATGGTGGTATAGCAAGCACCCTCGATCTAGAGAGAGCTCAAATATTTTTCCAAAACAGACAGTTTAAATTGAAAAAAATAATCTTTTTCAAGCAAGAAGATTAATGGTAAAAATATCTTCAAAATTTAAAGTGATGAAGATATGAAGCATTTCATCGTTTATTTGATCCAATTTTGAAGATTTAGAGGGATACTTACAGAAAATAACCCTTCAAACTGGGATGAACTTCGATTATCACGCTGTTGCCTCTGCTCTTACTGCCGCTATTCCATTAGCTGCTGGAGCTGCTGGAGTTGGCTATTTCATATTGCGCCAAAAAGGTGTTGGATTTGGCACTTCTCACTTACTTGTTGGCTTACCTATGTTCGCCGTTGGAGGAGCAGCAGCAGCTTTATTCCTCATAACTAAGTAAATTAGGAAGGACGGTATTCAAGCATTAAAAAGGGGGCCCTAAAGGCCCCCCTTTTTAATGCTTGTGTAAGTGATCAAGTTCCAGGGTTGAAAGTGTTTTGACCTTTAGAAGCAGGAACATATCCAGCACTAGTGGTATTACAGCCTAGGCTATCTGCAGTTTTACCTGTTGCTCTTTGACAAAGTGATTTTTGTTGACTCCTGTCTAATACAGCATCTGTAAAATCAGCGCCATCGATGGTTGCTCCATCGAAAATACTCTTCAATAACTCAGCGCCGTTTAGGTTTGCATTTGTAAGGTTTGCATTATCAAACCTAGAAGCATAAGCAATGACATTAGTCAGGTTCGCACCAGTGAGGTCTGAATCCTTAAGACTAGTAACGCTAAAATATGATCCAGTGAAGTCTGTATCAGCAAGATCTTTGCTTGATAGATCATATTTTACGTATTCATTATTTTGCAATTTCTGTCCATGCAAGCTTGTATCTAAGACATCCACTGATGAAGGGTCGCTGGGATACAGGGCACTTACAGATAGAGGGCTAATACTGAGGCTTACAAGTACAGGTATCAAGACAAATAGTCTTGTAAGGTTTCGTTTAAGGGAAGAAATAAGAGAGTCCATTAATAACGCCAGCGATTGACGGAAGCACCAAACGGGACCATTGTTTCACGTAGTGGTATTTCATTGGGAAAGGGATCACGAACTGTTGCAGCCTTGTTTTATATCAATTTGCAAAAAGTCTTTCGCTAACAGGGTATTTGGAAAAATGGCTTTTGCTTCATTAAGCAAATCATTTGGAGATGTCTCATTCCCAGGAGCATATCTTGGGCTGAAATGAGTCAAAACAAGTTGTCCTACGCATGCTTCTGCTGCAATTTGTGCCGCCATAGTGGTTGTTGAGTGACCTTTCTCATAAGCCATCTGAGATTCTTTATGGGCGAATGTAGATTCATGGATCAAGAGATCAGCACCTCGGGAAATTTCTATTGCTGATTCTGTAAATACTGTGTCAGTGCAGTAAACCATGCTCAATCCAGGCCTGGGGGGGCCGCAAAAGTCTTTCCCAGAAAAAACCCGTCCATCTTCTAGCGTTACTTTTTCACCTTTTTGCAATGATGAATAAATTGGTCCAGCTGGAATATTGAGCTCTCGAGCTTTATCTATATTGAATCGACCGGTTCTGTCTTTTTGATCAATTCTGTATGCGAATGATGGGATTCGATGAATTAGTGGAGCACATTTGATTTGTAATTCATCATCTTCAAATAAAATTTCTTTTTGCGCTGCTGACTTTTCAACTTTATGGAATTTTATTGGATAAGACAACCGACTTGAACTGCTATAAAGACTTCCATTAATAAAGCTTTGAAGTGGTTCTGGTCCATAAAGATCAATGCCTGAGCTGCACCCAGCGAGTCCAATACTTGCAAGTAGGCCTGGTAAACCATAAATATGATCCCCATGCATATGAGATATGAATATTTTTTTTATTTGAGATAATTTTAGATTGCTTCTAAGAAATTGATGCTGAGTTCCTTCACCACAATCAAACAACCACAACTCTGATCGTTGTGGAATCTTTAGTGTCATTGCTGATACGTTTCGATGAAGAGTTGGGGTCCCAGAGCTCGTTCCGAGAAAAGTGATTTGCAAGGTTTTCCCCTCTTTTAAGACATAGTGCCATTCATCTATTTGACCACTGGTGGATCATCTTTCTTATAGGCAGAATTAGGTCCTCAATTCAATTTTTATTTTGAGCACATCACTTAGATGGATGCCGGGATGGACCATATTGCTATTTCTATTTCTTATAAGTACTCCTTTAAGAAATTCAGCTTATAACGAATTTATAATAAGAGTATTACTTTTACATGATGTTAAGGCAAGCTTTAGGGCTGATGCTTTTAAGTCTCTTTATATTAAAGGTGTTCCGAATCAACTTAGGAAAATTAAGTCTATAAAAATAATTCACAGTAATGGTCAGACTAAGTATTCAACTGATAATACAAATGGAAAATTATTTCTTTTGCCCAAAGATTTCAACTTAATTATAAAAAATAATGATAACCGTGGAGTATGGCTAGGGAAAAGACGATATGCAGGAGAATTAAGAGTCTCAATGAAAAATAATAAATTACAAGTAATAAATCATCTTGAAATTGATAAGTATTTAAGAAGTGTTGTCGGAAGCGAGATGCCTAAAGAATTTCCTCTAGCGGCTTTACAAGCTCAAGCTGTAGCCTCTAGAACTTATGCGATGCAACTATTGAATAAGAAAAGAGATTTTGATGTTAAGGCTACACAAGATAGTCAGGTTTACTTAGGACTTGAGTCGGAAACACCAATCACGAGAAAGGCAGTTAGAAGCACAAAAACATTAGTTTTGACTTATCAGGATAAACTTATCAATTCTGTTTTTCATAGCAGTTCTGGAGGGAGAACAGAGGCGAGTGGCAATGTTTGGAAGTATCAGTTTCCTTATCTAATAAGTGTTGTTGATTATGATCAAAATAGTCCAAAATATAGATGGTCTAAGGAAATATCCTCTGCAAAACTTGATGATATTTTTAATGAACTAGGTGGTCTAAATAGTATTCAAGTTATTAGTAAAAGTGAAAGTAATAGAGTTTTAAAGGTTTTAATTTATGGACCTAAAGGAAAAAAACTTATTTCTGGTAAAACTTTAAGGAAGAATTTAGACTTAAAAAGTACAAAATTTGATTTAGATTTGGGAATAGGCGATGCTCATAATAAAAAAGAAATTAATTATTATATAAATAATTCTTATATTAGCCTTAATGAAGATTTAGGTAAAGGATTTATATCTCCAAAACTACCTCCAATAAGAAATGAATATGTTCTCTCTGTAAGAGGCTTAGGTGCCGGACATGGTGTTGGAATGAGTCAATGGGGAGCAAAGGCTATGGCCGATAAAGGTGCAAGCTTCCGTAAAATACTTCGACATTATTATAGAGGAGTTAAGATAAACTCTTATTATTAAAATATTATATAAGATTTAAATTGTAGTTTTAAATGTCTTGACTTAATTCTTTAACCTATCGCATTAAAGACTATTTTTGGCTTTAGGATTGAACCATCAATTGTCTCAGCAATGCCAGCAATATTATCTTTCTCATCAAAAACTAAGAAATTCGTATTATTATCTTTTAGTTCAATTTTATTTCTTTTTAATCTTAAAAGATCCTCTTTTCTAGTTGAGAAATTAATTCTTCGACCTGAGCGCCAACTGATATTCTCTTCTTGTGATTTTAGTTTGAAAGTTGGAAGATGGTTTAAGAAATTCATAGGGTTTAGAATCTCTGGAATTTCTTTTTCGGAATATTTATCTGATTTTTTTGGAAGCATCACTGAATGATTTTCTGTGAAACCATTTGATTTAATACGACGTAAACTTTTTAAACATCCACCACAGCCAATTTTTATTCCAATATCTCTAGCTAAGGAACGAATATATGTTCCAGCTGAGCAATTAATTTCAATTACTATCTCCCCTGTCAATGGGGACCAATTTATCAATTTTAATTCATTAATGATAACTTTTTTATTTGGCAACTCAAAATTTTCTCCTTTTCTTGCTCTTTTATAGGCTCTTTCACCTTTTATATGAATACTTGAGAAAGCAGGAGGTTTTTGCTCTATTTCTCCTCTGAATTGATCAAATAAATTCTCTAAAAAATTTATATCCATAGAAGGCCATTGTTTTGTATTGATAAGATCGCCCTCTAGATCGTCAGTATTTGTTGACTTACCTAATTGAATTGCTCCTTTATAAACTTTTGAGCCTTTTAAATATGAGATTAATCTTGTTGCATCTCCTATAGCTATTGGTAGAACACCTGTTACTGAGGGGTCTAGCGTTCCTCCATGGCCTATCTTTTTAATGCCATATACCTTGCGCAGTCTATTTACGCAATCATGAGAAGTAAGCCCTATGGGCTTATCAATAGCAATGAATCCAAAAGGTTTTTTCACAAATTTCTTGTAGGATTAATGAATAAAAAAAGATTGTTGAAGTAACCCTAAACATATAAAGTCATAATTTAGTGTATGGACAGAGCTAAAAATATGAATGACTTAGATCTAAGCATTTCAGACTTCTTAAAAGATGGTTTTAATTTGAAAAAACATCTTTTAGATTTTCTTCAAATTAATTGTGATCAGTTAGAGAAAAGATTGATTAAAGGTATTGACGATCTTGCTGCTTTGCACCCTGGTGCTTTTACAAAAGATGATGTTGGAGATTTTTATGAGGAAAAAGTAGGTGACGCCCATCTAATAGATTTAGCATCTTGGCATTTAAATAGCTCTAGTTATATCGCTGACACTCTTCGTCTTCAGCAAAAATTTGCTTCTGGAAAAGTCTTGGATTTTGGAGGAGGAATTGGGACGCATGCTTTGGCAGCATCAGTTTTGTCAGATGTTGAGCATGTATGGTTCGTTGACCTTAATCCTCAAAATAGAAGTTTTGTAGAACAACGAGCAAGACAGCTTGGTATTGGGGATTTGATTTCAGTTCATAGAGACCTAGAAGATACCTCTAATGTGGAATTTGATACAGTTATTTGTCTAGATGTACTTGAGCATCTACCTGACCCATCAAATCAATTGTCTATATTTTTAGAGCGCTTATCGCCGAAGGGAATTGCTTTATTAAATTGGTACTTCTATAAAGGTGAAAATGGAGAGTATCCTTTTCATTTTGATGAGCCTGAAATGATTGATAAATTCTTTACTACATTACAAACAAGTTTTTTAGAGGTTTTTCACCCATATTTAATTACTACAAGAGCTTATAAACCTAGAAGAAATAAATTTTAGATTACTTAGAAGTTTCAATATTGATTCTTTTTCTATTCCTTAGTCCTCTGCGAATGCTCTCAAAATGGACTAAGCCGTCAGATAGTGCAAAGAGAGTATCGTCTTTTCCTCTTCCAACATTAATTCCTGGAAGAATTGAAGTTCCCCTTTGGCGAATAAGAATCGAGCCAGCAGTCACTTTCTCGCCACCATAGGCCTTTACCCCGAGCCTTTTGGAGTTTGAATCTCTTCCATTTCTTGTTGAACCAGTACCTTTTTTATGAGCCATGGATTAGAAGTTTTTGTTGATTCTTATTTTTATTTAATTTTATTCTACTTTATCAACCGAAGAGTTGGACTCTTCTTTAGATGCTTTTGTTTTTTTACTTTTAGTTCCAACTGAGATGGACTGAACTAGAACTCTAGTTAATTCCTGACGATGTCCATTTTTTCTTCTAGTCTTTTTTTTAGGACGCATTTTATAAACAATTATTTTTGGTCCTCTTCTATGCTCTAAGACTTTTAATTCAACTTTTGCATTTTTTACATAAGGCTTACCAACCTTTAAACTTTTCCCGTCATTGAATAAAAGAACTTTATCTAGAGTTAAAACATCATTAACTTCAGCATGACATCTATCTAAATCATAATAACGATTAGATTGAATCCAAAATTGCTTTCCAGAGGCTTCCACTATTGCATAAGTATCCACTGGAGAATTTTCTTTTTGAGAAGGTGCGTTCTTATCAGCCATGAATCTTGGAGACACGTTAAGGCTCGAATATCTTTAAATTAGGCTTCTCAAGAAAACCTAAGTTTAGAGAAAATCGATTAAGCCCTAATCGTAATCGAAAAACAAACTAACATCTTCACTGTTTGTGGGGGATTTAGTCAAGATTGTATGGAAGGTAATTGTTCTTTAGACTTTTTCGAGGTTTCAGATGAATGCCAGGAAAACTTATATTCTCAAGCTATATGTGGCTGGGAATACTCCAAATTCAATGAGAGCCTTGAAAACTCTGAGGGAGATATTAGAAACTGAATTTCGAGGTGTGTATGCACTTAAGGTTATTGATGTCCTTAAGAGTCCTCAATTAGCAGAGGAAGATAAAATTTTGGCTACTCCAACACTAGCGAAGATTTTACCTCCACCTGTTCGTAGGATTATTGGTGACCTTTCCGATAGAGATAAAGTTTTAATTGGTTTGGATCTTTTATATGACGAATTGGCTGAGAGTGATTCGTTTTCTTCTTTCTACAGTTCGTCCGAGGATGAAAACAAGAGTAGATGAATTCTTAAGTCCAACCGATAACTGAGTGAATCTTCCGAATTATTCATTATGTTTTAGAGATAAGAGGCTTTAAGCATTCTTTTAGCAAAAAGATTCAAGAAAAATGCAGGTGCAAAAATTACCTTCAGGAATTGAAGGTTTTGATGATGTTTGTCATGGAGGTCTTCCAGTTGCGCGAAGTACCTTGGTAAGTGGTACTTCAGGAACAGGCAAGACTGTTTTTTCATTGCAATTTTTACAACATGGAATATGCAATTATGATGAACCAGGTATATTTGTTACTTTTGAAGAATCTCCTTTAGATATTATTAGAAATGCAGCAAGTTTTGGTTGGGACTTACAAGAACTTATAGATCAAAAGAAACTATTTATTTTAGATGCTTCTCCAGATCCAGATGGGCAGGATGTTGCAGGTAGTTTTGATTTATCAGGCTTAATTGAGAGGATTAGTTATGCAATAAGAAAATATAAAGCAAGAAGAGTAGCGATAGATTCTATGACAGCAGTTTTTCAGCAATATGATGCTATTTATGTTGTTAGGAGAGAGATATTTAGACTTATTGCAAGACTTAAAGAAATAGGCGTCACTACTGTTATGACTACTGAAAGAGTTGATGAATATGGACCAATAGCTAGATATGGTGTTGAAGAGTTTGTCTCTGATAATGTTGTTATTTTTAGGAATGTTTTAGAGTCTGAAAGAAGAAGAAGAACAGTTGAAATCCTGAAATTAAGAGGGACTACACATATGAAGGGTGAATTTCCTTTTACAATGGGAAATAAAGGAATTTGCGTGTTTCCTCTGGGTGCAATGAGACTTACCCAAAGATCATCAAATGTCCGAATTAGTTCAGGTGTTCCTGATCTTGATGAGATGTGTGGAGGAGGTTATTTTCAAGATTCAATTATTCTTGCAACTGGCGCAACTGGAACAGGTAAAACAATGTTAGTTTCTAAATTTATTGAAGATGCATATATAAATAAAGAACGTGCAATTCTTTTTGCTTATGAGGAATCTAGAGCCCAATTACTTCGTAATGCAACTAGTTGGGGAATTGATTTTGAGAAAATGGAGGAGGATGGGCTGTTGAAAATTATTTGCGCTTACCCAGAATCGACAGGTTTAGAAGATCATTTGCAAATTATTAAAACTCAGATTACTGAATATAAACCTTCAAGAATGGCAATTGACTCATTGTCTGCATTAGCACGAGGTGTAAGTTTAAATGCATTTAGACAGTTCGTTATAGGAGTTACTGGTTATGCAAAGCAAGAGGAAATAGCAGGATTCTTTACTAATACTGCAGAAGAATTTATGGGTAGCCACTCTATTACTGATTCTCATATCTCGACAATAACTGATTCAATTTTACTTCTTCAATATGTAGAGATTAGAGGTGAAATGGCAAGAGCTATTAATGTTTTCAAAATGCGTGGCTCCTGGCATGATAAAAGAATACGTGAATATATTATTACTAATAAAGGTCCTCAAATAAAAGACTCATTCTCCAATTTTGAGCAGATTTTTAGTGGAGCACCTCATCGTGTGAATTCTGAAGATCAAATATCAGGTGTCTTTAAGCCTATTAAGGAAAACGAATAATAGTTAGATTTATTTTTAAGATTGAGCATTTTCTAATTCCCAATTCTTCCTTGCAGATTGTAATAATAATTGGTCTGCATCTGAATCCTCTAGAGAAAGATCAAACCAGAAAGTTGTTCCTACATTCGGCTCGCTAGCCATTCTTATATTGCTGCCATGCTTATTGATAATACCTTTAACGATTGAGAGACCTAATCCCGTTCCTGCCTCGGTATGCACCGAATCCTCAACTCTATAAAAACGTTCAAAAATTCTTTGTTGATCCATTTCAGATATGCCACACCCCGTATCAGAGATCTCTAATCTTAATTTAGGCATTGGAGATAAAATTTCACAATGAGGTGCTGAATTGTTTTTTTCTATTGGTGAAGCTAAGCATATGTCCGGCCAGGTATAAGCTTTTAAATTTATTTGCCCACCATTTTGACTAAACTTAAGAGCATTGCCTACAAGATTATCTAAAACTTGAAGTAACATATCCCAATTACCTAATACCAAAGGGAGATGATTTTCTAGATTGGTTGTTAAGGTAACGTTTTTTTCAACTGCGTTAAGTTTGTAGTTTCTAAGAGTCTGTTCTATTGCTTCCTTTATACTGATCGATTCTAATTGAATTGTTCTTCCAGACTCTAGCCTCGAAAGATCAAGCACATCGTTTACTAATCTAGTAAGTCTATCTGTTTCGGAATTTGCAATACCGAGAAATTCTTTGTGCTCATCTTTTGAAAGTTTTTCTCCTAAATCATAGAGTGTTTCTATATAACTTTTTATATTAAAAAGAGGTGTTCTTAATTCATGTGAAACATTACTTATAAATCTCTTTTGTGCAGCATTAAGTTGAACTTCTCTCGTCAGATCTTGAACTGTAAAAGCAATACCTTTGAGAGTTTCCCCTGAGGAATCTCTTACAGATTTTAAAACTATTCTAAGTGTCCTAGGAGGTTCATCAAGACTACATCTTAAATCATCACTATCTCCAAAGTTACTTAATAGTGAGTTAATAGGAGTCTCTAATTTATTTACAAGTACTTCAGGAAGTTGGTCTAAAAGCTTTTGTCCTTCAAGCTTTCTTCCTTCCCATCGGAAAAGTCTTCTGGCTGTGGGGTTTACTAAAACAATATCTCCTTTTTCATTAAGGAGCAAAGCACCATCAGCCATAGTTGCAATCAATGATTGCTGCTTAACTTGGGCAGCTTTCAATTCTTCAATATTTGCCGCCTCATATTCTTCCAATTTCGTTGCCATGGCATTAAATCCGTTGAGTAATTCTCCTAATTCACCGCTCATTGGAAGATCTACTCGGGATTTAAAATTACCTTTAGCGATTTCTCTTACTCCATTAACTAATTCTCGAAGAGGTCTAGTAATTGTTAATGCATTAAATACAGCTCCTATAATTACTAGAACCCAAATAGAAATAAAAACAGCAACTGTTATCTCCCTAGTTAAAGCAGCTGAAGCAAGGGCTTTTTTATTTGGTGTTACACCAAGTGCCAATGTGCCTAAATACTCTCCTTTCCAAATCATTGGAACAAAGACATCAGTTACTTGACCTTGAGGAGTTGAATGTTGTCTGATTAATGGGAATTGAGGTTGTTTGTTTAATTCGGATGGTAATTGTAATTTCCTAGTGAGTTGTAAAGAACTAGCTTTATCAGAATCAGTAGAAGTAGCGCTAACAGGAATACCTAGTTTTACAAAACCTTCTGGATCTGTGAAAAATATGTACCTTAAATTTCTACTTGATCGCCAGAATTTTTCTGCAACATTAAAAAGTTCTCTATCTTGGTCGTTTGCTACTAACTCGGTAACATTCCCTGATAATAATAATCCTAAATCTCTTGCATACCTCGTGTCATTCATTCCAGCATCTTTTTGGATGCTACTTAATGCAAAAAAAGTAATAAGAGTCATTATGAAACTTACTACTAAGGTTCCTATTGCAAGAAGCTTCGATCTTAAATTGAATCTTTGCCACCATGCCTTAATTGTTTCCCAAATACCCTTATTATGTAAAGTTGATGTATTATAAGATTCTATTTTCTCAATATTAGAATTTTCCATCTTAATTATTAATTTTATTATCTCTAACTTGATAACCAATATCTTTACGGAATTGCATACCTTTGAAATTAACTTTTTTCATACTCTTATAAGCAAGATTAAAAGCTTCATCAAAGCTTTCTCCCTGTGCAACAATTGAAAGAACTCTTCCGCCTGAAGTGATTATATTGTTTGAGTCGTTAATTGTGGTACCTGCATGAAAGATTTGGACTGAAGAATTACTCTCTAATGAGATATCTACTTTGTCGCCTGTTTGAGGTGACTCAGGGTAACCCTTGGATGCTGCTACAACACATGCACTAAAGCCACTTTTAAAAGTAAGCTGCGGAGAATTCTTTAGTTCACCTCTAGCACACGACAGCAGTACTGCTCCTAATTCATCTCCCATTAAGGGCATTAAAGCTTGGCATTCAGGATCTCCAAATCGGCAATTGAATTCTATGACTTTGGGACCAGAGGATGTCAGCATCAATCCTGCATATATAACGCCTATATAATTTATTTTTTTTCGTTTAAGGCCATTTAAAGTCGGAATAAGAATTAAATCAGTGATTTCTATCAGTTCTTTTTGATTAATTAAAGGAGCAGGTGCATAAGCCCCCATCCCTCCAGTATTTGGTCCTTTATCTCCATCAAGCAGCCTTTTATGATCTTGTGCTGGAGGCAGTACAAGAAGTTGCTCCCCATCGCAAAGAGCAAAAATAGAAACCTCTGGCCCTTCAATTCTCTCTTCAAGGATAACTTTATTTCCAGCTTGACCAAACTTCCCTGAAAATATTTCTTTAATTGATTTCTTTGTTTGATTTATGCTTTCACATACAGTTACCCCTTTGCCGGATGCTAGACCGTCCGCTTTCGTTACAAGAGGTTTTCCGTAATGATGAAGTATTTCTAAGGCTTCTGCTTCAGAGCTTGTAGTCCAGTATCTAGCAGTAGGAATATTGTTTTCAACCATAAGTCTTTTGGCCCAATCTTTACTTGCTTCTAATAGAGCTCCATTTTTGCAAGGACCAAAAACGGTTAGTCCTGCTGCTCTAAGAGAGTTTGCTAATCCAGCAGCTAAAGGAGCCTCAGGACCGATAATTATTAAGTCGACTTGTAATCTTTCGCACTCTTTAATTATGGATTCATGAGCTTCAGAATCAGTTTTCAGGCGAATACACTTTCTTTGACTAGCCGTGCCACCATTGCCAGGGCTAACATAGATTTTTTCTGTAAATTTATCTTTGGCTAAAGCCCAAGCAATAGAATTTTCTCTACCTCCATTTCCCACCACAAGGATGTTTCTTGGCCTTCTAAGATCCCTATTCCCTAGTTTTTTTGTCATGATTTTTTAATAGCTTGATTAAAAAAATTTTTTAATGAATTTTCATTACCACTGCAGAATCAATCAGATTATGCTTATAGGGATTAATAATTCAGGAGTTTTGGTTTCTTTGTTAAAGAGATTTTCTTAGATTCCAGTGATTTTTTTTGCATAGTCTATTTATAATAATTTGATTTAGAGCTGTTAATGAATCATATCCAAGGATCACTAATTTATGAAGGTAAAGCTAAAAGAGTTTTTGCTTGCGAAAACCCTGAGAGGGTATTAGTAGAGTTCAAGAACGATGCAACAGCTTTTAATGCAAAAAAACGTTCTAAGATAGATGGTAAAGGACGTTTGAATTGCAAGATATCTGCCTCTCTTTTTGAATTACTTGAAGTTAATGGAATTGCAACTCATTTTTTAGAACTTCAATCTGAAACATGGATGTATGCTCAGAAAATTAATATATTCCCTTTAGAGGTTGTGATTCGCAATGTGGCAACTGGTTCATTGTGCAGAGAAACTCCAATAAAACAAGGTACATTATTATCTCCTCCACTGTTGGATTTGTATTTCAAGGATGATGAATTAGGTGATCCTATCCTTACTGAAGAAAGATTGAAGATACTTGGAATAGTAAGCATTCAGCAGAGGGAAGAAATAGAGAAAATTGCCAGGAATGTTAATGATATTTTAAAAGATTTTTTTGATTTAAGAGACCTATTATTAGTTGATTTTAAATTAGAGTTTGGAACCAATTCCTTAGGCGAAATTTTAGTTGCTGACGAGATAAGCCCAGATAATTTTAGGTTATGGGATAAAAAGATATCAGATCCTAAGGATCGAATCCTTGACAAAGATCGCTTTCGGCAAGATCTTGGGGGAGTGATTAATGCCTATGGAGAGATCTTCAAACGCATTCAGGGAGATTCCTCTACAACAACTTGAACAAAGTATTGTCAGCAAATGATTGTGGCTTTTAACCGACTTGCCCAGAAATCTATGGTCAAACAAAACACAATTTCTTCATCGAAAGTAATTAGCAAAAGTGCATATCTCATTGCATTAGCACTTCCTCTACTAAGCTTTGCGAGTGAAACAAAAGCTACAAGTAACTCGGATGAAGGAAAGTATTCCTTCTCTATTAATAATCGAATAGATATCGATCGAGCTAATGTTCTAAATACTAGTAATAAATTAGATTTTAAGTCAGATCATTTTTTATTAGCTGAGGGTGAAGATAGTGAAAACAAGAAAGACTCACCTCCAGAAAAAAGAGTTTTAATATCTGAAATACTTATTAAAGGTCTTGATGATCATCCTGATAAAGAACGTTTGAAAATTGTTGCTTATGATTTAATGGTTATAAGGCCAGGAAGTAAAGTTACGAGTGAAGAAGTAAAGAAAGATTTAGATAGAATATATTCAAGTGGTTGGTTCGCAGGTGCTCGTATTGAGTCTTTGCAGAGCCCTTTAGGTGTTCAACTATTGGTTGAAGTGGAACCAAACCCTATATTAAATGATATCGAGATATTGCCGCTAACTAAGATAATATCAAACGATAAATTAACTGAAATTTTTAATAATGATTATGGTAAAACTTTGAATTTAAATACTCTTCAGATTAGAATTAAAGAAATCAAGGAATGGTATACATCAAATGGATATTCATTGGTTAGAATTTCTGGACCAAGTAGAGTAACAAAAGAAGGAATTGTTCAGTTATCTATTCAAGAGGTAATGGTCTCTGGGATTGAGATTAATTTTATTGATGAAGAAGGTAATACTAAGAATGAAAAAGGTGAGTTGATCAAGGGTAAAACTAAAAAATGGGTCATTGAAAGAGAATTAAGTACTCAAGTTGGGAATATCTTTAATAGAGAAAAATTAGAGTCAGATATAAAAAGATTATATTCAACATCGCTGTTTAATGATGTAAAAGTTATATTAAACCCGGTCAAATCTGAGCCTGGTAAAGTTATAATATCATTAGGAATTACTGAGCAAAGAACCGGTTCTTTGACTGGTGGACTTGGATATAGCGGAGCACAGGGTGTATTTGGACAGGTTGGACTTCAAGAAACAAATCTTGTTGGAAGATCTTGGTCAACAAATATGAATTTAACGTATGGAGAGTATGGAGCACTTCTGAACCTGTCTTTGTATGATCCTTGGATTAAAAATGATAAGCATAAAACATCATTTAGGACCTCTTTATATTTAAGTAGAGAAGTTCCGCAAGAATTCAGAAGCCAGGATGGAGGAAGTATTCGGGGCGTTATGGATAGATATGAAGCTATTAATACATCAATAAGCCACGATATAAACCAATCTCATAATCTAGATCTTAATAGTAATAATAATTTAATTGAGACAGGTCCATTTTCTTCTGTTGCAGAAGCTAAATCCTCTTCATCTCAGTTTAGCTGGTTTGATTATCAAGGTGATTCCATCGTATTAGAAAGAACAGGCGGTGGTTTCTCTTTTGCAAGACCTCTGAATGGTGGACAGCCGCTAAAGAAAGTGCCATGGAGCGTACTTGTAGGAGCAAATTTCCAAAAAGTTAAGCCTATAGACTATGCCGGTGAAAGGAGACCATATGGCGTAGCGTCTACTAATTTAATAGACGGAAAAGTTCCTAAAGAAGAAGTTATTTGTGTGGCCTATAATTGCGCTACTGAAAATACACTTGTAAGTTTTAAAAGTGCAGTTACATATAATAATTTAGATAATTCAAGAAACCCTACCTCTGGCGATTATTTAAATATTGGCTCTGAGCAATTTATTTCTTTTGGAGAGAATTCACCAACATTCAATAGATCAAGAGTTACTTATTCACGTTTTTATCCTGTTAATTGGTTAAAGTTTCATAAAAGCTGTCGCTCCAAAAAAGGTAAAAAATCAGATTGTGCTCAATCAATAGGCTTCCAAGCAAAGGTTGGAACAATAGTTGGTGATTTGCCTCCCTATGAAGCATTCTGTTTGGGTGGTACTAGTTCTGTTCGAGGTTGGAGTTCTTGTGATCTAGGTGTCTCAAGAAGTTTTGGTGAAGCTACTGCAGAATATCGCTTCCCTATTTGGAGATTAGTTTCAGGGGTTCTTTTTGCTGATGCAGGATCAGATTTTGGTTCTCAATCAAGTGTCCCAGGAAAACCTGGAGAAATACTTGGAAAACCAGGTTCTGGATTTTCAGTAGGCCCTGGAGCTGTAATAAATACTCCAGTTGGACCAATTCGTATAGAGGCTGCTAGTCAAGATTTAAGTGGTGATTGGCGTTACAACATTGGCATTGGTTGGAAGTTCTAGTGTTTACTTTCCCTCGTGATTATGAAGGTGGTTGGACATTAAGGAATGAAGTTTCAAAAGAAGGAATAGGGTTACATACAGGTCTTACTAGTAAAGTTCTAATCAAGCCAACAGATCTTCAAGGCTTTCATTTCTCATTTTCTGAAGAACCCAATAAATTGATAACGATTAATTCTTCTCAAGTAGAGAACACTCCTTTATGCACAACCCTTGATTTAAATGGTAAAAAAGTATTTACAGTTGAACATTTGCTTGCTTCCTTAATTGGTTCAGGCTTAACTCATGTTCATATAGAAATTTCAGGGAATGAAATTCCTTTACTAGATGGTTCTGCCTTGTGCTGGGTTGAATTAATCAAGACAGTTGGTATGAGAATTGCTAAGACACCCCCAAAGAAAAGACCAGAATTAATTAAACCAATTTTTATAAATAAAGGTGAAAGTATAATTCTTGCGACTCCTTCAGAAAAACTTAAGTTAATTGGGGCGATTGATTTTCCTTATAAGGCAATTGGAGAGCAACTATTTTCGATTGAATTATCTCCTGATAAATTTGTTGAAGAAATTGCACCAGCAAGAACTTTTGGCTTTCTTGATCAGTTCGAGGAGCTAAAGAAAGGTGGATTAATAAAAGGGGGTACACTTGAGAATGCATTGGTTTGTAACGGAGATTCTTGGTTAAATCCACCTTTGAGATTTAAAAATGAACCAGTGCGGCATAAAATGCTTGACTTGATTGGTGATTTAGCTCTTGTTGGATTACCTAAAGCTCAAATTCTTGTTTACAAGGGCTCTCATGCTCTTCATTCTGAATTTGCAGCTTCTTTACAAAAAGCATTATCTTCTTCAGACCTGATTTGACTGACCTTCCTTCTCCTAAATCTCTTGTTTTAAACAGTGAGCAAATAATGGGGCTGCTGCCTCATAGATACCCTTTTGCACTCGTAGATAGAGTGATAGAACATGAGCAGGGTAAGAAAGCTGTTGCTATAAAGAATGTCACACTTAATGAACCTCAATTTCAAGGTCATTTCCCTGAGAGACCATTGATGCCAGGTGTATTGATAGTTGAAGCTATGGCTCAAGTTGGCGGCTTGATTGTTTCTCAAATGCCTGATATACCAGAAGGATTATTTGTTTTTGCTGGAATAGATGCAGTTCGCTTTCGTAGACCAGTTGTTCCTGGTGATCAACTTGAAATCACTTGTGAACTCATAAGTATAAAAAGGCAAAGATTTGGAAAGATTAGAGGGGAAGCCAAAGTAGATGGTCAATTAGTTTGTTCTGGGGAGTTACTGTTTTCGCTGGTCAATTAATGCCATGAGTGAATTTAATAATCCTCAGATCTCTAATATTAAAAATGAAGTGGATGTTCATGATTATGCAGATGTTTCTAGAAATGCCGAATTAGGGGTAGGAGTTGTTGTTGGATCAGGTTCTGTTATTGGTCCAGATGTAGTTGTTGGTAAGAATACTTGGATTGGACCAAACGTAATTATTGATGGAAGAGTAAAAATAGGATCAAATAATAAGATTTTTCCAGGAGCTTGCATTGGCTTGGAACCACAAGATTTAAAATATAAAGGAGCTTTAACGGATGTTGTAATAGGAGACGCTAATACGATTCGAGAATCTGTAACTATTAATCGGGCTACATATGAAGGAGAAAGCACTAACATAGGTGATGGGAATTTGTTAATGGCCTACTCTCATCTGGGTCATAATTGTGAGATTGGAAACAATGTAGTGATGTCTAATAGTGTGCAAGTTGCGGGACATGTTGTCATTGAAGATCGTGCGGTTATTGGAGGATGTCTGGGTATTCATCAATTTGTTCATATTGGGTATTTAGCAATGATTGGAGGCATGACCAGGGTTGATAGAGATGTTCCACCATTCTGTTTAGCTGAAGGCCATCCAGGGAAATTAAGGGGGCTTAATAGAGTTGGGATTAAAAGAAACTTGTTAGATAAATTCAAGAAGGATGAGTACAACCAACTGCAGAAAACCTGGAACCTATTATTTAGATCTGAACATGTTATTTCTGAAAGCTTAGGAATAGTTAAGAAAGATAATTTATTTAAATCTTCTAAAAGATTATGTGACTTTATAGAGCTATCTATTGGTAAAACTAGAAGAGGTCCAATGCCTTCATTAGTGTCAATTAATAAATAATGAAATTATTAATTAGTACTGGTGAGGTCTCAGGTGATTTGCAGGGCAGTTTACTCATAAAGGATTTAAAAGAGGAAGCAGAAAAAAGGTCAATTAAGTTAGAGATAATAGCCCTTGGCGGAAAAAGGATGAAAGAAAGTGGAGCAGAATTAATATGCGATACTTCTTCTATTGGAGCAATTGGCTTTCTAGAGGCAATTCCTTATATTTTACCTACTTTAAAAGCACAATCTAAGATCTCTAAATATCTAAGAGATGACCCTCCAGATGGAGTAGTTTTGATTGATTATATGGGACCCAATATTAAGCTTGGTATGAAGATTAAAAAGCT
Organism: Prochlorococcus sp. AG-315-B03; assembly: GCA_003283745.1. Classification (GTDB taxonomy): domain Bacteria; phylum Cyanobacteriota; class Cyanobacteriia; order PCC-6307; family Cyanobiaceae; genus Prochlorococcus_B. The sequence goes on along the minus strand of QBWA01000003.1, from coordinate 29,767 downwards.
ATTACCAAAAATACCTATAATTTATTACATAGCACCTCAGGAATGGGCTTGGAGAATAGGTGATGGAGGGACTACAGATTTAATTAGTTTCACCGATAAAATATTAGCTATCTTTGAAGAAGAGGCTAAGTTTTATTCACTTAAAGGAGGCAATGTTCATTGGGTTGGTCATCCAATGTTGGATTTTTATGAAAAGATACCTAGTAGGGAAGACTCACTTAAAAAGATCGGATTAAGTTCTGAAGCTAAACTTCTTCTACTAATTCCTGCTTCACGAAAACAGGAACTTAAATATATACTGCCGACATTACTCAAATCCGCAGCTCTTCTTCAGAAAAAAGATCCTTCAATAATTGTTTTTATACCTTCTGGCTTAAGAGAATTTGATGAGCTTTTGAATAATTCAATTAAGCAATATGGTGTTAATGGAAAAGTTATTTCATCTGAAGACGTTGATGATTTAAAACCATACTTATTTTCCGCCGCTTATCTTGCTTTGTCGAAATCTGGAACAATTAATATGGAATTGGCACTGAATTATATCCCTCAAGTTATTGGATATAAAGTAAGCAGGCCAACCGCTTTCTTTGCAAGAAAACTTTTAAGATTTAAGGTTAAATATATTTCTCCAGTTAATCTACTGCTAAATGAGAAGTTGATTCCTGAGTTTGTTCAAGAAGATTTTAACACTGAGTCAATATATAATAGTGCTATTGATATTATGGATAATTTATCTACACGCCAAAATATGTTAGAGGGTTATAAAAGACTTATAGATAAATTAGGAAAAACTGGAGTCACAAAAAGAGCATCAAGAGATATTATTAATTTAGCATCTAAATGATTTTCATGAGAAAGATATTGAGACAACTAATAGTAATATCTTTATTATTTCAATTGCTAATTATTTCTCCAGCAAAAGTATCTGCTGAGTCTCAACAAGCAATATTTGCAGGGGGCTGTTTTTGGTGTCTTGAGCATGATCTAGAGAACCTGAAAGGAGTTATTTCTGCTGAAAGCGGATATTCAGGAGGCGATCTTATAAATCCAACTTATGAAAATCACTCTGGTCATCAAGAAGTTGTAAAGGTTACTTTCGAATCTAAATTAATTAGTTATGAGGAACTGCTTAGAAATTATTGGATCAATATAGATCCCTTTGATAATAATGGACAGTTTTGCGATAGGGGTAATTCATATATCCCAGTTATTTTCACATTAGGAGTGGATCAAGAACTTAAAGCAAAAGAAAGTAAGGAATGGGCTTCTTCGATCTTAAAAACTTCAATGAATGAATTGAAAGTAAACATTGAAAATGCAAAGACTTTTTGGATAGCTGAGGGGTATCATCAAGATTTTGCTGAAAGAAATTCAATTAAATATAATCTTTATAGACTTAGTTGTGGAAGGGATAAAAAGTTAAGGGAAGTATGGGCGGGGTGAATTAGATTATTTTTCAAAGATCATAGAAAACTCAATCTGATGTAGATATTTTTTTAATTAGAAATATTATTTTGATAATGTATTTAATTCTTTTATCCAATTGACTAGTGTTCTTACTCCGTAACCAGTTGCTCCTGATGGATTTATATCTCTATCTTTTTCTGTCCAGCAAGTACCTGCTATGTCAATATGAGCCCAGGGAATATTAGGTTTAACAAATTCTTTTAAGAATAATGCAGCAGTAATAGAACCACCTGGTCTTGGGCCCGTATTTAGTAAGTCAGCAATAGATGACTTAAGACCTGATTTATAAGAATTTCTCATAGGCATTCTCCATAGACCTTCTCCTACCTCGTTAGCAGCTTTAATTAATCCTTTCGAAAGGTCATCATTTTCACTCCATAAGCCTGCTATTTCATCTCCTAATGCAATTACACAAGCTCCAGTAAGAGTCGCAAGGTCAACAATTGCAGTCGGTTCAAGTTGGCATGCATAGACCAACGCATCAGCCAAAGTTAATCTGCCTTCAGCATCTGTATTGTTTACTTCAATAGTTTTGCCATTGGATGCTTTTAAAACATCTCCAGGGTGCAATGCAGAGCCATTAATCATATTTTCGCAAGCTGCAACTAAAAAATGAACCTCAGTATGGCTTGGTTTGATTTCACCTATTGTTCTTGCTGCACCTAGAACAGCTGCACTTCCACCCATGTCATATTTCATTTTTTCGATCTGAGATCCTCCAACTTTTAGGTTGTATCCACCTGAGTCGAAAGTTAAACCTTTACCTATTAGAACAATTTTGTTTTTAATCTTTTTTGGTGAATAGGTTAAGTGAATAAACTTAGGCTCTAGATCAGAACCTTTAGCAACTGCCAAATAGGCTCCCATTCCTCTTTCTTCACATTCTTTCTTGCCTAGTATTTTTATTTTTAAGTTAAAATTGTTTGCAATTTTGGATGATTCCTTTGCTAGTTGAGTTGGTGTAAGGATATTCGGAGGAGCTGAAACAAGTTCTCTAGCTAATTCAACTCCTGCACAAATTGGATTGACTTCAGAAATTGCAGAATTGGCTCTTTCGTCTAATCCAATTAATTCAAGTTCGGTAGGGAGGGTTACTTGATCTGGGTCTGATTTAAAACGAAGATCTTTAAAAGAAGTTAATCTGACCGCTTCTGATACGGCTATGACATTTGAATAGTGATCGAAGACATCCCAGGGGAAAAATATTCCTAATTTTCCTTTGTGATCAAAACTTTCGCGAGTTCCTATTGAAGTTGCTACACGAAAATCATTAATTAAAAGATTTTCTGGAGAACCTAATCCTATGAATACTATTTTTTCTATTTTCTCTTCAATTGATTCAACTATTAATTTTTGCTTTGACTCACCTTTGAATTTTGCATCACTTAGCCTTTTCCGTAGATAAGTTTCATTGACGATGGAATTAAAGAGCTTAATTTGATTTTCAATTTCTCCTTTCAAGACCCCAACAATAAGAACTGAACCAGACCATTCATTAATTCCTGTTGTAATTGCTGAAATTTTCATTTAAATCACTAACTTCTCTAAATGATAACAATTTTTCTTAACTAATTTCAGATGTGAAAGGAGTTGACCAATTTACTCTTGTCTCTTTATTAAAAGGAGGAAGCCATGTTTGAATAAGCTTTTGTTCTAATCTTCTTCTTTCTTTTGTATGTTCTGGAACATCAATACAAAAACGAATATTTAATTGAGAGGCTAAACCTGCTTTCTGTAGTGCTTCGGAATAATTAGCAAGATATGCTTTGCAGTCATGAGTTCCTTTCCATCTTTTTTCAGCTGATAAAGTTTCCCCTATATATAAAATAATGCTTTTTCCGGTATTAATTAACTTGTCCATAACAAAATAAATTGCTGGACCTTTATGAGGCGAATTAGGACCTCTCCAGAAACTTAATGCTATAGGTTTAAGGCAAAAAGGGTTCAATTTATTTATTAATTCTTTTGAGTGATTCTCAAATAATGAAAATTGGGATAGCTCTTGCCTCCCATTCTTAAAGATATTTTCTTGGTGGCTAATAATTCTGTTTTGCCATTTCTCAATAACCTCACTACTTATTACTAATTCATTATTGCTTCTATTCATTGAATAATTAATATCATTATTCTTAAATAACTCTCCTTGAAATTTGAATTTATTCATTGAACGGAAATGAAGAATTTGAAAAATTAAGAGGTTTAAATAGTTGCCTTTTCCAGTTTTCCTTTTTATTTTCTATTTTGAAACCTCTTTTTTTTAAGATAAGCTCAATTGAATGATTTTTATTGTTTTTTACTCTTTTGTTTATCTTTAGCACTTAAATCATAAGTTTTTTAGTGGTGTGGGTATTTCCACTTCCTAAACACTCAGACTTAAGAGATAATATATGTAATTGTGTTAATTGATTTGCTTTTTCAATATGTCACCAATTTGCCAATGGCTGTAAAAATTACTGAGCATCATTCTGGAATTTAAGCATATGAGTTTTTTTGAATCTGAAATAGTTCAGGAAGAGGCGAAAAAGCTTTTTACTGATTATCAACAGTTAATGCAACTAGGATCAGACTATGGAAAATTTGATAGAGAAGGGAAAATAATGTTTATAAGCACTATGGAGTCACTTATGGAAAGGTACAAAGTCTTTATGAAGCGTTTTGAACTTTCAGAGGACTTTCAGGCGAAAATGACAGTTGAACAACTGAAAACCCAGTTAGGCCAGTTTGGAATTACGCCAGATCAAATGTTTGAGCAGATGAATAACACTTTGGTAAGAATGAAGTCTCAACTTGATCCCTAACGTTTTTTATCTTGAAAAATTTTCCTAAATATTATGTTGAATAAATTCAAAGAATTACCTGAGTGGATCTCTAGAGGACTTGAAGATCTTTTCCCAGATAATAAATCAGATGATACTTCGCAAAGTTTCCTTAAAAGATTGGAACTTTCTTCCATTGAAAAAAAACCCTTAAGAGTGAAATTAGGAATTGATCCAACTGGTACAGATATACATATAGGTCATAGTATCCTTTTTCGGAAATTAAGAGCTTTTCAAGATGCTGGCCATACTGCAGTACTTATCATTGGAGATTTTACAGCAAGGATTGGAGACCCAACTGGTAAAAGTAAAACTAGAGTGCAATTAACCTCAAAAGAAGTTGAGTCAAATGCTATCAATTATTTGAAGCAATTAGGGCAAGGAAAATCACCAAAAGAATCAATATTAGATTTTGCAACTCCTGGACGATTAGAAATTAGAAGAAATAGTGAATGGCTTGAAAAACTTGATTTATCAAAAGTTATAGAGCTTTTAAGTAATTCGACTGTTGGGCAAATGCTTGCAAAAGAAGATTTTGGAAATCGTTATAATTCTGGTACCAAAATTTCTTTACATGAGTTTCTTTACCCGCTTCTGCAGGGATATGATTCAGTAGCTATTAACTCAGATATAGAAATTGGAGGAACAGATCAAAAGTTTAATGTTGCAATGGGTAGAGATTTGCAGCGTTACTTTGGGCAAAAACCTCAATTCGGATTTTTATTACCAATTCTAATTGGCTTAGATGGTAGCCAAAAAATGAGCAAAAGTTTGGGTAATACCGTTGGAATAAATGAGGATCCATTGTCCATGTACTCAAAACTAGAAAAGCTTCCTGATGAACTTGTTTATACTTATTTAAAGTTATTGACTAGCGAAAATCTAGAAAATCTATCTATAAAACCTAGAGAAAATCAAAAATTTATGGCATTGAAAATAACTTCTAATTTTAAAGGGATTGAGGCTGCTAAAAAAGCACAATCCAATTCAGAAAAATTAGTTTTAGGATCGAAAGATTCTCTAGAAGAAATTCCTGAGTCTTCTCTTTCAGAGGTTAATTTTCCTGCTAAAGCATTTTATTTAATAAGTAAGATGGAACTTTGTTCTAGTAGCAGTGAGGCAAGAAGACAAATTCTTGGTGGAGGAGTAAGAATCAGTGGAGAAAAAATTATAGATCCAAATTTAGAGTTTGATAATCCAGAGGCATTAATTGGGAAAATATTGCAAGTTGGAAAGAAAAAATTTCTTCGTCTTTCTCTTTGAGTAACCTCTTTTTAAATGAATAAAAAGATAAATCCTAGCGATAAGTTCATAATTGCCCTAGACGGTATGGATAGAAATAGTGTGTTGAAATTAATCGAGAAAATACCTGATTTGATTTGGGTTAAAGTTGGACTTGAATTGTTTGTTAGTGAGGGGCCAGATATTTTATTTTTGTTGAGAGATCAGGGAAAAAAAATCTTTTTGGATCTTAAATTTCATGATATTCCCACAACAGTCTCCAAGGCCTGTTTTTTTGCTGCTCAAACAGGAGCTGAATTTATATCTTTACATGCTTGTGCAGGCGAGAAAGCTTTAAAGATGGCTAATGATTCGGCCAGAGAAGGAGCTGCAAAAGTTAATTTACCGGCTCCAACTCTATTAGGTATAACTGTTCTGACTAGCTGGACACAAGAAAGCTTTTCAAAGGATTTATTGGTTAGTCAATCAATTAATGAACGTGTTAACCATCTTGCTTCTTTAGCTTATACTTCAGGAATTGGAGGATGTGTTTGTAGCCCTAAAGAAGTTCAATTTCTTCGTGAAATTCATCCAGAACCTTTTGAGTTGGTAACTCCTGGAATTAGGCCACTTGGGTCAAGTCTTGATGATCAGGCTAGGGTTTCTGATGTATCTAAAGCTCTTGAAATGGGGGCCTCAAAATTAGTTATTGGCAGGGCAATAACTAATTCAAATGATCCAGGGACTATATTTAAAAGTTTTTGTAAGAAAGTTGTTAAATAAATTATATTAATTTTGACTTATTTTTGGCTCTTTCCCCTTAATGAGTCTATGTATGTTTGCTCTATGTCTCCATATCACAAGTACCATAGCTAATAAGCTAAGTAATAAATAGGGCATAGAGAAATCTGAATTATTAAAGCTAAAGTACATAATTAATGGCAATGATAATGATGAAATTAAACTGGCTAAGGAGACGATTCTAAATAGAGAAATTATAAGGAGAAATACTCCTAAACTAGCAAGCCCAACTTGCCAAGAAATTCCCAAGAATATACCTAGACCGGTTGCCACAGCTTTTCCACCTCTCCATTTTAGCCAGACAGGCCAGATGTGACCCAACAATGCCGTTAAACCTACAGTGACTTGCCAGGAATCATTTAGTAGAAAATGTTTGGCTAATAAAATAGATATAATACCTTTAGAAACATCAATTAAAAAAACTGCAATAGCTGCACGTTTTCCTATATGCCTTAAGACATTAGTTGCTCCTGTGGACCCTGAGCCTATTGAACGAATATCTATACCTTTTATAATTTTTCCCGCTAAATAACCACTTGGAAATGAACCAAGTAAATATCCCAATAAGAGAATTAATAGATTCATAAAAAATTCAATACTTGTTTATTATTGTAATTCCCCTTCTTCTAACATCTCATTAGGACTTGCGGCGAAAGCAATCCATATTGGGAACTGAAGAATTGGAATCTCTACATTTATTTCTGCTGCATCGATAATTATTAAAGGTAAATCGCCTCTTTCTTCTAAACGATCTGCTCGTTCAATTAAGCTATCGGGTCTCTCGAAAAGAACAATTCCACTATTAGGTCCAAAATCTTCACGATTAAGTCCTAAGGCATCTTGAAGGCCTCTCCTCCACTCCCCCAAACGTTCAGGTTGACTTGCTAAAATAAGTGTTTGAAATTGCTCACCGTAGAGTTCTCCAAGAATTGAAATAAGACCTGCAGAAACTTTGACATTTTTGGATCTATTCCCCAAGCTAGGTTGAGCTCCTCTTCCACCCATATTGAAGAACCAATCTTCAAGTATTTCTATATCTTTTGTTTCAAGACTTCTTCTTAATTGCCAAGGCTCAGCATAGAAATCGGGCTGTTGTAAAAATTGTTTAAAACAATTTCTTATTAATTTCTCATCAGGCTTGAAGGTATCGGATATGGCTGTAACTATTTCTTCCTCTTTTGGTATATCTGATTTTTGATTCTCATCAAGGGGAGAAGGAGTAACAATAACTGGAGGAACAACTAGATCTAGTTGCTCTGCTGATTGGGTTAAATCCTGTAATGCACCAGTTAAATATTCTTGAAAACCTTTTACTTTTCTTGCAATAGCATCGGACTGTCCAGAAAATGAACTTTTAAGCTCATTTTCAACTTTTGATTTTTGGATGTAGAGTTCTTTTAATTCGTTTTCTAATTTGTCTCGATTAATCTTAAGTTCCTTAAGTGCAAGGTTTAAAAAGGGTTCTATATTTGCTGAAGTAACATCTTGATTCTTTGTTGGAACTTTTTTATTAGGGGACTTTAAGTCTTTTTTTTGAATGGATATTGGATTTTCTTCTTGAGAAACTTTGGATAATTCTTTTTGAGAATAAGAGCTCTCAGAAGTCTTATCTGATTCTTTTTTCTTTGGAGACGGGTTTTCTTCAGTTTCCATATTTCAATAAATTTTGATTAATTTTCTGATGGGCTTGATATTAAAGATTTATTTATTTCTAAATCTTTAACTCTTAACCGAAGTTGTTTCTCTAATGACTTGGGCTGGAAAAGTATCGGTAAAAGATGAGGGCTTGCTTCTTCTCTGAAATAAAGTAACCCTGGTAATTGAGGTAACAAGATTCGCCATGCAATCCATTTATTAAAAGGGAATCTACGCAATTCGCGTCCCAATTGAATCACTATCAAATCATTCTTTGTAAATTTCAATCTTAAAGTAAAAGATTGTAGTAAAAGGAAAAGACCAAAACTGCTAATTATAATTGTTGGCCAGGGACTAAATGGTATTAATAAAAAAGGTATACCAATAAATATGATTACTAAAGGTAATCGATAAGAAGGTGAAAGAATCACACTTTCTTTTTCATTTTCTTTTTTAACAGGAATTGCCATTAGCCAAAAAGAATTTGTGTAAGTAAAACATCCATTAAGGATACTGTTATTAATGTCATTACCACAGCACCAGTTGTACTTGATCCAACTTCTTTTGGACCACCTTTAGTTGTGAGTCCCCATCCGCAAGCAATGATTGCTATCAAAAGACCAAAAACCAATGCCTTTATAAGCATAAATGGTAAATCAGAGGTGATTAACCATTCTCTGACTGAATTAAAAAAAATACTTGGAGGTATTTGGTAAAGAATAGTGCTACTTACTTGACCGCTATATAAAGCAACAGAAAAAAACAGCAAGCATTGTATGGGTGCCATAATAACCATTGAAAAAAGCCTGGGAACAACAAGATATTCAACTGGATCAGTTCTTAACATTGTGATGGCATCAATTTGCTCTGTTACTTTCATAGTTCCTATTTGTGCAGCATAAGCAGTTGCTACTTTTCCTGTAAGAAGGGTTGCGGTAAGCAAGGGTGCTATTTCTCTTGCCATCCCTATTGCTAGAAGACCACCAACTTGGGAGCCTAATCCTTGCTTACTTAATTCTGCAGCGACTTGGATATTAAAAACAGTTCCAGCGGCAATACCTGTAATTAGAACAATTAAGAAGCTTCCTGGACCAGCTTCCATTAATTGATCAAGTAAATCTGACTTGTTTATTTTCCCTTTAGATATTGAAGTTATTGCTTGACCTCCAATTAAAAGGCTGCTGCCAAATCTCCGAAGCCAGCGAGGTGAATTATTCATGAACTTATTCTTTTAGGTTCAAAATCTATGTATTTCCAAGGTCTCATAGTGATCAAGCCGGCTGCTACGAGTAGAGAAGGGATTAATCCCATACACAATCTAATTGTAATAATTGCTGTCGAGGGTTGATCTATTCCTCCAATTATTGTAGAGCAGTTAGTTGAAGATTTATATCCTGCTAAAGATAAAAGTAATCCAAGTAATTGAACGCTTAAACCAATCCCAATCTTCTGAACAAAAACCATCCATGCCGTATATATACCTGCAGGCTTCTCTGGATCTTTATCTATAGCATCAGGGAGTAATGACCATGGAATGAGGTAGGCAGTTGATGCTCCAAACCCAACGAACAAAATTGTCATCAAAAGAATTATCATTTTTATACTCTCACTATTATTAATTAAAAATATATTACTCATATCTAACCCACCTGATAAAGGTGGTAAAATCATTGCAATTAGACAAGCTGCTATCCATATTTTTCCTCCTTTAAAAAGAGCAGATATCCTTCCAAATTTATTTGAATAGAAACTCCAATACTGTAAACCTAAAAGTGTACTAATTTGAAATGGAATAGGAATCCATTTTGAAATCTCAATAGGAACAAGCATTACTTGTTCAAGGTAAATTAATGACACTGTTTGCATTAATTGAAGCCCACACCAAAGTAGTAAATAAAGCCCTATTATTCTTATAAAAAGACTATTATTTAAAACCCTATTTAATTGTTGTTTAAAAGGTTCGGATTGCGAAATCGGCCTCCTTGCTCTTTTCGCAAATGGAGCAAGTCCCCAGCAAGCAATTAAAGTTGTAAAAGTAGCTATAAATCCTGTAATCCTGCCCATGGAAATATAACCTTCAACACCTTTTGATAACAAACCAGCAGCAACGATTAATCCAGTCGTCCCAGCTATTATCGATCCTGTGAATCTAGCTGCATTTAGTCGTGTCCTTACAGCTGTATCGTCTGTGAGTTCTGTTGATAATGCAGCGAAAGGTAAATTGACAGCTGTATAGGCTGTCATTAAAAGGATTGCTACGAAGATGTAATAAGTGGTTTTTGTTTCTATTGCTCCAGGAGGAACCCACCACATTGCTGCAAGGAATAAACCTAGAGGAAGTGCCCCTCCAATCATCCAAGGAAGTCTTGGACCCCATCTCGTTTGAGTATGATCACTCATCCATCCAATTAATGGATCATTTAAAGCATCCCAAAGCTTTGAAACCATAAGAAGTGAGCCTGCGATGAAGGCAGGAATGCCTGCTGCGCAGGTAAAAAAGAGAAATAGATAAGTCCCAAGTTGTATAGCTGCTAACCCAGTTCCAGCATCTCCCATGCCATAGGAGACCATTAGCCTTAGACGGTTTCTTTCGTTAATCGTTATGGACTTCTTCAATCTTTTTGAGATAGGGGGGGGTGCAGGGTAATAATGGATAAAGCTAAATTAAAGATTTATCCAAAGTTAGATAAATCTTACTTTCTTTAGCGCGGGCGTAGTTTAGTGGTAAAACCTCAGCCTTCCAAGCTGATGATGCGGGTTCGATTCCCGCCGCCCGCTTTATTTTTTGACTCATAGTCTGATTTTTCTTGAATACTCACTTGTCAAGAGCAGAACTAGACTATGGCTTTCAATTTGAATCGAGCATTGACTAGCTAAAGGTTTTGTTGGGATTTTTTTTGTCTTAATAGCAGAGGTATCTATACACTTTTTCCATGCTGAAGTTGGCGAAGGTAATTCAAAAATCATAGATTCTTTATATGCATTGCAGCCTATCCAAAGAGCTGAACCTTCATCATTTTTGTTTATGCTATATCCAAGAGTATGCGACCAGCTGCTCCAATCAGGTTTGTTCACCTTTACCCCATGCCATTGAATCCAGAAATCATTTATTTGAGATTTTGGTTTTGAAAAGTAAGAATCATAAATAAACTTAGGGCTAAAGAATTCAGGTAATTGCTTCCTAATATTTATTAATTTCCTTATAAATTCCTTTAAGTCTTGATCACAATCATCAGGACACCAACTCATCCAACCAATTTGATTATTTTGACACCAAGCGTTGTTGTTCCCCCCTTGACTTCTTCCTATTTCATCTCCCATTAAAAGCATAGGTATTCCAGGGGAAAGTAGAAGTGATGAAAAAAGATTTTTTTGGTGTTTTTTTCTTAAGTTGTTTATTTGTTTATCTGTAGTTGGGCCTTCTACTCCATTATTCCAACTATTGTTATGGTTCTCTCCATCTCTATTGTTCTCTCCATTGGCAAGATTATGTTTTTTATTAAAACTAACTAGATCATTTAAAGTAAATCCATCATGTGATGTTAGAAAATTAATTGTATAATTATGAGCAAATTTTGAATCTTTATAAAGTGATTTACTGCCAACCAACCTATCTTTTAATGCCCATGTAGTATTTTTTTCTCCTTTCCAAAACCTTCTAATATCGTCCCTAAAATGTCCGTTCCAGGTCCTGAACCTTTGAGCAGGGAAGTCTCCAAGTTTATAAAGTCCGCCGCAATCCCATGGCTCACTAATTAATTTAATTTCACTAAGTATCGGATCAGCTTCAATTTCTTCAAAAAGTGGTGGTGACTCAAGAGGTATTAGATTTTCGCCTCTACTTAACGCAATACCTAAATCAAAACGAAATCCATCCACTCCAAGTTCTATTGCCCAACATCGCAATGATTCCAGTATTAATCTTCTAGATAAGGGACGATTTGCGGCGATAGTATTTCCACATCCAGTTACATCTTGATAATGCTCATTTTGATCTTGATGATAGTAAGTTTTGCCTAAACCTTTCCAGCTGATGATTGGTCCATTTTGATTGCCTTCAGTGGTGTGATTATAGACGACATCTAGCAAAACTTCTAAATCATTATCATGACAATTCGCTATCAATTCTCTGAACTGATTACGTGCCTCTAAAGGATCTTTCCCTATGACAAAATCTTGATGCGGTGTAAACCAGTTTATAGGGCTATAACCCCAGTAGTTTTCAACACCTATTGGGGCATCAAATATATCAAAGGCAAATACTGGAAGAAGTTCAATAGTTGTTATTCCAAGGCTTTTTAAATATGGAATCTTCTCAATTAAACCGATAAATGTCCCTTTCTTATTGTCATTAATATTAGAATCTGGATTCTTAGTAAATCCTCCAACATGTAATTCATAAATAATTGTTTTACTCCATTTATGCTTTGGTCTGGGATGAGATTGGAAATCAAAATAATCTCTTTTAGTAACTACTCCCTTAAGACGATGTCTATAGCCATTCTTTACTTCTTTATCTTTAGCTCTTCTGTATGTTTCCCAACCAGTAATAGCTCTAGAACAAGGATCTAAAATTAGATTATTATCATTATTATTTTTTACATTATTTTTATGATCTTCAAATATTTTATACCCATATAAAATCCCTTCATTAAGTCCTTCTATCTCAACGTGCCAGTAATCCCCTGACCTGTTTTTTTCGCTTAAAGAGACTATTTGATTGGGATAATCTTCGTGTTCATTTTCAAATATAAGTAAGTCTATATTTGATGCGTATGGGGCAGCTATAGAAAAATTGACCCCATCAGGAGTCAAAGAGCTGCCAAGAGGCCAAGGCGAACCAATCTTAACTTTGGCCGTCCTGCCCTTCAAATTAGCAAACTGAAAGATTTAAACCAACTTAGGCGTTTCGTTTGTTTTAACAATGATATTGACGACGAAATTGTCTTCTGAAGACAATTTCTCTTTTCGGAGAATTTTAGATGAGGATTTCTCTTCCCCTCCTCATTTAAGTTGAAATACGCTTGATTAATGCTTTTGCAGTTAGACCTCTAAGGTTTCCTTTATGAGCTTCTTATCCTTGTAATGTTCTGTTCTGCGCACGTTTGTTAAATTCCTTTGATTTTTATTTGATTATCTTCTTTTGGCTCTAATAGGATTTTTTTTTGCTCTAGCAATAAAAATAGTTTAGATGAAAATATAAATTTAATCATTCCAGATAGCTTTCTCTTATTGACTTTTCATGAGAAAGAGGAGTCGTTTTTATTTTGGAAAAGCCTAAGTTCGTTAATCATTAATCGATTGTTAAATCGACAGGAAACCCCCTATTCTTTGGTAAAAAGCTTTCTGCCACAGGCTCTTTAGGTTGCCGTTAAGTGATTTGCTCCATACCATTAGCATGATTGAGGTTTCTGGAAACTAATTCCATATTGGTTTTGGTTCCTAACACTCTCTGCTAAATACAACAGTTTCCAATGAACAAAGCAGATCTAGTTAACTTGGTTGCAGCTCGTACCGAGCTAACCAAGACAGATGTATCTCTGGTTGTCGATGCCGCCATAGACACAATTATTGACTCTGTAGTGGAGGGCAAAAAAGTCTCCATTTTGGGTTTTGGTTCTTTTGAACCTCGCGACCGTTCCGCACGTCAGGGACTTAACCCCAAGACTGGAGAAAAGATCGCCATCCCAGCAAAACGGGTTCCAGCATTTACAGCAGGAAAGTTATTCAAGGACCGTGTTCAGGGATAAGTTTTTGATTTGCTACTTCTAAAGTATGCTTTCAAATCTGTTTTCATAAGGGCTCTCATTTCGATGGGTCCTTTTTTTGTTTTAAGTTGATGTATTAGATTCAATTTAAGACTAAAAAACCTTTTAATTACTGAAGATGTCTGTATTGGTAATGTACTTTTTTAAGAGGAAAAGGTTCTTTTATCTTTTAACTATTTATTTGTCTTTCTTTTCTTCTGGACTTGTCTTTGCTGGTTTAGAAAACAATCATGAGATTAATCTTTTAGTTGATAGATGCCTCCTTGATTTAAGTGACTGTAAAGAGTCATTAGTAAGAATACATTCTTACCAAGTAGAAGCTGAAAACGATAAAGATTTCCCATGTCAAACTAGACTTCTTGGATTAGAAGCAAACTTGTTAATGGCTATGAATAATAATTTAAAAAAAAAGAAGACATATAATATTGTTAAGGCTGTGAAGAAATATTGTTAGATAAACCTTTAATAAATTGAATAATGTTGTCTCTATCTATGAATAGGTTTTTATGACTCTAATGTGAAATTCTGGGACAATATACCTTTCTAGCCGACTTATATAAGTAAGCTGAATATATAATAAATGAAGAATGCCTTCTAACAAGGAAAATGGGATCAAAAGCTTCTAATTCCAATAACTCAAAGAATAAATCAAAAAAAACTGATAAAAATCAAGAAAAACAAAGAAAGTTCAAAACACAAGTCGACCCAGATGTAGTTGTAAATTTACCTGGTGGATTGAAATACAAATTACCTGGTAAGCGTCAGAGAGTTGTGATAGGTTCTATTGTAGTTGGATTGAATGTTTTACTGGTTTTAAGTGTAATACTATACTTTTATAGTCCTGCATTTCAGGATTTTATTTATAATGTTGGTCGCTAACTTTGTTTGAGTTTGATATCTATTGAAAACCAATATTTTAAGATTTTAGATAAGTTTGAAGGATTAGTTTTTTTTAATAGTGTATCTAAAAATTGAGTTATGTTTGAAATATTGCATTAATTAATTATTTTAGATTGATATCTCTAGTTAGTTAACAGTTTAGTAGCCAGTCTATAAACTATTATAAATTAATTGATGATTGCCTTAAAAGGGATTGAATGGTAGTGATTCTTTAGCTATTGTTTAAGATAATATGTTCGATAGCTTCCCTCCATTTATGAAAATAACTATTATTATTATTTCTTTATTTGCAATTATTTTTGGGGCGATATCTTATCTTTATGGATATAAATCAGCTTTTGAGGCTGATCAGCAATGTCATTATGACATGCGGATGGAATCTATTGAATTAGATGGATTGGGTTGTGACCATGATTTAGAAACTAAACAATGGTTGCTATTTAAGGTGGGGGTTAATGATCAACCCTCAAAAGTTTTAAAACGTTACCGATACTAATTAATAAATCTGTTTTTAATATTAGGAAATAAAATTAAAGCTACAACAATTGAAAAAACTGCAGTAATAGAGAATGTTGAGTATTGTCCGATCGAACCTGGAATATAAATAACTGATTCAAGTAGATAGAAATCAATTATAGATCCTATAGTTCCCCAAACGATTACCCAGAAAGACACATAGGAAATGCCAATAAATGTTGTTTTATTCATAGTCAAATTAGATAAGAAAGTCTATATACGCCTTAATATAAACTAATTATTTCTGATTTTTAGTTTATTCCAAAAATACTTTTAGTTGCTGCTTCTCCTCCAAATGCAAGCTCAGTAATGATTAGCATTACGAATCCAATCATCGCAACTCTCGCATTGACTAATTCTGCATTCTCATTAAAACCAAAGACTTCTTTTACTTCCTCACCTCTGTTATTAATCCACTTAGGATCTGAACTTGAAGTAGTATTTTTTATGATTTTTTGAGACTCTTCAGTTGATGAAATTGATTCAGGTTCAGACATATTTGTCTCCTTATTCTTATCGTCAAAGTTCTGGTCGGACATTCTGGAATGAAAGAGGTTATCTAACTATAAACTATTTCTTTAAATTATAGTGAAAAATTATTTTTTGTGGAATTGATGATTCTTAACTTCATTTAGAATTTCTAGTTTTCCTGAGAAATTATATATTTCTTGTTTAAGAAATAGCAAATGTATTTTTAGAAATAATATGAATTATGTCGATATCAATAGCATATCTTTTTACCTCTGTTATTAAGTTTTGTTTTCCTATTGAATTTTATACTTTTATCTAAGTAAAATTCTTATTGATAATTAGTTAATTACTATGAACTTATGAATATCGTAAACCAATTAAAACTTGTCTATTATTTAATTGATTTAAGCTGGACTAAGGAGCTGATTCAGGAGAATGCAACTATTATAAATAGGGTTGTTTAATAACTATGCTCTTAAGTCTTTCCTGGCTGATTCCAGCCCTTCCATTGTTTTTATCGATTTTTATAGCAATTCTACTAGTTAGTTTTGGCAGGACTATGAATAGGTTAACTAAGCCTATATCCCTGTTATTTATATTTAGTATAGTTTTTTCAACTTTGTTTAGCTTTGTTTTATTTGAAAAACATATTTCTGGGACTATATCGCCTCTTTTAGGATTTGGATTATTGAAAAATGACTTCAACTTATATATAGATAGTTCAGCATTATTGGCCTCTATAGCATTTGGTTTGACTTCTTTAATAGTAATGTTGACTTCATATATATCATTAAAAAGAAGAACTGGTTATGTAAGATACTTTATTTCTCTATGTCTTCTTTCTGGCTTTTCTTTTATATTTGTTTTTAGCGGAAGTTTTTTTCATGATTTAGTTGATCCGCTATTGCTATCTTTTGAGAGGATTGGGTTACACATATCATAATATAGTACTAACTTTTAGATTTATGATCGTTAATTTGAGTTTTTTTTATAAAGCTAAGTTTTACTATATGTTGTAATAATATCTAAATTGTAATAACCTAAATATGATTTGAAAAGGATAAAAAGGTTTATTTTGATTAAAAATACGTCTTCAGATCTTCCTGAGAATATTGCACTTGTACATGAATGGTTTTCTCCTAGGTCTTTTGGTGGTGCTGAAAATGTTGTTAAAGCTATAGATGAGATGTTGACCGATGTAGCTCATAAACCGGATTTATTTGCCTTAGTTGATGGTGAAAGTTCGTTAGAAGGGAGTTGGTTGTTTAATAGACCAGTTGAAACTAGCTTTATTCAGAAATTACCATTCGGGATATCACATGTTCAGCAATACTTACCTCTTTTACCTTTTGCGATTGAGCAATTGGATTTGGAAGATTATCCATTAGTAATTAGCAGTAGTCATCTTGTTGCTAAGGGAGTATTAACTTCACCAGACCAGATGCATATGAGTTATGTGCACACCCCTGTGAGGTATGCATGGGACCAGATGAATATTTATATGAAACGATCTTTCTTGAAGAAAATTGGTTTAGAACCATTTATCAGATGGCAACTGCATTCTTTGAGGCAATGGGATCAATTGAGTAGTTTAAGAGTTGATTATTTACTTGCCAATTCTAGTTTTACGGCAAAGAGAATTTCAAAATATTGGAGAAGAACTTCACAGGTCCTTCATCCACCAGTATCGGTTGAGCGTTTTTCATGGAATAAGCCAAGGGATGATTTTTATCTTTGTATTTGCCGATTAGTTCCTAACAAAAGAGTTGACCTGGTTGTTAGAGCTTTTAATCAACTTAAATTGCCCTTAATTGTTGTGGGAGATGGAGTTGAAAAAAGATATTTAGAAAAAATAGCAGGTCCCACAATAAATATTATGGGATATCAAAGTATGGAAATTGTTACAGATTTAATGGAACATTGTAGAGCCTTTGTGTACGCAGGCATTGAGGACTTTGGAATAGCACCTGTTGAGGCTATGGCGGCAGGAGCACCTGTAATAGCTTTAGCTAAAGGGGGCATTTTAGATACAGTTAAATGTTTTGAGCTTGACCCTTATAATGCAACAGGAGTTTTGTTTCATGAGCAAACAGTGAAGTCTTTAGTTGATTCAGTTGAATTGTTTAGGGATAAAAAGCTTTGGAGAGATATGAATTCTGAACTTATTAGAAATTGGGCTAACACATTCTCTCTAGATGCTTTTAATTCTGGTTTAGAAAAAGCCTTGAATAGAGCATGGAGTGCATTCAATCATTCTTGTGACATTGATACTAGTGACCTTAAGATTTGATCAAAACTTTCCTAATTAAGATAATCGTATTAAATTTGTGTAAGTCATGAGTACATAACTCAATAATTTGTGCCAAATAATTCAGGCAAATCTTTATTGCGATGGTCTGAGTTTAGAAAAGGCTCACCACAAATTCCTTTTGAAGTAATTTCGAAAGAACCTTCAACTTTACAGGCCTCTGAGTTAATAAGAAATCAAAGTAGATCAGGACGAACTCTGAAAAGAATAGGTGATGTTGTTTTTTCTTTACTAGTAATAATTTTAGGATCTCCAATTTTTCTACTTTTAGCAATTTTCGTAAGATTTAGTTCTCCTGGATCTATTTTCTATATTCAAGAAAGAGTAGGTAGAAACTATAGAAAGTTTGGTTGTATAAAGTTCCGCACAATGTATAAAAATGCTGACACAATTCTTCCAAATTTATTGGAAAAATACCCTTTAATGAAAAAAGAGTTTGAAAAAGATTTCAAGCTGAGAAATGATCCTAGAATTACAAGACTAGGTAGATTCCTTAGAAGGTCTAGTTTAGACGAATTGCCTCAATTCTTTAATGTTTTGAAAGGTGAGATGAGTGTTGTGGGGCCAAGACCTGTTGTTGAAAATGAGATTAGAAAATATAGTCTTTTTATGGATGAGGTTATTTCCGTAAGACCTGGCTTGACAGGACTTTGGCAAGTTAGTGGAAGAAATAATCTTAGTTATAAAAAAAGAATAGAATTAGATTTAATCTATGCCAGAAATAGGAATTTTAAACTTGACTTGGAAATAATTATGTTGACTTTTGGAGTTCTACTTTTCCCAATGGATAGAGGAGCTTTTTAATTCTAGATTTTCAAAGAAATCATCATTATTGTCATACCTAAAAGCCAAACAAATTCAAGCCTAAGACTTAAATTAAGTATTCTCCTTATTGATTTTTTACTAGCTTTAGGCGCTGATTTTGCTATTAATGGCTTTAAAACCTTTTTGCCTTTATAAAAGTTTTCTCCACCCATTCTTAAATTGGCACAATGAGCAAATATTGCTTCAGAAATACCTGAGTTGGGTGATGAATCAGCGCAACCATCGTCCCATGCTTGTTTGATTGTTTTGAAAGTACTCTTATTCGTTCTACAACAAAAGGGAAGGGTAATTAATACAATTCTAGCAGGAATAAAGGTTAGGATGTCGTCCAACTTTGCACCCGCAAAGCCTAGCCACCTTAAATTTCCTTTTTTATATCCAAGCATTGAATCTATTGTGCTACTTGCTTTGAATATCCAAACTAGGGCCAAAGGTCCTGGTAAAGATTCATTGAATTGCCAGGAAATTATTCCTACAAACATCCAAAAAAGTGGCGCGAAAATTCCATCGACAGCATTTTCACCTGCTGTTTCAGCAGAAGCTCTCAGGATTTCATCTTTATTTAAATTTTGAACATCTCTTCCAACAATAAAACTTAGTTTCTTTCTTGCTTTTCTTATTTTTTCGTTATCACCTTCGGGGCTAATTAAATTAACAATTTCAATAACACTTTGATAAAGACTTTTGGCTGCTAATGCACTACTTAGTGAAATTAAAAGAATTAGTATGCTAAAAAATCTTTTTTCATATTTAAAAGTTAGAAATACTCTTTCAATTAACCACCCACATGATCCACTAAGAAATATAAGAATAAATGTAATTAATATTCCACCAATTGTTAGTTTTAATTGATTTTCTTTGGCAACCCTTTCAACCAATACTCTTAGCCAATTAATGATAAATCCCATTAACTCAACTGGATGTGGCAACCATTTTGGGTCACCAACCAGAAGATCAAAAAAAACAACTCCAAACAGTAGAGGAATAATAATTATTAGTCTGATTTGAGCCAGCTAAACATAGATCTTAGTGTTTTTCCTACTTTCTCAATGGGAAGAGCTGCATCTCTCTTTCTTATTCTTTTCATTTCAGGTTTGCCAGCTTCACATTCTTCTACAAAGTTTTTAGCAAAAGTGCCATCTTGTATATCTGTCAGTATTTTTCTCATTTCTGCCTTTGTATCTTTTGTTATTAATCTTGGTCCGCTTACGTAATCACCATATTCAGCTGTATTTGAAATGGAATCTCTCATTGCCGTTAGACCTCCTTTGACCATCAGATCAACTATTAATTTGACTTCATGAAGACATTCAAAATAAGCCAATTCTGGTTGATAACCTGCTTCAACAAGTGTCTCAAAACCTGCTTTGACAAGTTCTGAAAGGCCTCCACATAAAACTGCTTGTTCACCAAATAGATCTGTTTCTGTCTCTTCTTTGAAATTAGTCTCTAATATCCCTGCTCTAGTTCCACCAATACCTTTCGAATATGCCATTGCAAGTGCTCTTGCATTCCCAGAGTAATCTTGCTCAATAGCAAAGAGAGCTGGAACACCCTGGCCATTTTGATATTCCCATCTGACAGTATGGCCAGGACCTTTTGGGGCGACCATCACAACATCTACAAATTCTGGCGGTTTGATTAATCCAAAACGGATATTGAATCCATGAGCGAAACTTAAGATATTCCCTGGCTTTAAATAAGGTGCTATTTCTTTTAGGTAAACATCTTTTTGAAATTCATCGGGCAAAAGGACCATGATCCAGTCTGCCTTCTTAGAAGCCTCAGAGACGCTTAAAACCTCTAACCCGTCGGAAGATGCTTTGCTTGCCGATCTACTACCTTCATAAAGACCAACGACAACTTTAATACCACTGTCTTTCAGGTTAAGTGCATGCGCATGTCCTTGAGAACCGTATCCAATAATTGCTACTGTTCGATTTTGAAGAAGACTTAGATCTGCATCTGAATCATAAAAAAGTTTGGCCATCTGATTAGGCATTTCAGAACTATTAGGGCTGAGCTTACGAAATAGAGTGCTTATGAAGCCACTTTCTTGATATTTTTTTCAGTATGGGCAAAAATTTATAAATTATATTGAGAAATCTCAATATTCATAATGAGTATTTTGAAGCTAAATTCAACTTCATTTTAATCTAACTTTCGCTTGGATGAGTAATCACTCTGTCTATTAATCCATAGTTTTTAGCTTCTTCAGCACTTAAAAAGTAATCTCGGTCAGTATCTTTTTCAATTTTTTCGAATGTTTGTCCTGTCATTTCTGCCATTGATTTATTAAGCATTTCTTTTATCCGAAGAATTTCACGTGCTTCAATCTCAATGTCGCTTGCCTGTCTTTGCGCTGTACCCCCAAGTGGTTGGTGGATCATAATTCTGCTGTGAGGAAGAGCTAGTCTTTTCCCTTTCGTTCCTGCGGATAATAAAAATGCACCCATTGATGCGGCCAAACCAACGCATATGGTGACAATATCGCTTTTGACATATTTCATAGTGTCGTAAATAGCTAAACCCGCAGTCACAGATCCTCCTGGGCTATTTATATAGACATAGATAGGCTTGCTACTATCATCTGAATCTAAATAAAGCATTTGAGCTACGAGACTATTCGCAATACCGTCGTTAACCTCTTGTCCAAGAAATAAAATCCGTTCTGCACCAAGTCTGGTGTATATGTCCACCCATCTTTCATATTGACTTCCAGGAAGACGGTATGGAACGCTTGGAGTACCTATTGGCATGATGAAAATAATAAAGAATTAAAATGAGAACAAAAGATAGTTAGATCCTTGGATTGAAGATTAATTTTTAGGTTAGAGGTGTTTGAGAAGGTGAGTCTTTTCTACTTGTTAACACTCGATCAATAAGGCCATATTCAACAGCTTCATAAGGATTTAAATAGCTCATTCGATCTGAATCTTTTGATAATTGCGCAACACTTTTTCCAGTATTTTGACTAAGAATTTCCAGCATTGCCTTTTTATTGTGTATTACTTCCGTTGCCCTGATCTGGATATCGGTGGCTTGGCCTTGTGCCCCACTTCTAGGTTGGTGAAGAACTATCGAAGCATGAGGTAAAGCTGCTCTTTGTCCTTTCGTTCCTCCTGAAAGGATTACGGCTGCTGTACCCATTGCTTGTCCAATACATATCGTGTGAACAGGTGGTTTCACGTATCGAAGGGTGTCGCAAATTGCAAAAGCTTCAGTCTCAAAACCAATAGCATCCCCTGTATACCAGCTTGTGCCAGTGGAATTTATATAGAAATATATTGGTTTTTCAGCGTTATCAAATTCTAAAAATAGAAGTTGAGCAATAATTAGCTCTGTAACATTCATTCCAAGCTGCCTTTTGGCATCATCATCAGAGAATAAAGGCAAGCCCAGGTATACAATTCTTTCTTTTAAAAGAAGAGAAGGTAGATCAGGTGGTGGAGTTCTCATTACAGCAGAGTCGCCATAATAAGGAGCGGATACAGTCATATGAGAAGCTAAAGACCTCTTGGGTTTGAGCCTAGCTAGATCTTGCCCTTAGAGGCTTTTCTTGAGTCAAATTTGTTTGGGGGCTGATCATTTGTAGCCCTGCTAAAGACCATTCTTCCTGTAGGAGTCTGCAATGCTCCAGTTACAACAACTTCTATCCTTTTGCCAATCCATTGTCGACCTTCTTCTATAACAACCATTGTTCCATCTTCTAGATAGGCAATTCCTTGGGAATTCTCTTTTCCTTCTCTGACTACTTTTAGATTTAATTTTTCACCAGGTTGTACTTCAGGTCTGACGGCAAGAACTAGGTCACTAAGGTTTAAGACTTTTATTTCTTGTACTTGTGCTACTTGAGATAAGTTGTAATCAACAGTGATTAATATTCCTCCTATATCAGAAGTTAATTTTAGAAGAATGTCATCGGTTCCATCACCTTCGTATTTGGTACTGTTTATAACTAACCTTCTTCCATAAGATTCTCTTAGTTGGTTTAATAAATTAAGACCTCTTCTGCCTTTCCCTCTTTTCTCGTTGTTACTTGAGTCTGATAACTTCTGCAGTTCGTCAATTACTGATTGGGCAACTATTACTTGCCCTTCTATTAAACCAAAACCAAGCAAGGCCTGAATTCGACCATCTATTATTACGCTAGTATCTAACACTTTTGCAGTTGCAGGAGTTAAAACTCCATCTGCAATTAATAGGGCTTCAGTACTATTTGGATTGAATAGACGAAGAATAGTCCTTCCATGAACATCAGCTAAATTATATCCAAGTAAACCAAAGAAAATATTGCTAAGAACTGTATAAATAGGTTTTGCAAAAAATAATTCTTCTGGTAATGGTAAAAGTAAAATAGGTGCTAATAAAAGGTTAGCTATTACTAGCCCAAGTATTAATCCTATTGACCTACTGATTAATAAGTCAGTAGGCATAGTTCTTGTTTGTTGAATTAATTTATTTCTAAATTGCTGAAAAATAAAAGCTATTAAAAGACCAATTAAGGCTATTAATCCAGCTAAAGCAATTTTTAAATTTTTTATATTAGTAATTTGGTCTAAAGTCTCCCTAGGTAACCAATCAACTCCAATCCATCCGGTGATAGCACCTGAAATGAAAAATAAAACCAGGATTAATAGGTCTGCCATGTACTCAGGTTATTCTTCCTTATTCATTTTTCCTAAAGCTTTCTTCATTTTCACAGATTTGGGTTGTAAAAACGATCATCTTTTGGAGTTGGGACTGCCAGCTGTGAAATTGTGAAGCCTCCAAGAAGTGCATATTTGCATATCCCTTTTTGCCACAAAAGATGTTTTTACTGTGACTTTTCTATTATCCCATTAGGTAATAGCGCTGAAATTCTTGGCGGTCCAGGAAAAACCTCTATTAACTCATATTTGAATCTTCTTCATAGGGAGATTTCAATAGCTCCAAAAGGACCTCCATTATCGACTATTTATTTGGGTGGTGGAACTCCTTCTTTATTAAATAAGGATGAAGTCTATGAGTTACTGAAACATCTCCAGAAAAAGTTTGGATTTCAAAATGGTGCTGAACTCACTATGGAGGTTGATCCTGCAACTTTTTCAGAAAATGATCTTAAGGAATATCTACAAATTGGAATTAATAGATTGAGTCTGGGTGCACAGTCTTTTGATGACAAGACTTTGGCTTCAATAGGTAGAAAACATAATATGGATGAACTTATTGAAGCCTGTAGCTTGGTTGATGAATTATTTAAAAAGGGATTTTTATTAAGTTGGAGTCTTGATTTAATTGAAAACCTTCCAGGATTAACTCTTGAACAATGGTCCTTTGAATTGGAACAAGCAGTTCAAACAGATGTCCCTCACCTTTCAATTTATGATCTCACTATCGAACCAGAGACTGTATTTGGTCGTAAGCATAAAAAAGGAGAGTTAAATATTCCAAGTGAATTTATTGCTACAAGTATAAATTTGAAGACTACTAATTATTTAAAAAGTAAAGGGTTTTCCCGCTACGAGATATCTAGTTACTGTTTGCCCTGTCATGCTTCTCGTCATAATCGGATGTATTGGAGTGGCAGTGGTTGGTGGGGTTTTGGCATGGGCGCTACAAGTGCTCCATGGGGTGAAAGATTTGCTCGGCCTCGAACTATTTTGGGATATAAAAAATGGATAGAAGAACAAGAAAATATAGAATTAGAGTCTTCATTAATTGATAATCCTTCTAGAAAAATGCCATTGGATGAGCTTTTGATGATTGGCTTACGAAGAAGGGAAGGTGTTCATCTTGAAGAACTTGCTAAATATTCAGGATGGACTGAAGAAAAATGCAATCAAAAATTGAAACTATTGCAAACATATTGGCAAGAATTTCTGGATGAAGGTTTTTTATTAGAAAAAAATGGCAGGTTTTTTTTGAGTGATCCTAATGGGATGCAAATCAGCAATCAGATTCTGGTTCAAATGTTTATGTGGTGGGATTCTGTTCATTTCGCTGATGTTTCTGAACCCAGCTCTTAAGAGCATTAATGCAAAGTTCTCGACCTGAAATTAATGGTTTGGCAAATGGAGGCTGTTTATTTGAAAGTCCAAGGAGATCAGCTGTAACGCGAACTTGTCCATCACATTGATTGCCTGCTCCAATTCCAATAACAGGTATTTTTAAATTCTTTTTTATTTGGCCTGCAATTTCTTCTGGAATATGTTCTAAAACAATCGCAAAGCATCCAGAGCTCTGAAGCTTTTTTGAATCTTGGAAAATTTTCCCTTGGCTTTCTTTGTCTCTAGCTTGTGATTTGTATCCAAGAAGATGCACAGATTGTGGGGTTAATCCAAGATGACCCATTACTGGTATGCCCATTCGAACAAATCTTTCAATAACTAAAAGAGTTTCAGGTTCAGCACCTTCAATCTTCACTCCTGATGCACATGAATTCTTTAAAATGCTACCTGCAGCCTCTACAGCCTTATCTTCACCACATTGATAACTTAAAAAAGGTAAATCAGCTATAACCAAAGGTTGTTTTGCTAATGGTTTAGAAAATCCTCTACAAACTGCTTGAGTGTGGTGGATTATTTGATCAATTGTTACTGGAAGTGTAGTTGTATGGCCTAAAACCACCATTCCCAGTGAATCGCCAACAAGAACTACATCTGCGCCTGAAGCTTCAACTATTGATGCTGAAATTGCGTCCCAAGCAGTCAAAACTATTATTGGTGTGCCAAGTTCTTTTAAACGAACCAAATCTGTGGTTAGCATTTAATTTTTAATATCGTGGAAGGATATTGCTAATATTCTAATGACTCGGCCCCATGCGGCTTTGACGCCTAAATCTGGTCAGGACTGGAAGGTAGCAGCCATAAGGGATGCTCAAAGCAGGCGTGGACTCCGGGTCACCAAATTAAATTGAGCTAAGGGTCTCTTCGTATTTGTCTGAGACGTAAAAATTCAGGTATAGATGCACCACTCTCTCTTTCCTCTTTCTGTTCATAAAGTGACTGAGGAGAAAGTCTAGCTTTGGTTCTCTGATTGGAGTAAGACTGATTGCTATCAAATCCTGTGGCAATAACTGTTACTTGGATTTCACCCTCAAGCCTTTCGTCAACAACTGCTCCGACAATAATATTTGCTTCTGGATCAACTACTTCATAAATTACTTCAGAGGCCGAAGTCATATCTTCAAGAGTCATATCTTTTCCGCCAGTGATATTTATTACACATCCTTTTGCTCCATCTATTCGAGCAGCCTCCAAAAGAGGACTATTTATTGCTGCCTGAGCAGCTTCTAAAGCTCTTGATCGTCCAGAACCTAATCCAATTCCTAAAAGAGCTGTTCCAGCCTCCGTCATAACAGAACGAACATCTGCAAAGTCTACGTTTACTAATCCAGGACATGTGATTATATCGCTTATTCCTTTTACTCCCATTCTTAAAACGTCATCAGCACTTCTGAAGGCCTCTTGAAGGGGAGCACCTGCAATTACATCCTTTAGTCTGTCGTTTGGAATCACTATCAAAGTGTCTACATTTTCGGCAAGTCTTGCAATGCCTTCATCTGCTTGTCTTAGTCGACGTTTACCTTCAAATCCAAATGGCTTAGTAACGATACCGACAGTTAAAGCACCACTTTCTTTTGCTACCTCAGCAACAACAGGTGCTGCGCCTGTTCCAGTACCTCCTCCCATTCCTGCTGCAATGAAAACTAGATCAACACCTTCTAGTGATTGTTGAAGGTCTGTTCTAGATTCTTCAGCGGCTTTTTGACCAATACTAGGGTTTCCTCCAGCGCCTAAACCTCTAGTTAAGGCTTGACCCAGTTGAACTCTATTAGTTGCAGAGGATTGCAAAAGTGCTTGAGCATCTGTATTTAGAACTCGATATGTGACTCCCTCAAGATCACTAAGAATCATTCTGTTGACGGCGTTACTTCCACCCCCACCTACTCCAATTACCTCAATACGAGCAGATTGACTGGGCAGGATTTCTTCATCCATGTTGAAACTAGATTTGTTTCCGATTCCCATCACCATATCCAGGATTAGAGCTTATTTTTGGGCATTATGAACAGCATCTCAGGTTTGTGTTGGATTAATGATTTAAATTAGTTAAAAATTAAATTAATAATTTAAGAAGATTTTTCTTTCTGGTTTTTTTTACTTGGCGCAAAATCGTGTCATTGCAAGCCTTTAACCTTTATTCCTTAAGCTTCTTTTCTGTTTTTAATTCTGGTTTACTGGGATCTCTCAAATCAACCGTGGTTACTTTTGTGTTGATTAAAAGATTTGGTAATGATTCTTGAAGGACGTTTAGTTTGTTTATTTGCTCCATAAGCTGATCAGTATTTGAACCTAATAAAACTGAATTGAATTGATCAGTTTTTATGCTGATTTCTTGATAGGGGTTTAGGATTATTTTTTGAAGCTGGCTTCGTAAACTAAATCTATTTTTTATTATTAAGGTAATCTCTTTTGTCCTATTGGGATTCCATCCTTCAATAGATATATTTACTTTATTTTTTTTTGATTCTTGTACTGATTTTAATGGGATCCAATATCCCTCTATATCAATCATTCCTTTTTCAGTCTTATGAAGTAAGGTTCTACTAGCAAAAGCAATTGGCTCTCTTTCTAAAATATTTAAATTAATACTTGGTGGGAAGAATTGCCGATTAATTGAAACGGCTTTAATTGGTAATTTTCTTAATAGTAATTCTTCTATTTCCTTAGGATTTGATTCTAGTAAATTCCGTGGAAAGTAGTTTATAGCAGCTTTTTCTATATCTTTTCTACTTAGTCCTGAAATGCCTGTAATAGTAATTTGTTCTAATTCTATAGGCTTCCAAGCTTGGTCTAAATATAAAATAATAAGAATAATTGAAATGCTGCAAAAGAATAATAAACGCCAAATCTTAATTAGAAAGTCTTTATTTTCCGAGAAACTTATAACTTTTTTATTCCTTTTTTGATACCTTCTTCTTCTTTCTTGTTTGTTCACAAGTCACATCTAGCCCTCGACATAAGTTGATCCATCCATTGCCTAGCGCGTTCTGCATCTGAAAAAGGCACATCTATTTCTTTGCCTGCCCCAATAAGTCTAAGGCGACAGCGTCCTTGAGATTCTTGTGTAAGAGGAGCATCTCCTGAACTTAGAGACATTAATTCAACCATTTCTAATTGCTTTACTTCGAAAGTTGCTTCTTCCTTGAAACTTCCTGCTTCAAAACTGCTCCAAGATAGAGAGCCATCTCTTAAACGAGCCGCCCCTGTACCATCTAATTTGGCAAGTTCTGATCCTTTTGCCCAACTTCGGTAGAGGTCCTGACGCCTTCTCTCTAGCCATCCAAGTGCCGCTAGAAGCACGAAAGCAATGAGTAGAGGGAACCAGAGAAGACCGTGAATCATCGCTTGAAAAAAAGAGTATTAGATCCCATGGTTAATTTATTCTCTAGCTATGTCTAAGAGACTAGCAACAAGTTTTTCTAGTTTTAACCCAGAAGATTGCCATAACATTGGATACATACTTGTATTTGTAAAGCCAGGCAAGGTATTTACTTCATTTAAATATACTTTTTGAGTATTTTCTTCATAAAAAAAATCCACTCTTGCTAGTCCATAAGCATTAATAGCTTTGCACGCTTCTAGTGATAATAATTTAATTTCATTAGATATTTTAATGTTGAGATCTGCAGGGATAATTGTTTTACTTAAACCTTCAGTATATTTTGTTTCATAATTATACCAATCAGAATCAAATTTAACTTCACCAACTACTGATGTTTTCATTATTGATTTACCTAGTACTCCGCATTCCAACTCTCTTCCTATTATATTTTTTTCTATTATAAGCCTGTCGTCATAGAAAGAGGCTTGATCAATACCTTTTAATAGCTCATCTTTTGTATATGCTTTAGTTATTCCTACTGAAGATCCTAGATTTGCAGGTTTTATAAAACAAGGATAATTGATTATTTTATTCGTTTCTTCAATAATAGATTTCATATATGAACTGTCGTTAATATTATTCGTATCTAAACTTATATATGGAACTTGAGGTAAATTATATGACTTAAATACTGTTTTCATCGCTATTTTATCCATGCCTAAAGCTGATCCAAGAACTCCCGAGCCAACAAATGGCTTACCAGTTAACTTGAATAATCCTTGAATGACACCATCTTCGCCATTGGGTCCATGAAGAGAAGGGAACCAGATATCGATATCTTCAATTAGTTTTGGTAGATTAGTAAAATTTTTTATAAGATTTACTTTCTTATCTGCAATGGGTAAGTTTTTTTTCTCTTTAAATAAAATAGATTCTGAAGATTCATAATCATGCCAAAACCCAGATTTATCAATATAAATTGGTCGTGCTATAAAACGTTTTTTATTTTCCAAATGATTTAAAGCATTGAAAATAGTTTTTGCAGATTTTATAGAGACATCATGCTCCCTAGATTTTCCACCAAAAACAAGGCCTATAATTAATTTGTTGGTTGACATATTTAAAGAATAAATATCCTATTAGGTGACATTATCTTTCCGAAATAATAAAAACTCAAAGTAAATCTGCTGTTAATGAAAAGGGACGTATATCACTAATCTTTACTTTAATAAGTTCACCAGTCTGATGCAATTCTCCGTTCTCTGAGTATCTTGGGAAAAATGTAAGGCGGTTTGTACGTGTACGCCCCATTAACTGAGAACTATCTTTGGGATTTATATTTTCAATAAGTATTTCTTGAGATGAATCTCTATACCTTTCATTTCTTACTTTGGCGATATTCTCTACCAAATTATTTATTTCTCTTAACCTCCTAACTTTTGTCTCTTCAGGTAATTGATCAGGCCAAGAAGCTGCTGGGGTATTCGGCCTAGGAGAGTAAGCTGCAGTATTTACATGGTCAAATTTAATATCATTAATAATAGATAAGGTTTGTTCGAAATCAGTTTCACTTTCTCCTGGAAAAGCAACAATTGCATCACCACTAATAGCTGCATTAGGTATCATTTCTTTAATATAATTAATAATATTTTTATAACTTTCAATAGTAT
>QBWA01000002.1 GCA_003283745.1 Prochlorococcus sp. AG-315-B03 | reverse complement strand
TCCGAAAGTTGCTTATTGATGTCTGATGACTTTTGCGCGCAGATGAATCTGCAGATTATTGCTAATTTGCTGAGGGGATTGTAGAGACTTCCATAAAGAGATGAACATCCATCTATAACTATCTCAGAACCCAAGTCATAAAAATTCTGCAGATCATTTGATAAATCTCGTAAATTTTCTATATTCAAATGCTTAACTTTTCGTAAGATAATAAAGAGAGAGATAGACATAATTTGCTTCAAACAAATAATGAAAGCACCTATATATTTTTAGGCTTAAAAAAGAAGATTGAGTGAGACATTAAAGAAAAAAAATTTACAAAAATAAATTCTATCTAACTTTTATCTCTTGAAATTAACGATTTTCATTCCAGAAGTTATGCAATTTCTTTGTTTTTATAAGGTTCATTTCTGAAAGTCTATACTTCAATACCTTGTGAAAAATTATCTTTATAAGGGTGGAAAAAGCATTTACCATTAATTCTTCAGAAAAACAATTATTCTTTGAATAGTGATCATTAAAAGGACGAATTATTTAGAATTAGTCCACATAGATAAAACCTCCTTATGCTAATTGTATATATTTATATTAAAGAGTTAGTTTAAGATTTTTCTGTAAAGAACTATTTAATAGGTCAGTAGGTGGTTAATTAAGACCAATCCAAGTAGCAAAAAACTCTGGTATTGGCAGTTTGGAGGTAACAGTAGCTAAAAGATACATATTAAATTTATGTACGGCAGGAACAGTAGTGTCTAGCGCAAAGATGGCTAAATATGGAATATTCATAGCGATCTGCCATCTCCATTTGTAAGTAATAATCCCCCAAGTTTTTTTGGCAAACCCCTGTTGCTTTTCAGGTATTTCTTCCAATTTCAAAATAAGATATTGTTGGAATCTTTTAAAGGCCCCAGCTTCTGTTAAACCGCTTTGAGACTGCATTTTTTTCTTAGCAGAAGAGATATTTATAGCGCATGGTGAGTACTTTTGCGTTCGGTTCTCCTTATTGAACTTTTGAGCTAACCATATGCCTCTGAAAAAATGCTTTTTTCTCGAATGATCTGATAAGAGTTTAAGGAATAAACTAGTATATTATTAAAGAACTAAGTTTATAATCAATAATTAGCTATTTCTTCTATATAAGATCTTATGTTTTTAGGGATTACAGTTGACTAAATAATATAAATTGATTCATGAGGCATTTATAGGAATTTTCGATTAATAATGTTCACTAGTGTTTTTTTTATAACGATGCCATTATTTTAAGCCTCTACCTTTATATGACTTTGGGAAAGAATAAATGCTAAGAATTTAAATATTATATTGATTAGAATTATTTTAAATAATTTGATACTAATAAGAAATTAGGTGTTTGATTATAAGCCATTTAATAAGATCATAGGATAAATATTAACTATTTATTGGGCATAATTACTTGAGTAAAAACCGAGGTATCTTTTTCAGTAAAGATCAAGTATAAAAGGTTGTAAGAAAAGGAGGCTTATGGAATTAACAACTCCCTTCACTGCAATGAAAAATGTTCTCAGTGATATTAGCAAGATGCATGACTTCGCTTATAAAATTCCTCCAGAAACAAGAGAAGAGTTTTGGGAAAATGAATGCAATCTCCATCCAACAGCGTTAACTTGCAAAGCTTACGATGATTGATATAGTTTTATAATGGATTCATTTGATCCTGCTATTCAAAGTGCAGGCAGCTTAGGAGGTAAAACATTATTCACCCTAGCAATTTTTGCAGGGCTAGGGGCTTTTTTCTTAGGTGCTCTTATCACAGCCATAAAAAGAGGGATAAAAGAAGAAGGTTGGTTTAAATTTCTAGAAAACAAAGAAAAGAAAGAATGAAACGATTTTTTAAGATTGGATTATTAGCTGGGATTTTTATTTCAACAGTTGCTATTGCTGATGAAAGGGTTTGGGAAACTAAAAATATTTGTGGCCTTTACTATGCCACCGAAATTAATGGTATTGATGCTGCAAAACTTCTAGGATTACAGGCAGGTAGAAGATCTCGTTCAAAGGTTGAACAGTATTGTAATTTCTTTCGCTCGACGGGTTCTTACTAAAATCTTTTATTTATTATGTTTTGAAAAGATAGAAACTTAATTACTAATAGTCCCTTTTAGAGATCTTAAATATCTTTGCCATGGATCTCTCCCTTATACTTCGAAGTTCAAATTTTTAGTATTTATTTTCTGCAATTAACATTAATTCTGGGATTGCAGGAAGTTAGCTTTTGCATATTTTTAGTTTCTATGAACTTATGAACCAATGAATTGGTTTGTTTTTTAGTGAGTATTGATTACGATCTTAAAGATAGGTTTATTTATGGGAAGTAGTTTCGGCAAACTTTTTTGTATAAGCACCTTCGGAGAATCCCACGGTGGAGGAGTTGGTGTAATTATTGATGGTTGCCCTCCTCGTTTGGAGCTTGATATTAGTCAAATACAAAAAGATTTAAATCGCAGAAGGCCAGGACAGAGCAAAATCACTACCCCAAGAAATGAAAGTGATGAGATTGAAATTCTTAGTGGTCTTTTAGGTAATAAGACATTAGGAACTCCTATTGCAATGCTTGTTAGAAATAAAGATCAACGACCAAAGGATTATGCAGAAATAAAAAAGACTTTTAGACCTTCGCATGCAGATGCTACATATCAAAAGAAATATGGAATACAGGCGCAAAGTGGAGGAGGGCGAGCATCTGCTAGAGAAACAATTGGAAGGGTTGCGGCTGGATCAGTAGCTAAACAGCTTCTCTCAAAATCTTCCAATACAGAAATTCTTGCTTGGGTGAAAAGAATTCATGATATTGAGGCTGATATTGATACCAGTCAAATTACTTTTAATGATATTGAGGCAAATATTGTCCGATGCCCAAATAAAGAAAGTGCTCATTTAATGATTGAAAGAGTAGAAGCTTTTGGAAGAGAAGGAGATTCATGTGGCGGAGTTATTGAGTGTATTGTTCGCAATCCCCCGATAGCTCTTGGTATGCCTGTTTTTGATAAGTTGGAAGCTGACTTAGCAAAAGCACTAATGTCATTGCCAGCAACTAAAGGTTTTGAAGTGGGTTCTGGTTTTGCAGGGACATATTTAAAGGGAAGTGAGCATAATGATCCATTCTTACCATCTCACTCTGACCGACTTAAAACAGCTACTAATAATTCAGGAGGGATTCAAGGAGGTATTTCTAATGGAGAAGATATTGTTCTTAGAGTTGGATTTAAACCAACAGCAACTATCAGAAAACGTCAAAATACTATCGATGAAGATGGAAATGCAACAACTCTTGAGGCAACAGGTAGACATGATCCGTGTGTTTTACCGAGAGCTGTCCCAATGGTAGAGGCAATGGTAGCTCTAGTTCTTGCTGATCATTTGTTAAGACAAAATGGACAATGTTTGGATACTAATTAGCTGTTAAAAGAATAAAAATTAAAACATAAGCCTATCTATTATTTCTTAGCCATATATCTAGCTCATGATCAATTCCTTGACCTAATAAACTTTTTCCAAGTGCAATTGCGTTATATCCTCTTGTCAGTAATTTCTCTAAATCTTTACTTTTGAGGCCTCCTGCACCAATGAGGAAAAGATTTTCTTTGCAAATATCTTCTATGTTATTTAAGAATTTAATTCCTAATTTTGAAGCAGGGAAAATTTTAATTACTTTATATCCCATTTTAATCGCTTCTGTTAAATCTTTATTGTTAGATATGCCTGGTATTAGTAATTGATTATTTTCTTTTGCTTTTTTCTGTAAGTCTTTATTGAAAAAAGGAGTCATTGAATATTGCAGATCTAATTTTAAAATTGAATTAAGAGCTTTTTCGCAACTAATAGATGCTGCCCCAATATTAATTTTTTTAAAAGAAGACTGAATCTCAGAAATTAGTTGAATCCATTCACTATTTGAATCCCATCCAATCTCAATATGCCTTACTCCATATGCTGAAAAGTTCTTGATATTTGCAAAAAGTAGTTTTTTTTTCTCTGGGATGATAAAAAAATCTTTTTCTAGTCGAATTACGATTATTAAGGGTTGTATTTTTAGCGACTCAATTAAAGCTTTTTGCTTTTTGATAGAAGATTTATCTAATTGTTTATTATGCGTATTCTGCAACTTTTACTTCATGACGGATTAACAACTCTTGAAACTCTAATGAATCTACAGTTTCAGTCTCCATAAGCATAGCTGTCAATTCTTCAAGTACTTCCCGATTATCATTTAAGGCTTTTTTTGCTCGTTCATAAGCCATTTCAACAAGAATTGAGACTTCTGAATCAATTGTTGCCGCTGTGTCTTCGGAAAAGTCTCTTTCAGATGCAATGTCCCTACCAAGAAACATCCCACCGCCTTGAGATCTGCCAAGGGCTACTGGACCAAGCTTGTCACTCATCCCGAATTTCGTAACCATTTGCCTGGCAACCGATGCTACTTGCTTTAGATCGTTAGATGCTCCTGTTGTGACTTCATCCTCTCCATAGATAATTTCTTCAGCAACCCTGCCTCCTAGTGCTACGGCCATTTGATTTTGAAGATATGACCTTGAATAAAGTCCTGACTCCATTCTTTCTTCACTGGGTGTGAAGAAGGTTAATCCTCCAGCTTGACCTCTAGGAATAATAGATATTTTTTGAACGGGATCATAATCAGGCATTACCGCACCAACAACAGCATGTCCAGCCTCATGATATGCAACTAGCTGTTTTCGTTTCTCGCTTATTACTCGATCTTTTTTTTCTGGTCCAACCATAACTCTTTCTATTGCATCTCCAATTTCATCATTACTTACTTCCGTCAATTCTCTTCTCGCGGCCAATATTGCAGCTTCGTTTAATAAGTTTGCTAAATCTGCACCGGTAAAACCAGGTGTTCTTCTGGCAACTTGGTCAAGGTCAATACCTTTAGATAGCGTTTTATCTCTTGCATGAACTTTAAGTATTTGAAGGCGTCCTGAATAATCGGGCCTATCAACTGTGACTTGTCTATCAAATCTACCAGGACGTAAAAGTGCTGAATCAAGTACGTCAGGTCTATTTGTGGCTGCAACAATAATGATTCCTGTATTTCCTTCGAATCCATCCATTTCTGTTAATAATTGATTTAAGGTCTGCTCTCTCTCATCATTACCTCCCCCAAGACCTGCTCCTCTTTGTCGCCCTACAGCATCTATTTCATCAATAAATACAATACATGGCGCATTTTTTTTGGCTTGCTCAAATAAATCTCTGACTCTACTGGCTCCAACTCCTACAAACATTTCAACAAATTCTGATCCTGATATAGAAAAGAAGGGAACGGAAGCCTCACCCGCAACTGCTTTAGCTAATAAAGTTTTACCTGTACCTGGAGGGCCAACGAGCAATACTCCCTTTGGAATCTTCGCGCCAACAGCCGTAAAACGATCTGGATTTTTTAGAAAATCAACAACTTCAGTTAACTCTAATTTTGCCCCTTCAATTCCTGCAACATCCCCAAAAGTTACTTTTGTTTCTGGCTCCATTTGCAATCTTGCTTTGCTTTTTCCAAAATTCATCGCAGGATTACCTCCGCCACCAGACCCTGCTCTTCTAAATATGAAAAATAGTCCTCCTAGAAGGATAATTGGGAATATCAGGCTGCTTGCGGCTTGTTGAAGAGGATTTGCTTGAGTTGTAGGTTGAACGGCTATATCAACATCATTTTTAGTAAGAAGTTGAAGAAGTTCCTGATCAGGAGCCAAATTAACAAAAGCTCGATTGCCATCGCTTTCAACAATTTGAGCTGTGCCTTTATCAGGTGAGATAAGAACTCTACTTACTTGCTTATCTTGAACTGCTTCAATGAAATCACTGTATCTAAGAGTTCTTGTGGCTTTACTGGAATTTGGCTTTTCAAAAAAGGCACTCCCTACAAAAATCACAATTACAACTATGAGGATGTAGAGACCAATGTTTCTCCAACGTTTGTTCAAGGTTCTTCTCTCTTTTTATATAATATTAATAGGATCATGACCATCTATGCGGCTCGGAGTACATCAACGACGCTTTTAAATGCAAACCATTCAGGTATTTCTTCTCCACTTCGAAGCATTTTTCTAAACTGAGTTCCGCTTAATTTCTTTATGTGGAGACCATTCTTATCAGCAAATTCCGCTGTGACATAGCCTTCTTCTTCTGTATAAACAAGATTTAATGATGGAACAGTTTGCATCTCTAATTCAGAAGAGCAAGCCTTTGCAAAATCTTGAGCCTCATATGGCCCATAAAAATCTTCGCCTGTAAGACTTGATTTGCATCCAGCCATATCTCTACCAATAATGAAATGAGTACATCCATAATTTCTTCTGATAATCATGTGCTGTAAAGCTTCTCTAGGACCTGCCATATGCATAGAGTAAGGAAGATAAGCCCATCTGATTTTTGGGTTATTTACCTCAGAAGCAAGTTTTTCATAAGTTTCAAATCTTACTGCACCTGGGATGTCATCTTCTTGAGTTGGTCCGCAAGTTGGATGAACAAGGACAACAGCATTTTGACTAACATTCTCTGCCGTTAAAGCTCTCGTAAAAAGCTCATAATGTGCTCTATGAATGGGGTTTCTGCATTGGAATGCAACAACATCTTCTCCTGTAGGTAAATTTTCTCTAACTTGAGCTGGAGTTTTGCATGAGAAGACTCTTTTAGGTAGTTCAAAACCTTTAATAGTTCCACCTAAATAATATTTTTTCCTTTCCATCGTTATCATCCTTACTGCAGGATGCTCGAGTGACGTTGTCCCATAGCAACACTTAGCTTCATTAACTTTATTAGGCTCCCATTTCTCCTCTATTTGAAATAATGCAATATCTTGATCTTTGTATTTAAGTAAAACTGAATCTCCTGGTTTGACATCTTCTTTATCCGTATCAAACACTATTGGTAATCCAAATAGTAAACCTGATTGAATTCGATTCTCTTTTACTACTGAATTGTAATTGTCTTCATTCATAAAACCATTCAAAGGGGAGAAAGCACCGATTAAAAGAAGTTCAATATCACAAGCATTTCGATCTGAACAATTCAAAGTTTTATAAGAATTTTTTTTGAATTCCTCTATCTCTGAATTTGTGGCCATTAAATTAACTAGCTTTCCACCATAAGGCTTTATTAAGCCTTTCAAATTTTCAGTAGAATTTGAACTAATAACCATTGCTAATTTGACTAACCCGAGGAATTCTCCCAGATAAAGGGCCCTTATTTAAACATTTGTTTTTAGATCATTCTTTCAATAAAAAAAAGGGAGGGAATTTGATCCCCTCCCTTTTAAATTATTAAAGATAATTTGTCTTTAACTAGGCTTTACGGCCATAGAAGTTTCCAGTGATTTTTATATCAACAGGATCTTTTGATCCAAGATCATTATCTGAGGGTTGAATGGCAACAAAAGTACCTCCAAATTCTTCAGTGTCAGCATCAACACTTTCAACGGTAAGGGTTATTTGACCTTTACCACCAAGATCTGTTTTAACATTTTCTCTTGCAAGATCCTCATCATCACCACCAAGAGCAATAAGACCTTGAGCGTATTCAACACCAGTTGATTTAGCGCGACTTTTTGGATCAAGGAAATCGGCAGATCTATAGCTAGGAGTTGTTGTTGGTCCTGAGAACTCAGCACCAGGTTCAATTGATTTACCTTTTTTAGCGTCAGCAACCATCTCTTTAACAGAGAAAGCAAAAGGATACTCTTCTCCATTAGGAGCAAGAACAGTAATTAGAGAGAAATCAATACCACCTTTTTCAGTGAATTTTCCTCCTGATAAGTCTCCATAAACTTCATCAAGACTGGTGTTGAAGCGAGGACTAATGATTTTTGATACGGCAAAATCAGATTTATTTCTCTTATTGCCAGGAAGTTTTACTGAAACTTCAGTGGGTTGAAGGCATAATCCCTTGAATTGACCATCAGCATTAAAAGAGCCTGATGAGCCAGCTGGTAAGACAGTGCAAGCATCTGCTTGGCCGGTATTAACAACATTGCCAAATCGGGCATTACCTTGTTCACGCCCTTTCAAAGCTGCAGATGCGCTTGATGGGAGTGTTGTAAATGTGAGACAGAAAGCCAGCATCAAAGCCAGCAGAGGACGAAATCGCATGAGAGGGCTAGATGACTGCGGTCGAAACCGCCCAATTAATTCAGTTGGGATACTACAGGTGTTAAATACTTCTTACGACAAGCCTTTTGCAGCTCTAAACAACCCGTAGCTTTTTAATTATGGGTTGAAGACTTTTTTATTCATGAAAAGCCTTTATTTGAAGGGAGTCTGGGGGAAACAGTGAAAGAATTAAAAAAAAAACAAAACTGAAATATTAAGTAAATTTATGATTTATAGCTTTGAATTTCATCTAAAAGTTGATGGGATATTGAAAGTTTTGTTGAAAAAGGAATGCTTTTTACCATTTTATTAGGTCCCAGTAAAAAACCACTGTTGAAATTTTCATCAAAACCTTGGTTTTTTCTATCAATTGGATTGGCCATTAGAAACTCACATCCTTTGGAAATTCTTTTTTGCTCTCCTTTCTCTTTAATTTCTTTATCGCTTCCAGTCTCTGCAGCGAAGCCGAGAAAAATTTGACCTTGTAATTTTTTTGAACTTAGTTCTTTCAGAATATCTGGGGTTATTTCTAAATTTTCTAAAATTGAATTGATAAGTAGGTTCTTTGGAATCTTCTTATCAGTAGAACTAGCTTTTTTGAAATCACAGACAGCTGAAGCCATAACAATTACATTCGCTATAGGTTGCAAATCAGTAATAGCTTTTTGCATTTGATTTGCGGTTTTTATGGGATAAGTATTTAGTCCTTCTAAGAGTTCTTTTTGAAATTTTACGGGTCCATGAACTAAATCAACATCTGCACCTCTTAATTTGGCTGCATGTGAGATTAGAACGCCCATGAGTCCGCTACTTCTATTTGTTAATTGTCTTGCTGCATCTAAATCTTCGACAGTAGGACCAGCTGATATTAGAAACCTTTGACCTATTAAGTCTTTAGTGAGCAATTTATTTTGTGCTTTAAAAATTAATGCACTTTCACAGGCTAATTCAATAATGTCTAAATTAATCATTTTCCCATCCCCAATCCTGTCACAAGCTAGAAGGCCTTCACTTGGGTCTAAAGGGATGACTTGATCTCTTTTTTGTACGCTATTCCAGTTGTTCTTTACAGATTGATGAGACCACATTGAAGTGTTCATTGCAGCTGCAAAAATTATTTGAGAATCTGCTGCTAAAAGTGTGCTTGCTAATAGTCCATCAGCATTTCCGTGGACAAACTTGGATAAGGAAGTAGCGCTGATTGGAGCAACAATTATTAGTTCAGCCCACTCAGCCAAGTAAATATGTAAAGGTTTTGCTTGGTAATCCTCCCATTGATCTTTATCTTGAAAGCATTTATTCCTGCTAAGGGTTGATAAAGATAATGGGCTAACTAAATTTATTGAATTTGCTGTAACGATACATTTTACTTCTGCGCCTGCTTTGACTAGTCGACTTACCATTAGAGGAGTCTTTATTGCTGCGATACTTCCGGTAACCCCAACTAATATTTTTTTTCCAAACAGTGAAGTAGAACTATTCATAATATTTTGATTTTATCTTAAATGAAGTATGGAAAGAAATTGGAAGATAATAAACCCTTGGTTTTATTTTCAGAATTTGGGCTTTCTTGAGATTTGATTCAATATTAAAATATGATTAACTTTATTAATTCAAGGTTTTAGAAATAAAATTTTTATCATTTGAATTATTCTCCATATTTATATTGAGTTAACATTTTGATCTTTTATCATATAATTGAGTATATATTAAATTGATTTCTTTTAATCTCGCTTTTGATATATGTCATCAAAAATGCAGTCAACAATTTTATATAGATTTTCCTCAAATCTGACTCATAGATTGGCAAATTGGGCTGTAAATCCATGGAGAAGATATTCATTGTTGGTAATTATTTTTTTAGGAGGTTTTCTGATTGGAAGCTCATTAGGAATGATAAATGGTGTATTACCCTTAATGGATCCTGTGGGAGCATTCTTTACTCTGGTATTTTTGGAAGGACTAATTAAATTGAGATATTTTTTCTTAAAATCAAAAAAACCCATAATACTTGTAAGAACTTTTGATGTATTACGTATTGGTATTGTTTATGGACTATTCTCTGAAGGATTGAAGCTTTTATAGGTATAAGTAATTTTGAATCTGTTCAACTTGGGTCAGCAATATTTCTATTTGCAAGTAAATATAATAGTGACATTCTTGTGGGTATTCCATTACTTACTTGATTTTTGATAAGACTAATTGAATCATCTTCTAATATTTGACTGCTTATTTCTATTCCTCTATTAACTGGACCTGGATGCAGTACAGGTACTTTCTTTTCACACCACTTTAATCTGTCATGAGTTATTCCATAATTTTTGTGGTAAGTGTCAAGATCAGTAAGCATATTTTGATGCATTCTTTCCTTTTGCAAACGAAGAGTCATAACAGCATCACTACCTCTTAACGCATCTTTAAGAGATCTGTTTATTGTTATTGATCCTCTATGTGTGATGGGATCATTCTTTTGTCCTGGAGGTGGGTTTAAAACAAAGTCAGAAAATTCATCAGGTAAAAGGCTTTTAGGACCACAAAGAGTTA
The DNA here is from genome assembly GCA_003283745.1 of Prochlorococcus sp. AG-315-B03. Taxonomy (GTDB): domain Bacteria; phylum Cyanobacteriota; class Cyanobacteriia; order PCC-6307; family Cyanobiaceae; genus Prochlorococcus_B. The sequence goes on along the minus strand of QBWA01000002.1, from coordinate 53,292 downwards.
CATCTGCACCACAACCTGTCAGAGACCAAAGATTTGATCTGGCGACTCTAGAATGAAGAATATCTCCAACGATTGTTATTTTTTTGTTTAATAAACTTTCTGGGGATGGATTATTTGGGTTAAAGAAACTTGCTAATGTAAACAAATCTAAAAGGCCCTGACTTGGATGACTATGAAAGCCATCTCCTGCATTTAGTATTGAAGTATTTATTTTGTTATCATCGATATACTGAGCTAAATCATTCGGTACATTTGTGGAGTCATGCCTAATTATTAAAATATCAGCTCCCATTGCAATATAAGTAAGAATTGTATCTAAGGGAGTCTCCCCTTTGCTTAGAGAACTAGTAGCGACAGAAAAATTCTGAACATCAGCAGATAGTCTCTTCGCTGCAAGTTCAAAACTGCTACGAGTCCTTGTGCTTGATTCAAAAAATAAAGTGGTAATTAATCGTCCTTGCAGTGCAGGAAGTTTTCTTGACCTTGTAGTTGAAACGTCTTGGAATCTTGTTGTTAATTCTAAAACAGTTTTGTAATCATCTAAAGAAAATTTAGATAAATCAATTATGTGCTTGTGATTCCAATTACTCATGATTCCTCAAATGAGCTTGGGTGCCAACATTCATTTTTAGAAGGAATTTTATCTCCTTTCGCCCTTTTACTTATACTTCTACTGTTTTGAAGATACCAACGCCAAGGGAGATCTTTCGCTTGAGAAATGCCAATTCTTGTTGTTTGAACAATATCTAGCATCTGTTTAGAATTTGCTCCTTTAGCTATCCAAAAACCATTCTCTATCGATATGGGTAAATTGTCATGATTTCTATTTAATCCAAATCTTTTTGCTAATAAACCTGGGCCAGAGGCTATTCGTTCATCTTCATTTTTAATTGCAATTGACCTGAGAAGAACTCCATTCGCCCAGTTCCTTTTACCTGTAACAATGTTGACACAGTTATATATTCCATATGAGAGGTATATATAGAAATTGCCAGGCTCGCCAAAGAGAGTTTCGTTCCTTTTGGTTTTACCTGAAAAGCCATGGCAAGAAGCTTCTTCCTGTGAATAGGCTTCTGTTTCAACAATAACTCCAGATAAGTAATTATTGTTTGATAAACGTTTGATTAAAAAGCAGCCAATTAAACTTGGTGCAACCAAATAGGATGGTTTGGCAAAAAATTTACTTCCAAGTAATGATTTGACTTCCTTAATGATTTTTCTAAAAGTTGTCTTACTTTAATCATTAAAATGGACTTTAGAATCTTGCCTTAGTGGGAAAAAATCTTTGTCAGTTCAATAGTTTGTACTTACTACCTGAGTTTATAGTTGGCTAATGAGTTATATGGTGACAAGAAGTTAACCATGCTAAGTCTTTTCAGATTTCTTTGACTTTGTGTTTGTAATCAAGTTTACTTTTAAACATCATTCTTTACTTGAGCTTGCGCTAGCAGGAATAATTAATAATTATAAGGATTCCCGTAGAAGGCATCCAGATGGCAGAATGGGGACAGACTTTTATTTAGCAAAGCCAACGCTATTAAGCTTTTTCTTGAAAAGGCCTACATAGTGTTTAGTGAATAACTTATCAATTCCAATCATGACCAGAATAACTTCAACAGATGTTCGTAAAGTTGCAGAATTAGCACGCCTAAATCTACCAGAAGATCAAATATCAACATATACAGTTGAGCTAGAAGAGATACTTTCTTATGTTGAACAATTACAAGAAATAGATACCAACAATATTCTTCCTACCTCTAGGGCTGTAGAAGTAACTAATGTTATGAGGGAAGATTATGTCAAAGTGACTTGCTCTAGAGAGGATATATTAGATCAAGCTCCTCATAGAGAGGGAGATTTTTTCAGAGTGCCTAAGATACTTTCAGAATAATTTATTTCTGCTTTTCTGTCTTAATAGCTGTTTGATGTATTAACTTTATATAGTTCTTTCTCCAAATATTCCTTGGTAATACTCTCGCAATTGATCTCATTTTACTTCTTCTTAATTTATGACTTCTAATTCCTAAAATAATATCGTAAAGGAAATTTAAAGTATCTTTTTTAGTCTCGAATATACCCATTCTCTGAGGAGAACCTTTTTGATCTAAAAGGGGTTTGGTTTTTTCATATGCTGGTTTATATTCAAACCATGGAATTGATGGCCACAAATGATGAACTAAATGATAGTTTTGTCCCATTATTAATATATTCATAAGTCTACTTGGGTAAACTCTTGCATTCTTCCATCTATTTCGAGATTCAAAAGGTCGGTGAGGTAAATAATCAAAAAATATTCCTAATGTAACTCCCACCATTAATGCGGGCCCAAACCATAAATTATAAATAGTATTCATAAATCCGTATTTTATGCCTGCAAGAATAATGCATAAAAAAATTCCTCTTTCTATGCCCCATTGAATTAGTTCATATTTTCTCCATAGCCTTCTCTCGAAGAAGAAATATTCATGATAAAAAAATCTTGGAGCTATTAGCCAAATCGGACCAAAGGTACTCACAATGTGATCAGGGTCATTTTTGGGATGATTTACATATTTATGATGCTCAAGATGAACTCTTGTAAAAACAGGGAAACTAAAGCCTAATAAAATTGCTGATCCGTGCCCCATAAATTGATTTATCCATTTATTAGGGTGTGCTGCGTTATGACATGCATCATGAATAACTGTTCCCTCCATGTGAAGAGAAAGAAAAGCAAGAGTAACTAATACTGGTAAAGGCCAATTACCTTGGTACCATTGCCAAACACTTAAAAAGGCAAGAATATATCCCCCAATAAAAAGACCTAAAGTAATATTGAAGGGCTTAGGTGGATCAATATATTGTTGAATCTCACTTTGCCAGTCGCGTAATAACTTCAGTTTTCTATTGGCATCATTTGAATTAGACCTCGATAAGCTCTGGGTCATTGCCTGATTAAATTGAGATTAGATTAAAGTTGAAAAACATTTGAAGTGACAATGCCCACCGGGAGACTTGAACTCCCACGACCGAAGTCACTGGTACCTAAAACCAGCGCGTCTACCAATTCCGCCAGGTGGGCTCGTGGATCTGAATGATCATAATCCAGCATAAGTCCAAATTGTAGTATTGAAAAACTAGTAACTTCCTTAAAATCTTGATTACTGGACGCGATGGAACTTGATTTATTCATTTTAATCTTGATCTTCTTCCTTTCATTTTAATTCTTCAATTACCTTTTCAATTTCTTGAAGCACTTCATAAAACTTACCTTTAAGACTGTCTTCCCTGCGTTTCTGGTCAATTAGATTTTTGTTCTTGATTGGTTTTTATTAGCTTTATCTCCAAGGGCTAGAAAATCATTGATAAGTGAATCTGAGAAATCATCAAATGAATCTGGAATGTATAGATTTAAAGCTGTGTAAGGATTTAGTTGCTCGAATCGTTTGAATTCCCTTGCTAAAAGGTTAGTTATTTGAGTTTCAAAACTCCAATGACACGTAAAATTAATGAATAGGATTCAAAAAAATGTTTAGTGATCTTTTTGGCTTTTTATCTATTCTCTGTGGTTTTTTTTTATTGCTTTTGCCTTTGATTCTTACTGAATTAAGTCGACCTCGTGATTGGTTGATGGGTGGTTTGTTTTTAGTCTTAGGCCTAATACTTGTGGTAGAGGATGATCTTTTTAGAGGATCATTAATTTTATTAGTAATTTCAGGTGCAACCCTATTAGGGAAAATGATATTAGAGATCTCTCAGAATAGATGGTTTCAACTGAGTCCTATGGAGAAAGCTAGAGTGGGATCCTTTAAGAAATGGGCTCTATCTTTTAAACAGCTTGGACAGATTTTTGGTCAGTTAGGCAATGGACTTTTGGTACTTCTTAAGATTTTTAAAAAACAACCAAAAAAATCTTTAAATGAGAAGAAATGGGTTCATCCAGATTTAAAAAAGGAATTGGATAATAAAAAGGTTATTCCATCAGATGATGATCAATCTCATAAGATTAATAATGAAGGATCTACTGAAAATGAAGAGTCTTCTTGATAGGGTTAAGGGGCCCTGGGCGTTCATAGTCATTATTCAATATTTCTAAAGTGAATCAGTTTTATAAAGGGTCTGAAAAAGATCGTCCTTCATACAAAAACACTCTCAACCTTTTACAAACCAAATTTGGTATGAGAGCAAATGCAACTCTTAGAGAACCAGAGCTGCAAAAATTTTGGGCTGAAAAACAAATAGATTTTAAGTTGGGTTTAAATAATCCTGGCGAACTATTTACTTTGCATGATGGCCCCCCATATGCAAATGGGAAACTTCATATGGGGCATGCTCTTAACAAAGTTTTGAAGGATATAATTAATAAATACCAAATTTTGCAAGGGAAAAAAGTAAGTTTTATTCCAGGATGGGATTGCCATGGATTACCAATTGAATTGAAAGTTCTTCAATCTTTAGATAGATCAAAACGTTCAGAATTAACTCCTATAAAGCTGAGAAAGAAGGCAACTACATATGCTAAGAAACAAATATCTAATCAAATGGAGGGGTTTAAAAGGTGGGGAATTTGGGGGGACTGGGATAATCCATATTTAACTTTAGATAAGAAATATGAGGCATCGCAAATTAGATTGTTTGGTAAGATGGCTTTTAAGGGTTATATCTATCGAGGTTTTAAACCAGTTCATTGGAGTCCTAGCTCGAGGACAGCTCTTGCGGAGGCAGAGTTAGAATATCCTTCAGGTCATGTTAGTCAAAGTATATATGTAGGATTTGAAGTTGAGACAATACCTAAATTATTAGAAAAAGAAATATTTGCTCAAGCACCCGATCTTTTTAATTCTGATGGCATCTTAAAAGACACTAAGCTTGCTGTCTGGACAACAACTCCTTGGACCATTCCTGCTAATTTAGCAATCTCTATTAATCAGAGATTAGATTATGTTTTGGCAATTTGTTCGGATGATGAATTAATAGTAACTGCGGCAAATCTTCTGTCAAAAGTATGTAAAACTGTCAATATTGATTATAAGAAAAGAGTCATTGTAAAAGGTAAATTGTTGGAAGGAATCATTTATAAGCATCCATTATTCAATAGAAATAGCCCTGTCGTTATAGGTGGCGATTATGTTAACACTGAGTCTGGAACTGGATTAGTTCATACTGCACCTGGTCATGGTGTTGATGATTTTAATACTGGTATAAAATATAAATTGCCAATTTTCTGTCCAGTTGATGAAAAAGGTGATTTTACAAATGAAGCTGGCAAGTTTTCTGGTTTAAATGTGCTAAAAGAAGCTAATAATGAAATTATCCGTGATTTAAAAATTAATGGTGCTTTGTTTAAAGAAATTCCATATGAACATAGGTATCCTTATGATTGGAGAACTAAGAAGCCAACAATTTTCCGAGCTACAGAACAATGGTTTGCTTCAGTTGAGGGATTTAGAGGTGATGCTCTTTCAGCTATAGAAACAGTTAAATGGCTGCCAGATTCAGGTAAAAATAGGATTGAATCAATGGTTAGAGAAAGAGGAGATTGGTGTATCTCTAGGCAAAGAACATGGGGGGTACCTATACCAGTTTTTTACGATAAGGATGGAAAAGATATTTTGTTAAATGAAGAAAGTATTTCTCACATAGCTAATTTATTTGAGATTTATGGCGCTGATATTTGGTGGGAATACGAAGTATCAAAACTTTTACCACCTTCTTACTTAAAAGAAGCAGATCGCTGGCAGAAAGGTTCCGATACCATGGATGTTTGGTTTGACTCTGGTTCTAGTTGGTCTTCAGTTATTAATGGAAAAGATCATGTAAATTACCCAGCAGATTTGTATTTAGAGGGCTCTGATCAACATCGTGGATGGTTCCAGTCTTCTTTATTGACATCCGTTGCTGTAAATGAGAAAGCACCTTTTAAAAAAGTTCTTACTCATGGTTTTGCTTTAGATGAAAATGGTAGAAAGATGAGTAAATCTTTAGGAAATATTGTCGACCCTTCAATTATAATTAACGGTGGTCCAAACCAGAAGTTAGAACCTGCTTATGGTGCCGATGTTTTAAGACTTTGGGTAAGTTCTGTTGATTATTCTGTGGATGTGCCTATTGGCTCAAATATATTAAAACAAATTTCTGATGTTTATAGGAAGGTTAGAAATACTTCTAGGTATTTATTAGGAAATATTTATGATTTTGATTATGATAAGGATGCTATTGAGATTTCTAAATTACCATTATTAGATAGATGGATGTTAAATAGGACGGCTGAAGTGATAACAGAGATAACTGATTATTTTAATCAATATGAATTCTCAAAGTTTTTTCAAACTATACAGAATTTTTGTGTTGTTGATTTATCTAGTTTTTATTTAGATATCGCAAAAGATAGGTTATATGTGAGCTATAAATATGATTTCAGAAGAAGATCATGTCAAACTGTATTGTCTTTAATTATAGAGAGAATAGCTGGACTAATTGCACCAGTTTTATGTCATATGGCAGAAGATATTTGGCAAAATATACCATATAAATTAGAGGAAAAATCTGTATTCCAAAGAGGATGGCCAATTGCTCCTAAATCTTGGAAAGATAGTAGTTTAAATATTCATATTAGTAAGATTAGGAAACTTAGAACAGTTATAAATCGTATGTTGGAGAGTTGTAGAAGCAAGCAAGAATTAGGATCTTCTTTAGAAGCATCTGTAAGAATAGAGATTTCAGACCCAGGAATTAAAGAATCAATTAATTGGTTATCTATGCATTCAGAAAACAATGTTGATGTGTTAAGAGATTGGTTTCTGGTCTCTAATTTACAAATAGGTGGAGAACCTTGGGCTGAGGTTTTGTTAAGTGAAGACAATGATATCGGCACAATAGAGATTACTAAAGCTAGAGGTATGAAATGTGAAAGATGCTGGCATTATGTAAATCAATTAAGTAAGAATGATAACTATCCAGATATTTGCGGGAGATGTGAGAAGATTGTATTAGATATTCAAAATAATTAAAGATATATCTAATAAAACATTAGAACTTTCCTGCAATCCTTCCATTCTTTGGTAATTGTAAGATGATCCATTGCAGTAAACCTAACAAATAAAATATTAAAGCTATATATCCTATAAAACTCGCAGTTCCTGCTGTCCAATTGCCACCTAATATTAGTTTTATAATTGATCTAATTGTTATATATGAATTCAATGGAAGCTCGTTCCAACTATTGCAGTAGATACTATTAATTGAATTTAAACATTGTAAGCTAATTATATTTAGCCCTAAGTGTAATATAGCCCATAAAGAAAGAGACCATCTCCAGATTTTTGTAGTTAGTGAAATAGAATTATCAAAGGGCATTTCTTCCATTTCTTGATTTATATCTATCCAAAACCATATGGAACAAATCATAAGTATTGGTGCGATAAATGAAATTAAATAGCCAATTTGCCTCTCACTACTAAGAAATAAAATACCTATCGCATATAGGCTGGCAATTTTCCAATAAATTGATAGAAGTCTTGCTATAGGTGCTTCTTTTGCTACTTTAGCCCAAACAAGAAGAAATAATGGAACTCCAAATGCGAAGGTTGCTGCTAGCCGATAAGAGAGCCAGACAAGAATTTTGAAATGAAGTTCAGTCAAGGAAAAATAACATTTTTATTATTATCTACCCTTAGCTATCTTTTTTAAACCTTATAATGGTCTATTCAGATTTTTTCTATACACAAAAGTCTTAAGAATTCTTATTCTCTAACTTTTAATGGTTTTAAATTCATATTTTTTATAATTGATAGTTTTAAACGATTTATAGTAAAAATAATTATTTTCCCAATCTATAAGGATTTATTTGAGTTTTTATTCTCAAAGCATTGAATATACTTTTACTAGAGTTTCAATTAGGATTAGGCGTATAAAAAAAATTAATGTAGTGAGACATAGACAACATGTAAATCCTCTCAGTCAATTTTTCCAGGTACCTTTTTCTTTGCCAGACAAAGCTACTATTTTTGAGCAGCCTCAATACCCAATTCACATAGATATTGGTTCCGCAAGAGGGAATTTCTTAATTGAGTTAGCCGCGAAATATCCTATGTTGAATTTTCTAGGTCTTGAAATAAGAGAGCCTTTAGTTATTTCTGCTGAAAAAAAAAGAAATCAATTAGGGCTGACTAATTTAAAATTTATATTCTGTAATGTTAATGTTAGTTTAGAACAATGGCTTATAAATCTAGATCAGAACCAGTTGCAAAGAGTATCAATTCAATTCCCGGACCCTTGGTTTAAAAGGAAACATTTTAAAAGAAGAGTTTTACAACCATATCTTCTTAATACTTTGGCGGGCTCTTTTCCAGAAGGAGGTGAGATTTTTATTCAGAGTGATATCTTAGAGGTTATTGAAGCAATGATTGAGGTTATTGATAGTAGTTGTTATTTTGATAGAAAATTATCTAATGGGATTAAATGGCTAGATAAGAATCCTTATGATATTTATACTGAGAGAGAGATTTATGCTTTAGAAAGAGATTTGCCAATATATAGGGCCATGTATTTTAGAAATAGTAAATCATTTATCAACGCTTCTATTAATACTTTATAAAGTGGATATCTATCATTAGTAATTAGATTTTATTTCTATGTATAATCATTCTTATAGGTAGGTTTTATTTTCTTTATCTTATGAGTTCTGAGTTCAATGAAGAGAAAGATTTAAATTCTTCTCAAAGAGTATTCTTAGTTTTATTAAGTATTTTATTGGTTGTTTCTTTGTTCTTTTTTAAGAATGGATTTAAACTAAATTCAACACTTGATAAATTAGCCAGGAACTCCCCTTTGCCAGAAGAAGCATTATCAAATGGTCGACCTACAATAATTGAGTTTTATGCAGATTGGTGTGAAGCTTGCAAAGAAATGGCGCCTTCAATGGTTAGTGTAAAAAAAATAAATGAAAATAAATTAGATGTTTTATTGCTAGATGTTGACAACCCACAATGGACTGACTTGATTGATAAATATAATGTTAAGGGAATACCTCAGTTGAATTTCTTTGATAAAAATGGGAGTTTTAGAGGCTTCTCTTTAGGTGTTAGGAATGAGATGGAACTAAATGATATTTTTTATGCTTTAATTAATGACACAGAATTACCTTCTTTTTCTAGAGTATCAAACTCTAGCGATTTAAATATAGGTTCTTATTTGGAAGACTCAATAACTATAAATAATATAAATCATGAAGGACCTAGAAATCATAATTAGTTTCTTACCAGTCTAGTGCTGACGACACAATTGGATAGTTTTTAGAGAAAATATTTTTACATTCTTGTGCAATATTCATATGTTCTTTTTGGGTTCCATGACCTGTTCTAAGAGTTATATAGTGAATCCATGAACGACAAGATCCTGTCATATAGATTCTAGTAGGTGTAGCAAGTGGGAGTACAAATCTCGCACATTCTTTGGCAATACCAGCCTCAAGCATTTCTTCGTATAGTTTTTTATTTTGAACAAACTGGCTTTTAATTTTCTTCTCAAAACTATTGATAATGTCAATAGATAAATCTGAAATTGAATTTTGTCTATTTTTATCATCTTGTCTTCTTAATTCTGGGATTGGAATTTCTCCTAATTGTGTACTGTCTGCGTAACGTTGTGAAAATTCTTGAAACGTGAAGGATCGATGTCTAAGGATTTGTGCAGCAATTCCTCTATTTGTTTCAATTTGCAATGTCATATAAGCTTGTTCAAAAACACTCCAGTGTTCATTCTTTATGCAATATTTAAGTAACTTTTTAAAATCATCATTATCTTGATTTTTTGGATTACTAACTCTGGCAATATATGCCATGCTTTTCTCAGCCTCAGGTGTAGATGTTATAAATTCAACAATACTCATTTTAAACTTTAGCGAGAGTTACTTTTTCTGGCTGATGTTGATATTTTCCTTCTCTATCACTGTATGTTGTCTGACAGGGATCACCTTCGAAAAAGAGTAATTGACAGATCCCTTCATCAGCATAAATTCTACAATCTGCCCCAGAACTGTTACTGAATTCAAGTGTAAGATGTCCCTCCCAGCTTGCTTCTGCGGGAGTTGTATTTACGATAATCCCCAATCTTGCATAGGTGCTTTTCCCCAGACAAATAACTGTAATATTTGGTGGAACCTTCATTTTTTCTAAGGCAACTCCAAGACCATAAGAATGTGCGGGAAGAATGAAATACTTGCCATCTTCATCTGTTTTAAGTTCAGTTGATTCTAAATTTGCAGGGTTAAACTTTTTTGGATTCATCACAGTTCCAGGAACGTGACGAAATATAAGAAACTCATTTGACGAAAGTCTTAAATCATATCCATAAGATGAGCAACCAAAGCTTAAAACAGGAGAGCTTTTTGATTCTGGTTCAAGATGTCTTATGAGTTTTTTTTGAAAAGGTACGAGCATTCCTAGTGAAGCCTGCTCTGAAATCCAACGATCGTTTTTTAACATTTAACTACAGCGTAATTCTGTGATTTGGTCAGCCATTTCACTAACTGGGATTGGGATTGATGGTCCTGTAAGAATGATATCTGTTGACGATGGACGACTATTTATTGTCGAGATCACGTCATTTTCCTCAATGAAACCAAGAGAGATTGCTAAGCCTATTTCATCTAAAACAATCTTATCTATTTTATTTTTTTCTAAACGAGTTTTGCAAACTTCCCATATTTCTTTTATTGCTTTTTGTTGGGATTTTTTCTGAAGGGTTAAATCATTGGTAGATGAATTGTCTGGCAGGCAGCATTCAATTGATGGTCTTATCCATTCAAGTCGCCCACATAGATGAATTGCGCCCTCTGGCCCTTGATTAACTCCTCCTCTTAAAAATTGGGCTACTAAAACTCTGCTTCCTAATCCGGCAGATCTTAAAGCCTCGCTGAGAACAACAGAAAAGCTACCTCTATAAGAAGACTTGTGAATATGAACCTGTCCTTGAGTTGTTACTAATTGAAGAGGAGTCCGAGAGGGGAGTGGCCTAAGCGAAGCCCCTATCGATGAAATTGAACCCATCTGTTTAGCACTCGTGCTATGACGACCTGCGTTCATCAGAATATGGAAACCTAAATTCAATCTAGCGGCATAAGTCTTGCAATCAACCTAATTGACACTATCTGTGGTGTAGAGGTTGGGAATTTGTTGATTTGATTAATGGTTGTTTCTTTAGGCCTAAGCAGCAGAAATTTCATGATGCAAATCCAAATCGATTAATTTCTGACTTTTAAGCTTTTTATCGCGACAGATATGGTTTTATCAAATTCACTAAAATAAAATTGTTTTTTATTTGACTTAGACTGTAAAAAGTCTCTATGGCTACATATCGTTTTATCTCTATTTATTAATCTCAATCGAATATTTAATTAACTATGGTCACTTCATATCGTGGCTTTACTCATTTCAATCAGCCAAGAAATAAATCCAATCAAAAAACTATTAATGCTTCTTCTTCTGTGCAATTTCCTGACAAAACACTTTTAGATGTCATTAGAACACTGGATGGTGTTGCGACTGAGGTAATAGATAGATCTAAAACAATTTTTTTCCCCGGAGACCCGGCTGAGAGGGTTTACCTAATTAGACGTGGTGCCGTCCGATTAAGTAGGGTCTATGAAACAGGAGAAGAGATAACTGTTGCTCTCTTAAGGGAAAACAGCCTTTTTGGGGTCCTTTCGTTGCTAACGGGACATAGATCAGATCGTTTTTATCATTCTGTTGCTTTTACTAGAGTAGAACTGGTTTCTGCCCCAGCTACCTCTGTTAGAAATGCAATTGAGCAAGATACTTCAGTTGGCTTGCTTTTGCTTCAAGGTTTATCAAGTCGAATACTTCAAACTGAAACAATGATTGAGACATTAACTCATAGGGACATGTCTTCTAGGCTGGCTAGTTTTTTGCTTGTTTTATGTAGGGACTTTGGAGTGCCCTGCGAAAAGGGCGTGACGATTGATTTGAGGCTCTCACATCAATCTATTGCTGAAGCTATCGGTTCAACTCGAGTTACTATTACTCGTTTGCTTGGAGATTTGAAGAATTCATCATTGTTGGAAATTGAGAGAAAAAAAATAACTATCTTTGATCCAATAGCTTTAGCTAAACGATTCAATTAAAGGGTCTATTCTATTAGTGTTAAAGATGATTGATTCATTCATTCATCCCTTTATTTAGTTATCTCTGTGACTGGTTGGGTTCTGATTTTTTCTTTATTACTCTTAGGGGGAATAGTCTCTACATTGGGAGATAGGCTTGGCACCAAAGTTGGTAAAGCACGTTTAAGCATATTTAAGTTAAGGCCTAAAAGTACAGCAGTATTAATAACAGTGTTTACTGGGAGTTTTATCAGTGCGATTTCATTTGCAATTATGGTTGCATTTAACAGTCAACTTAGAGTTGGATTGTTTCAATTAGAGGGAATCCAAAAAAGAATCACAGAGGGGGAAAAAGAACTGAAAAAATTAGAGAAAAATATTTACGCTTTAAGAAGTGGAGATGTTGTAATAAGTAGTGGACAGTCTTTAGTGACTAGAACTATTCGTGTGAAAAATAATGAAGATATAAAAAAAGAAATTGAAAGGTTATTACAACAAGCTAATTTATTTGCTTTTAACTTGTCTAAAACTAGTCAATCAAAGTATCGAAGATTATTACTAGTTCGTAAGGACCATATTGAAGAGTTGGAAAAAGTTATAGGTGATAATAGAACTTGGGTTGTAAGTATTAGATCAGCTGGGAATATACTTAGAGGTGAGAAATATGTGTATGCCTTTCCAGAAGCCACACTTAATAAAACTATTGCTGTAAAAGGGGAAGTAATATCAAAAATGGATATAAAGACACTTGAGTTAGATTCAGAATCAATAACAAATAAGATTAAAATTCTACTTTCTTCAACATTAGCTGAGGTCAAAAGAAGAGGATCTCTAAGCTCGGAGTTAAAAATAAATCCTAATCAGATTAATGATTTAGGTAAAACTTTAATTAGGAAGGGAAAAGGTAATTTTGAAATTATTTCAAAGGCTATGGAGAATAGTTATAGTGGAGATAAGGTACCTATTTCTCTAGAATTAAAGTCTTCAGTAAAAAATCTGAGAAATGATAATCGGAGTAATAATTCTAAGAATGACAATAACCAAGGAGCAGAAATCTCTTCTGTTGATGATGTAGGCAGACAATCTTGGTTAGATGCCACGGCTAATAGCCCAGCAGCAAAATCAGGAGCGTTTAGTGATGATGAAAGATGGCAGAGGAAATTGAATCAATGAGTAAGTTAATTTCAATAGACCCTGGGAATAAAAAATGTGGGTTATTATTAGTTGATATAATATCTAGAAATGTTATTGATGCAAGAATATCTACTCTAGAAGATTTTCCTGACTTAATTTCTTTTTGGTATGAAAATCATATTATCGAAAAAATTATTATTGGGAACGGAACAAACTGTAATTTTTTCAAAGAAAAACTCAAGGTAAAAAATCTTTATAATTTGGTTGTCGTAGATGAAAGTGGATCAACAATGCGTGCAAGATTTAGATATTGGGAGCTTTGGCCCCCTAAATATATTTTTCGTTTTATTCCAAAAGAATTACTTTTTCCACCTGAAAACCTTGATCCAATTGTGGCTATGATTTTGTTGGAAGATTTTTTAAATACAAGACTTAATTGGCCTAATAAAGTCAATATTAAAATTTGGCCCTGATAGTAAAAATATAATCCCCTCCTGACTCAAGCTTGTAATCTGCTTTGACGAGAAATCGTTCTAATGCATCTTTTATAAGAGCTCTTCCTAAAGGAGGTTCAACATAAAGTTGACCTTGACTAAAAGCCCAAGTGAAATCCCATTCAAAATCTCCTGCACAGACTTTTCCCTCTACTTGTTTTTCTCTGAAGCACTGCTTATCAATTCTGAGATAAGCAGTGGTTGTTGGTTTTTCATACATTTCTATTTGAATTTATGAAATATCTGGTTTGTAAGAGTTTAGGCGAGTACTGGTTTTCTCCCATCCATTTGTTTGAAGCAATTCAATACCAGTAATTATCTCTTGTATTACCGAATTTAATATTGGTATTTCTTCTGATGAAAACTTTCCTAGTACATGAGAAACAGTTTTCATCTTTCTTTCTTTAGTAATGCTGCTTGGGGGGCCAATGCCAATCTTTAACCTATTAAATTCGTTTGTACCTAGATGTTTGATAATACTTTTTAAACCATTATGGCCTCCTGAACTACCCTTGGAACGAAGCCTGATTTTGCCAAGTGGCAGGTCCATATCGTCAACTAATACTAATAATTCACTGTTATTTAATCCAAACCAATCTTTTGCTGCTCGTATTGATCTACCACTTTCATTCATAAATGTCGTAGGCATTAAAAGCCTTTTTTTATTATTTGCTAGACCAATCTCACAAATCTTTCCAAATATTTTTTTACTTTGACGGAACTCTGAATTATTTAGCCTGGCAATCTCCTCAAGTACCATAAAACCAATATTATGGCGAGTCTTAAGGTATTCAACTCCAGGGTTGCCCAACCCAATAAAGATTTTCAATTCATCTGAGCTCATACCTTAGGTAAGAACTTACTAGAGATTTGAATAGAGTTTTTTTTTAAGGTTGATGTGTCATCAATTTTCTATGTCAGAAGAGCTGTCTTCATTTAAAGACTGTTCTTCTGACATAGCATTTTTGATTTCACGTTCAAACTCTGTAGAGGCACTTTGAAGCCCTTTAAGAGTTTTCCCAAGGGTTCGTCCAAGTTCAGGAAGACGTTTTGGACCGAAAATGATCAATACTAAGCCAGCAATAACTGCTACTTCAGGTAGACCAACTCCAAAAATATTCATGGGCGAACCTCAATTACTCAGAAATTGATCAATTCACTCCATTCCAATCAACTGAGAATCCTTGTAGAAGAAGAGATTGATTATAAATCTGAAGCATAATTACTAGGAATACAAGTAATAAGAGTCCTACAAAGGCCATCACGGGTGTTGCACCCCATCCAGGCACTACCTTTCCTTGGCCAGAATTGCCGATTGATTTCAGCAAAGATCCAAGTGCTGTTTTTTGTCCCATGTTCGTTACTCGAAGCTCAGGTTTTGTTTGAGTCCAGATATTGTATGAGAAATAGTCCAAAAGAAGACGTCACTGTTGAAACTTGTGATGGAATGTCCTAAAACATTTTCAAAATTGGGAACATAAAAACCTTTAAAAGTTGATCAATATCGTAAAAAATTACAGAGAAATAGTCATTAGGGTAAAGATTTTTTTTATCTCAAAATAAAAAAACAGTTTTGACTAATTAAGGAAACATTAGTTTTTAAAAGGCTTTAGAGTGTTTTTCTAGAAGAAAATCTTTTTTTCATTATCCAAAAGTCTGTAACACCTTTCCTTTTATGATTGGAGTTAGTGACTTAATAGGATAGGTTTGAAACTCTATTCAGTCGGTCAGTATCCATGCTTGCCCTTAAGATTTCCGTCTACACGGTCGTCTTCTTTTTTGTTGGAATCTTTTTGTTTGGCTTTCTGGCAAGTGATCCAACAAGGACACCAAATAGAAAGGATCTAGAAAGTCCTCAGGATTAAACTCTGCCACGCTAATTACTGGACTCAAAAAGCTCCTTTAATAGCATTGATCAGTAATATCATTTCGTCGGCAAGGGGAATTTGGCGGCGAGATTAAATTCTTTCGTTTTTGTAAGCCTTAGGATTCTAGGGCTTGCTTTTTTGTTTTCGCTATTTGACGTAGTAAAAGCAGTAGAAAAAACTAATTACAATTCAGGAAATCATCAGAGATATAATTTAATTTCTGAAAGTTTAAATAATCAAACTGATTTTCCAGTATTACAACAATCTGAAATCTTGTCGTATGAAAAAGATGAAAATCCTATTTTAACTTTAAAAATCTTTGCAGACAAACAGTATGACTATAATCAGAATATTTATATTGCGAAAGGTAATGCCAAGGCAATAATTAATGGAGGCATTTTAAGGGCTGACCTTATCAGATATGATAGATTGTCTAATACTTTAAATGCAGAAGGTAATGTAAGGTTTGAAAGAGGAGGGCAATATTTCAGGGGCACAATATTTAAATATAATTTCCTTAAAAAAGTAGGAAAAATTGAAGATTCTTATGGGATTATAGATATTGATAATGTTATTGAAGATTTAAAATTAACTAGCGAGATCGAGAGATTATTAATAGAAAATATCTCTGAAAATAAATTAAAATATAATAGAAGGATTAATTTAGTGGATGGAATTGAATTTACTATTGGGAATATAAAAGTACCAGATAATCAAATAACTAGAACTGATAAATCAATAGGCTCAATTAATCATTGGAGGTTTAAATCAAAACTTATTTCTATTGAAGAAAATGGATGGAAATCTGAACAGATTACGTTTACAAATGATCCATTTGACCCTATCCAGATTTCTTTTGAAGCTTTTGATGTTATTGCAAGAGAAGAAGATGACGAAATGGTTATTACTTCATCTAAAAATTATTTAAACTTTAACGGGATTGCTAGAATTCCTATTGGAAAAAAAAGATTTGGTGGAGAGAGAAAGAAAAAAAGTAGATTTGAATTAATCTTTGATGGTAAAGATAGAGATGGATTTGTATTGATCAGAAGAAACGATCCCATTCTCTTAAATAAGAATATTAATATAGATCTTCAGCCACAAATTTTAATACAAAGAGCTTTAAAAGGTAAAAGTAACAGTTATGCAGGAAATGATAATGCAATAAAATTTTCAGATCTAATTGGTTTAAATATAAATATTGATGCGGACTATGAAAACTGGAAATATGAAAGTAGAAATGATTTTAGCACTCTAAATATTGATAACTTATTTGATGGTTTGAGGCATTCATCAACCTTTAGGAGGGAATTACAATCTCCTATTTTGAATGAGGTTGATCTTAATATATTTACTGCTTACCGTTTTAGGGCTTGGAATGGGACAATTGGTGAAACAGAAATAAAATCAGCTTATGGTGGATTCCTTGATAAAGGTAATGAATTTGATTTAGGTGAAATAAAAAATAGGTTCAATTTGCGTATTGGATTGGCAAATTATGAAGCAGAAAAACTTTTTAGTAATGAATCAACTAGTCTTTGGCGCTCTAGTTTATTTGCATCATTAGATAGTGATTATTATCTCTGGCAGAGTGATCAGAAAGATTTAGAAGAAACAACTAAAAGTCTGTTATCGCCTGTTTTGATAAAGCCTGAATTCATTTTAAGAACTAAAGTTAACTCAGCTTACTTTAACTATGAAGATGGAAGTGAGCAGGCATTTGTTAAATTTAGTGCTGGACCAGAACTTAGATTAGGCAATCTAAAAAGGAATTTTTTAGATTATACTAAGATTTCAATAATGCCAGGTATTAAAATAAAATCAGGAAATAGTCCATTTAAATTTGATAATGCAATAGATTTAAGAACAATCAATCTATCTTTAGCTCAGCAATTGTATGGGCCTTTTATATTGAGTCTAGAATCAAATCTTAATGTTGATACTAAATCCGAAAACTACCGAGAATATTATGGAACAAAGTTAGGCTTCTTATTACATAAGCGAGCATATGAATGTGGACTTTACTATCATCCAGATCAGAATGCTGGTGGATTATATTTTCGTTTAAATGGTTTTAAATTTGATAATGCAGTGAAAGCAAAATTTTAAATCTTTTACTTGAAGTTATTTAAATAAGGTAATCTTTGCATTGTTTCTTTTATTCTTTCTTCTTCTTGTAAAAGTTGTTTTGTTGCATCCCATTTCCCAGATAGGAGCATTTCTTTGTCTCCTTTCTCAATCTGAAGTTTGAATACTTCTCTATTATTTATAATTGATAATTCCTGAAGATTAAAAACCCAAATTAGCTTTGGATTCTTTTTGACTAAGTTTTGTAATCTTTTTATTTCTAATTTCGATGAAGTTAGACATGGGATGCCTAAGGCAAGACAATTTCCGAAAAATATTTCAGCAAAACTCTCTCCTATAATTAATCTGATACCCCATCTCATTAGAGCTTGTGGTGCATGTTCTCTACTTGAACCACATCCAAAATTATCATTTACTACAAGAATTTTTGCTCCTTTATTCTCCTTCAGGTCAAATGGATGTAAGCCTTTCAGTTCAGTTCTATCATCAGCGAAAACTTGTTCTCCTAAAGCAGAAAAACTGACACATTTGAGAAATCTTGCTGGAATTATTCTGTCAGTATCAATATCATCACCTTTGATGGCAAAGCTTCTGCCGGAAATTGTCTTTATTTCTCCTGCTGGAAAATCTTGGTTCATTTTGATGGCCCTATGAAAACTTTGAATTTTTAAAGAGCTTTCTTACATCTGTAACTTTTCCATTAATTGCAGCAGCAGCAACCATAGCTGGGCTCATTAATAGGGTTCTTCCTTTCGCAGAGCCTTGTCTGCCTTTGAAATTTCTATTACTAGAACTCGCACTTATTTGCCTTCCATCAAGTTTGTCAGGATTCATTGCTAAACACATTGAGCAGCCTGGTTCACGCCATTCGAAACCAGCTTTAAGGAAAATCTTATGAAGACCTTTTAGTTCAGCCTGCCTGGCTACATGTTGTGAACCAGGAACTACAAATGCTTTTATTCCGGTTGCAACCTTATGACCTTCTACGATTTTAGCTGCTTCTTGGAGGTCACTTAATCTGCCATTGGTACAGCTTCCAATAAAGCAAACATCAACTTTTGTCCCTTCAATAGGAGAGCCCGGGGCAAGATCCATATAAGAGCATGCATCTTTGGCTATTTGTTGATCGTTTTTTGGCAGTAACTCAGGATTTGGAATATTTTCTTTGATTGATATTCCTTGTCCTGGAGTTATTCCCCAAGTAACTGTTGGTTCAATTGCTGATGCATTTAACTTAATCTCATCATCAAAAATAGCGTTGTAGTCACTGCATAAACTTTTCCACCAGCGAATAGCTAAATCCCATGCTTTTCCTTGAGGTGCATATTTTCTGCCTTTTAAATATTTATATGTATTCTCATCAGGATTTATATAGCCGCATCTGGCGCCTCCCTCTATAGCCATATTGCAAATGGTCATCCTTTCTTCCATAGAGAGTTTTTCTATTGCGGGACCAGCGAATTCATAAGCAAAACCAACTCCACCTTTAACACCTAATGTACGAATAATATGGAGAATTAGATCTTTCGCATAAACACCTTGGCGGAGTGCTCCTTCTATCCAAATTCGTCTCACTTTTAATTTTTTCATCGCCAAGCTTTGGCTCGCTAAAACATCTCGAACCTGACTGGTTCCTATCCCAAATGCAATTGCTCCAAACGCTCCATGGGTAGAGGTATGTGAATCTCCACAGGCTACAGTCATCCCTGGTTGTGTTAATCCAAGCTCTGGAGCCATAACATGAACTACTCCTTGATGATCGCTGCCGATGCCATGAAGTTTAATTTTATGAATGCTGCAATTTCTTTCTAAAGTAGAAAGCATTTCCTCAGCAAGAGGATCAGGAAAAGGACGCTGCTGATTTGTTGTTGGAACTATGTGATCAACTGTTGCAACAGTTAGATGTGGAAATTTGACTTTTAGTTTTTTTTCTTCAATCGCTGCAAATGCTTGAGGGCTAGTTACTTCGTGAATAAGATGAAGACCAACAAAAAGCTGTGAAGGTCCACCGGATGATTTACTTATCCAGTGCAAGTCCCAAACTTTGTCATAGAGGGTATTAGAACTCAATTTTCAAATGTAGTAATAGGGAACTTAGCTTTGCTTGAGCATACATAAACGTAATCTATCGAGAGCCTTTAAAACGCTCAATTTTTGAATATCTTTTCTTGTCTTATAAGATCCAAATTTTTCTTCCCATGTCACCATTTTATTTGGACCTTTAATGCAAAAACTTACTAAACCTATAGGTTTATCTTCACTGCCTCCAGAAGGACCAGCTATTCCGCTTATGGAAATGGACCAATCCACTTTAAATTTTTTTTGCACACCCTCTGACATGGCCTCAACAACTTGAGAAGAAACGGCTCCATATTTTGTAATTATTTCTTCTGCTACTCCTAATAATTCTTGTTTTATTGAATTGTTATAAGCAATTATTCCTCCTGAAAAAACCTTTGATGAACCTGGAATCTTTGTAAGTGCAGATGCCAAGCCACCACCAGTACATGATTCCGCTACTGCAATGCTCTCTTTGTTATTGATTAGCATTTTAATTACTAATTCTTCAATAGTTTGATTGTTCTCTCCATAGCATTTTGAACCAGTTAATTTAACTAATTCTTTTTCGATAGGCTCTATTTTTTTATTCGCTTCCTCTAGGTTAATTCCTCTAGCTGTGATTCTTAATTTCAATTGTCCAAGACTTGCATAGGTTGCAACCGTTGGATTTTCTTTTTCAAGTAAATGTGGAATCTTATCGGCTAAAGATGATTCACTTATACCTGAAAAAAGTAATATTTTACTTGCTATCTGTTCGTTGGAAAATCTGTTTTTAACAAGCCAAGGGAAGGCTTCTTTTTTCCACATTTCTTTAAGTTCACTTGACACACCTGGAAAAGTCATTATTAAGAAACCTGGAATTGGACTCCAAATAATCCCAGAGGCTGTGCCAGTTGAATTTTTTAGAATTTCAGATCCAGAGGGAACTAAGCACTGCTTCTTTTGACTTTTGGATAATATATATCCTTTATCTTTTAATTTAGTTTTTAATTCAATTAAAAGATCATTTCTTTCTTCTAAGGGTGTATTGAATGCCGAAGCAATTGTCTTAGTTGTTATATCATCAGGAGTTGGACCTAATCCCCCAGTTGTTATGAGAATTTGGCATCTAGATGAAGCTTCAAGTATTGCCTCTTTTAGCCTTGAAGAATTATCTCCAATAACAGTCTGTCTAAAATGGGGTATTCCTAAAAAAGCTAACTCCTCTGCTAACCATTGAGCATTAGTATTTAAGATATTACCAAGCAATAATTCACTTCCAATGGATAGGATTTCAGCACCTTTATTCTCTTCTTTTTCGATTATATTTCCTTTAATTGTGTTCACTATATAAAGGGAATTTGCTACAAAGTTCAGATACTTTATTAATAGAGTTTTCCTTTACTTTTTCATTATCAGGATTAAGAAGTCTGTTAGCAATAATATCCCCGACATCTTCAAAAGCTTTTTCATCAAAACCTCGAGTTGTTAATGCTGCTGAACCAAGTCTTAACCCACTAGTAACGAAGGGAGATTCAGGGTCAAAGGGCACAGTATTTTTATTTGCTGTGATTTTGATTTCACTTACTAATTTATCAGCCAATTTACCTGTCATGCCAATGCTTCTTAGATCAAGAAGAACTATATGATTATCGGTGCCTTTGCTGACTATTGAAATGCCTCTATTTTGGAGTGTAGCTGCTAGGGCTTTGGCATTAGATATTACCTTTTGAGAGTAAATCGCAAAACCTGGTTCTGAAGCTTCTTTAAATGCCACAGCTTTGGCTGCAATTACATGTTCTAATGGACCACCCTGAGTACCTGGGAATACAGATTTATCAAGCTTTTTACCTATCTCTTCATCCCTTGAAAGGATTAAGCCACCTCGAGGTCCTCTAAGTGTTTTATGAGTAGTTGTAGTAACTACATCGCAATATGGGACCGGATTTGGGTGGAGCCCACTTGCGACTAAACCAGCAATATGTGCAATATCTGCAAGTAAAAAAGCATCAACTTCATCTGCAATAGATCGGAATGCTTTGAAGTCAATTTTGCGTGGGTAGGCGGAAAACCCGCAGATAATTAACTTAGGTTTATTTTCAATAGCTTTTTTCCTAATAGCTTCCATATCGAGCATTTCGGTCTTTTTATCCACTTCGTAATGGCAGGCTTTAAACCATTTACCACTCACATTGACAGGTGATCCATGGGTTAGATGTCCTCCATGTGATAAATCCATCCCCATTATTGTGTCACCAGGATTCAGAAGACTTAAAAAAACTGCAAAATTTGCTTGTGCTCCACTATGAGATTGAACATTTGCCCAATTAGCTTTGAAAAGTGTTTTCGCCCTTTCAATTGCCAGCTTTTCAATTTCATCAACATATTCACAGCCTCCGTAATAACGTTTATGTGGCAAACCTTCCGCATATTTATTTGTAAGCACTGATCCTTGTGCTTGCATGACAGCATTAGAAGCAAAATTTTCGCTTGCTATAAGCTCTAGATGGGTTTCTTGACGAGTTAATTCATTTTTAATTAATTCTGCAACACTTGGATCTGTTTCAGTTAAAAGAGATTTAATAGTCACTGTATATTTTTTTGACTAATTGGATAGTACGCATATGTCTACTCTAATGAGAGAAAATTTTCTCTCATTTTTATTGGGATTCTCATATTATTCGAACGCGCCTGGAGAGATTCGAACTCCCGACCCTCTGATCCGTAGTCAGATGCTCTAATCCGCTGAGCTACAGGCGCACAAAAAAACAATATCAGATTGACTACCTTAATAATAGAAAAATATGGACATACCCTTTTCTTCCAAATTCATTGAAATGGAGGGAGATATTTTATAGATGTTCTTTTTGATTTAATATTGGATTGATTGCAATTATGACTTTGGTAATTGCCTAATTCCTTTTTCTTTTCTTAGGTCTTTTTAATTAGGAGAATTATTCTCAAATGCCTAGTTCTATAGATGCTTCTCAAATCCGCGAGTTAGAGGTTTTGCTTGCAGACCGCTTATTTATTCAGATAGGAAACTGGAATTTGTATCTAGGAGATGCTGGTTTGGCGAAAGATTTAGCTATCGAATGCCAGATAAATTTTCAGCAGGGTGCCAATGTTGCTGCTAGGAAGGCTTTGGAGGCAGTTCAAGTAAAACTTGGGGGCGGTAGTACTAAATTGCCATTGTCAAGATTAATTCCACCAAATCAATTTTTCGACTTAGAAGAGATTTTAGAACCCTATTGCAGATAAGGTTGAATTAATTGCTTTAGTAATCTTGCTAATTATTGAGGTGACTAATGCTCGAGAAGTCGTTAGGCAGAGAATTGGTCGCTTGGGGGAGCGTCTTATCGGTAAAGTTGTAGACTCTGACGCCCAGGTGGAAAAAGAATTAATAAAGGAAATGGAGATAGCATTTCAAGAGTTTGGAATAGAGGCAAGAATTCTTTCTGTTAATGGTCTGAAAATGGATGAAATGAACTCTTTGGAAATACCACTGCAAGTTAGAGCAGAAAAAAATGTTTATCTTAAAGAAGAGTGAAATTTTTGGTTTAAAAATTTAGTAAAATAATTAATCTCCTTGATACCAATAAGGTTTGCGATAAAGTAAAATAAAAGAAAACTAATAAATGACGAGACAAAAACTTTAAAAACTATTCGTATAAAATCAGGAGGTAAATCTATTATCTTAAAAATAAAGAATGAGCATAGACCCGAGATGAAACCTAAGGCTAATATTTTAAGATTCTGAATAATGATTTTGGTTAAATTTATATTTTCTAATTTAATATTTAGTTTCAATAGTAAAAATATACAGGCTAAAATATTAACAAATGTAGTAGAAAATACTAGTCCTGTAACACCTAAATTTAAGGGAGAAAATAAGCCCCATGGAGTTGGTCCACCTATTAAAAACCAGTCAAAAAATAGATTTAAAAATATTGCGATGGTTGATATTTTGAAGGGCGTTTTTGAATCCTCAAGTCCATAAAATACTCGGACTAATAAATCTCTAGCCAGGTAAAAGGGCATGCCAATTGCATATGCAACTAATAATTGACTAACAAGACTAATTGCATTTTGGTTGAATGAACCTCTTCCATACACTATGACCACTATTGGAGTAGCAAGTGAGATGAAGATCGAACCCAGGAATATCATAGAAGTAGATGAAATATTTAATCCCTGGTGAATCTTTTCGATTAGTTTAGAATGATATTTTTTTGATCTTAGTCTTACAAAGACTGGTAATAATGGAATTAATATTGCATTTGATATAATTCCAAGAGGTGCTTGGATTATAAAGTTTGCATAACTTAATGCCGCTGCAGCACCTATGATTTTAGAAGCAAAAAATAGATCAGTTAAAACATTAATTTGCATCATACCTGTCGAAAGTGTGGCAGGAGCTATCATCTCCCAAGCTTTTTTTATTTCTGAATATTTAGTTCTTAAGGTAAACTTTATTTCAAAAATTCCTTTTTTTATCAGAAAAGGAATTTGAATTAAGTACTGAGATAGTGCACCTAGAAATGTAGCTTTTGCAAGAATTAAACCTCCTCTTATATCTTCTTGGTATAGATTAATTGTGCTATCTTTATTGATCCAAAAGTTTGATATCGCAACTATAATTATTAGGCTGGAAATTAATGGAGAGATTGAAGGGATAAGGAATTCTTCCTTGGCATTAAGGGTCCCAAATCCTAGTCCTAATAGTCCTGAAATAAATATTATAGGAGACATGATTCTCAATTGTTCAGAAGCTATGGCGCTTATTTCTGGTGTTAAGCTAGGTCCTACAATTTTTATAATTAGATCTGATGAAAAGAAAATAAATATACTTAAAAGTAATAAGATTAAAGTTAAGGATGTATTTATTGAGCTAAATATTAATTTACTTTCGGATTTATTTTTATCTGCTAGAAGTGTAACCATTGAATTGTGCAATGGTCCGTTTATTCCACCTAAAAGAACTAGAAAAAAACCAGGAAATATGTAAGCATAATTGTAGGCATCATAAGCAGAGCTAATTCCAAAGGCACCTGCAATCACTAACTGCCTTGCCATGCCTCCAAATTTGCTTGCTAATGTGCCAAGAGTCACAACAAAAGCAATTTTTCTGATTGATTTCGCCATGTTATTTATGAAAAGAAATAACTTTCATTGGTCTATTTATGATGTATTTACAATCTTTAT
The DNA here is from genome assembly GCA_003283745.1 of Prochlorococcus sp. AG-315-B03. Classification (GTDB taxonomy): domain Bacteria; phylum Cyanobacteriota; class Cyanobacteriia; order PCC-6307; family Cyanobiaceae; genus Prochlorococcus_B. The sequence continues at coordinate 28,363 of QBWA01000002.1, read as the reverse complement.
TTGAATGTCGATACTGTGGTTGAAATAGGAAAGCCTCTTATTGAGTTTCCTCCTCTTGTTGAGGGAATATTAATAAAAAGGTACAAGAGATTTTTGGCGGAAATAAAATTGGATAATGGGCAAATTATTACAGCCCATTGTGCCAATACTGGACCAATGAAGGGGGTTCTGTTCGATGGAGGTCGAGTCAGAGTTAAATATGTTCCTTCACCTAAGCGTAAATTAGATTGGTCTTGGGAGCAGGCAGAGGTGCCAAGTGAGGGGGAAAAGAATAGTTGCTGGGTTGGAATTAATACTGCTTTACCAAATAAATTAATTAGGTCCTTGATAGAAGAAGATTGTCTTCAAAATGAATTAGGTCCAATTGCAAGTATTCATCCAGAAGTGGTTTATGGGGCTGAAAGGAAAAGCCGAATCGATTTAATGCTCAAGCCTAAAAAAATTAATAAAGATAGTCGAAATATATATATAGAAGTCAAAAATACAACTTGGTGTAATGGATCCTTGGCTCTATTTCCAGATACAGTAACTAAAAGAGGTCAGAAACACTTGAGAGAACTTATGGATATAAGTCCAAAGTCTAAAGCCATTTTGATACCTTGCATCAGTAGAAGTGACCTTAAACTTTTTGCACCTGCTGATTCTGCAGATCCTTTGTATGGGAAGTTGTTTAGAGAGGCTCTTTCGAAAGAGTTAGAAGTAATACCCTGTGCTTTTGGCTTTTTTGCTGATCACATTACATGGGAAGGTGTTAGACCTTTTAGGAATTCTCAGTGATAAAAATTATTTACTTCAGGTTTCGAAATCTTTTTTTAATGAAAAGAAACTCAAAATTCAATTGCTCTGAATAAATAGATAAGTTTTCTTTAATATCAGAATTATTTTTTGTAAAAAATAAATTGAAATAACTAACTTTGAATTCCGTATCAAAACATACATCTAATCAACTTTGCTTGCATGAGTATTTAAGAGTGTATAAATCTTGGATTAAAAATCCATTTATTTTCTCGAAGTAATTCTTATTTTATGACGACTGCATTGCAATCGCCTCCCAGACAAAAGACTTCTCGTCTTCAAGACGCAAGTCTTTTAAACGGACCAATGCTTCTTCTTCGGAGCATTCGTGGTTTCAGAAGAAGTCAGTCCTTAATTTGGCTGGCTACTGTTCCTTTAGCTCTTCTTGGATTAGGTGTTTTCACTTTTTCCGCTCGAGCTGAAGTAGCTCTATCAGATTTAACTGGTCCTCAAGCTGCTTCATTTTTAGCTGATAACCTCTGGTTATTTGTTGCAACTATCCTTGTCATCTTTATGAATGCAGGATTTGCAATGGTTGAAGCTGGTATGTGCCGTCAGAAAAATGCGGTAAACATTCTTGCAAAAAATTTATTTGTATTCTCTCTAGCTGTAACTGCTTATTGGGTTATTGGTTACTCATTAATGTATGGCGGTTCAGTTGTGGATGGCTGGATTTATTTTCAAGGACTTTTTGTAGATCCTGATCCATCTGGAGCTTTGGAATGTGCCGCTGCTGGTGATACCGGTTGTCTTGTTCCTGCCGTCGATTTTCTTTTCCAAGCTGCTTTTGCAGGTACTGCTGCAACTATTGTTTCTGGATTGGTTGCGGAAAGGGTCAAATTTGGAGAATTTGTAGTTTTCTCTCTTGTCTTAACTGCATTTATCTACCCAATTGCAGGAAGTTGGCAGTGGAATGGTGGTTGGCTTGCTGAGCTAGGTTTTATTGACTTTGCAGGTTCATCCATTGTTCACTCAGTCGGAGGATGGGCAGGTTTAGTTGGCGCTATGCTTCTAGGACCTAGAATTGGAAAATTTGTAGACGGTAAAGCACAAGCAATGCCTGGTCACAATATGGCTATAGCTACTTTGGGTGCCCTTATCCTATGGATAGGTTGGTATGGATTCAACCCAGGCTCAGAATTAGCGATGGATCAATACGTTGCATATGTCGCAGTTACAACAACTTTGGCTGCTGCAGGTGGTGCAATTGCCGCTACGGTTTTATCTACTATTACCTCTGGTAAGCCTGATTTGACAATGATCATTAATGGCATACTTGCTGGATTAGTCAGTATCACTGCTGGTTGTGGAAATATGACCTTTGCAGGATCTTGGTTGGCTGGTGCTGTAGGAGGAATTATTGTTGTTTTCTCTGTTGCTGCTCTAGATGCAGCAGGTATCGATGATCCGGTTGGGGCTTTCTCTGTACACGGTGTGTGTGGAGTTTGGGGAACTGTCGTTATCGGTCTTTGGGGGGTTAATGGTATGGATCCTGGAGCTGCAGGTATTGGACTTCTTAATGGAGGAGGATTAAACCAATTCTTTATTCAAGCCCTTGGAGCCGCTGCCTATGGTATTTGGACTGTAGTTACCTGCTGGATTGCTTGGTCAGTCATCGGAGGATTCTTCGGAGGCATTCGAGTTAGTGAAGCGGAAGAAACTCAAGGTCTTGATATAGGTGAGCATGGAATGGAAGCTTATCCTGATTTTGCTTCTAGCTAGTTCAAATAGTTAATTATCCTGAACTTTCTAATAAAAAAGCCCAGAAATCATCTGGGCTTTTTTATTATGTTTAAATATTGAGTTATAAATCCTCTCAATTTTTTTAATCAGTAATTGATATGGATACTCAAGCTTTCAAACAAACACTTCATAAATCAGATCGTTATAACCGAAGAGGATTTGGTTCTGCAAATAAACGTGCTCAAGCACTTGCAGAGGCTTATCAGAGTGGATTGATTGGATCTATTAGAGATAATGGAAATAAATTAAATTACGGTCGGCTGAAAGTAAAAATTGCAGAGGCTTTTGGCTTTTGTTGGGGAGTCGAAAGAGCTGTGGCAATGGCTTATGAGACTAGAAAGCATTATCCGAATGAGAGGATATGGATTACGAATGAAATCATCCATAACCCCTCTGTCAATGATCATCTTCGGAAAATGGATGTTCTTTTTATCACTGAGGAACAGGGCGTAAAAGATTTTGCAGGAGTAAAAGATGGTGATGTAGTAATTCTTCCTGCATTTGGGGCAACAGTCCAAGATATGAAACTTTTACACGATAGAGGCTGTCATATTATTGATACCACTTGTCCATGGGTCTCAAAAGTTTGGCATACCGTTGAGAAGCATAAGAAACATACATTTACTTCAATTATTCATGGAAAATATAAACATGAAGAAACATTGGCTACAAGTTCTTTTGCAGGAACTTATCTAGTGGTTTTTGACCTAAAGGAAGCTAATTATGTTGCAAACTATATTCTTGGAAAAGGCAATAGAGAAGAATTCTTAATGCAGTTTTCAAAAGCGTCTTCTCATGGTTTTGATCCAGATAAGGACTTACAAAGAATTGGAGTTGCTAATCAGACAACAATGCTAAAAAGTGAAACAGAAGAGATAGGAAGATTATTTGAAAAAACGATGCTAAGAAAATATGGTCCTGCAGAATTGAATGAACATTTTCTAGCTTTTAATACTATTTGTGATGCTACTGAGGAAAGACAAGGTGCAATGTTTTCCCTTGTTGATGAACCCCTTGATCTTATGGTCGTTATAGGAGGTTATAACTCTTCAAATACTACCCACCTGCAAGAAATAGCTGTTAGTAGGGGCATTCGCTCGTTTCATATTGATACGCCTGAACGAATTGGAGAGGATACTAATACTATTACGCACATGCCACTTGGAGGGGAATTATTGACTGAGGAAGATTTTCTTCCAATGGGAAATATAAATGTTGGTATTACCTCGGGTGCTTCTACTCCAGATCGAGTAGTTGAGCATGTTATTCAGAAGCTTATGAAGATAAGTGAGAAAAGCTGATAAGAGCGAATAACAAATTTGCCCCGATTTCTCGTAGGATGAATTATCAATTTTTGTAGAAGATGGCTCAATCAAAAAACTCTAGTACTAAAGATAATAATGACTCACAAAAGGTTGAAGTTGTTGTTCAGAGCCCTGAGGGTGAGGTGAATATTCTTGGAGAGCTATCGATATTTGTACTTAGAGTTAGTTTTAGTTTCATGATGGTTCATCATGGGCTTGAGAAATTAAGCGATCCAGGTGGATTTGCCGAGTTTGTAGTTGGAAAATACTTCAGTTTCCTTCCTGGCGATCCTGTTATTTGGACATATATAGCTGCAGTAACTCAAATAGTATGTCCAATCGGATTAGCAACAGGAGTATTTGCACGATTATCTTCCTTAGGTCTTCTATCTACGATGGTCTTTGCTTTGTATTTCCATTTTATAGATACTGGTTTAGAGGGATTTCCTTTTGCCGTTGTAGAAAATCACAATTATATCTTTGAATTGTCTGCTATTTATGCTGCTATATCATTTTATTTCTTATGCGCAGGCCCAGGGAGATTATCTCTTCTTAGAAAGACGAACAAAATAACATATTATCCAAAAGGTGAATAAGTGAGCTAAAGATTTAAACTTAAAGGTATTTTTATATTAATATGATTGGAGATTAAATTTAGTGTAGAAAGTGTCTCTTACCTGTAAGAATCATTTTTATTCCTAATTCATTACAGGCATTAATAGATTCTTTGTCTCGAATACTTCCACCAGGTTGGATAATTGAATTAATTCCATATTCAGCTGCCATCTTTACAGTATCGTCGAATGGGAAAAATCCATCACTAGCTAAAACAGCCCCTTTTGATTTACTTCCAGCAGCTTCTAATGCAATCTTTGCTGAACCTATTCTATTCATTTGCCCAGCACCAATTCCTAAACTTTGTCCATTAGATGCAATAGCTATTGCATTCGAACGTATATGTTTAACGATTTTCCAAGCGAAAGCCATATCATTTATTTCATGATCTGTTGGGGCTAATTTGGTGACTATTTCCCAGCTTTTTTGATCAATTTCAGGTTCATCTGTATCTTGAACTAATAGACCACCAAGTATGCTTCTAATATGATTTTTTTCTGCGGCTTTAATACAGTCCGTTGTTAATTCTAAAAGTCTAAGATTTTTCTTTTTTGAGAGGATTTCTTTAGCATTTTCATCAAAATATGGTGCAACAATACATTCTATAAATATCTCTTCAAGCTCTTTTGCTGTTTCTTGATCTACTAAGGAATTGATTGCAATAATTCCACCAAAGGAACTTACTCTATCGGCATCTAATGCTCTCTTAATAGCTGAATGAGAAGTTTCTCCTATAGCTACACCGCATGGATTCGTATGTTTAATAACAACTGCAGCTTTTTGGTAATTATTATTATTTAGAGGATTTTCGTATCCAAATTCACGAAGTGTAGATAGTGCAGCCTCCAAATCAAGAAGGTTATTTGTACTTAACTCTTTACCTTGCAATTGATTTGCACCACCCCAGCCTATTCCTGGCTCTCCAAACCAAGAAGCATTTTGATGGGGATTTTCTCCGTATCTTAACGATTGTTTTAATGGTATTGACTGCACCCAAGCAGATTCTTTAGATGATGTTTTGGAGGAAATCCATCTGCTAATTGTCATGTCGTAAATAGCAGTGTGCTCGAAAGCTTGATGTGCAAACTTTTGACGCAATTCTTGAGTAACATTTTTTGATTTATATGCATCAATGATGGTTGAGTATTGATTGGGGTTAGTTAATACAATTACATCTTTGTGATTCTTAGCGGCTGCTCTGACCATAGCTGGTCCACCTATATCTATGTTTTCAATAGCTTCTTCCCATGTGACATTGTCTTTTGTAATTGTCTCCTTAAATGGATAAAGGTTTACAACTACTAAATCTATTGGATTAATACTTTGTGAATTTAAATCATTTTCATGAGATTGTTCATCTCTTTTTGCAAGTATTCCTCCATGTATTTTAGGATGAAGTGTCTTAACTCTTCCTCCTAGGATCTCAGGGAAACTTGTGTAATCAGCTACTCGAGTAACTGGGAGATCTTCACCCTCTAGTAATTTTGCAGTACCTCCACTTGAGATAATTTTGAAACCAAAGTCATTGATTAATGATTTTGCGAGAGGGATTAATCCAGTTTTATTTGAGACACTAAGTAGGGCTATAGGAGACATATCAAAGAATTTTAAATTGATTTCAATCGACAACCTACGCATCAAAGAGGCAAATTGCACCCATGCAGAATGAACTTATCTCTTTAAATTCTGAATTCGCAACAAATAGATTAGTTTTGCTTCATGGTTGGGGAGCAGATGCAGATGATTTAATTCCGGTGGGCAAATTGCTAACAGAATCTTTTGATAATAGGTTTGAAATCGTATCTCTTGCTGCTACTGAATATCACCCTAATGGGTCGGGAAGACAATGGTACTCTTTATATCCCCATGACTGGGAAGCAGTCCCAAAGGCAGTTTTAAATCTTGAAAGGCGTGTGAAAAATCTTGCAACTAATGAGATTCCATTAGCAAAAACTTTACTTTTGGGATTTTCTCAAGGTGGAGCTATGGCTCTGGAAATTGCTAGAACTGTTCAACTAAGAGGTGTTTTTGCTTTAAGTTCATATTCCCACCCTTACTGGGAACCCACAAAAGACATGCCACCAGTTTTTTTAAGTCACGGAAATAATGACTCTGTAGTTCCAAAATCTGAATCAGAAAAAACTTTTGATCTCCTAAAAGATTATGGAATTCGATCAAAATTATATTTGTTTGATGGAGATCATGAAATCACTAATGATCTAATTAGCCATTATAAAGGGATAATTAAAAATGAATTTTGTTACTAAACAAAAGCATATTCGTACTCTTCGATTTCTTCCCAATCATCAGCAGTTAGCTCTAAACCAGCAAAAATTTTATCTTCTCCTAGATGGTCAACAATTACTCGTAATGAAGGGAAAAGAAAATGATTTTCCTCAGCATATTGTGCACTGAAAAGTCCTTTCTCGCCCCAAAAGAAACGATCAGTGGTGTGTTCATTGCGACGCACGTTAAGTATTGCTGGAGAATTAAGACCTTCTTCTGCAATGAAACGTCTTGCCGCTGTGACTGGCTTGTGCTGGCCTGTTTCTAGATGAAAGATTGAAACATGAGCCATGACTCTTTGGCCTGCAAGTCTACGCCTGCTAATTCTTTTACGCTTCTTAGACATGAAAAAACTACCTGAAGTAGATGAAAGTGAATAGTTGAGCGGTTTTCGCTTTAGTCTTAGCTCTAGCTAAAGCAAGAGTTTATTTATTAAAGAAGAACAAGGAATTTGAGTCTTGGCAAAAAATTTACCGAATAATTTCTCAAAAAATCAAATTTAACTAAACAGACCCCCAATTAATCTCTGTTTTAGTCTTGTAAGCAGGCTAACTGCTCACTTTTGAATCAATTTTGAGATAGCCTCCTAGTAAGTTGCTTTTCTTCTTTTATTGATATCTTAATACTTTTTTCTAATTTTACAAGTTTTCATCACTTTCTCCTTGGCGTCTAACCCTCCAGAATGACCTCTATGCAGTATTCGGAACGCTTTTTGAATTTCGTGCAACAGCAGTTGATTAGCTTTAAAGCTGATCTAGATGTTGAGCATTTAGTGGTTTACGTTGCAAGTTCTGGTGATAGCGGATCTCCCACTTTGGAAGTAGTTGGGCAACACCCTGTATCTGAGAAGGTTTTGCAACCAGTTGAGACTGATGATGCACTTCGTACGCCTTCTTCTAATAGGAGATGGTACCCGCTCCAAGAAGGTTCTATTTTGTTGGGTGTGATTCGAGCTGAAAGAGTTCCTTCAGAAAAAAAATGGCCTGAGTCTTTAGACCAACGATTGCAAGTGACTTCAATTGCTGTGGCAAATTCACTTGCTTCTGAACTTGAAAGGAAAAGATTATTAGATCAATTAGATGTTCAGAAAGAACAAATATCTCTAATGGTTCATCAGTTAAGGAATCCACTAGCTGCTTTAGGGACTTATGCAAAGTTACTTTTAAAGAAATTGGGACCTGAAAGTGAACATGGGAACCTTGTTAAGGGGCTAATGACAGAACAAGCACAAGTAAATAAGTATTTGTCGGCTTTAGATGAAATAAGTCAGGTTAAATTGCCTGAATCTGATGATGGTTCAAATCGTTTGTTGTTACCTCCTTTAATGCCTACAGAGACTGTAGTAAGTTTAAAAACATTAATTGAGCCACTCATTGAAAGAGCGAAGGCAAGGGCTAATTTGCAAGGTAGGGAATGGTTAAGTCCTACGGAATGGCCAGATTGGGTGGAAAAGACTAGATCAGTTTCGGAGGGAGTAATTGCTGAAATAGTGGCAAATCTTTTAGAGAATGCATTTCGTTATAGTCCTCCTTTAACTTCTTTAGGAATAGAAATAACAGAAGAAGGTATATGCGTTTGGGATGAGGGAACACCTATAAATAGATATGAAAGAGAAAAGATTTTTGAGAAAGGGTTCAGAGGCGAGAAAAGTTCAGAATTGGATGGAAGTGGCATAGGTTTGGCATTAGGAAGAGATTTGGCAAGACAAGTTGGTGGAGAATTAAAGTTAATTACTAATCCAAACCAATTTCATTCTTCTTTGCCTGAAAAAGGAAATGCTTTTATCTTTATTTGGGACCAAACATGAAACTTATGAATAGTAGAGTTGTTGTTTCAACAGTTAAAATAGTTGCTCCATAACTATCGCCACTATGACCTTCAATTAGTTTATTTATAATATATGGTATTAAAATTGAAGTGAATAAACCAGAAAATAAGCAGTATATTACCAACAAAATATTAGATATATTTAGATCTATTAAATTTAGAAAAATAAGTATGATTGGCCCTAAAATAATTAATGATGGTTTGATTTCATTTAAAGTCCCTGTCCAATATTTTTGGTGTAATGAATCTGATCCTTGTACTCCAATATATTTGTAATTACCTATTGCAATAATTTGTGAAAACCTTCCCCAGAATGCAATAAAAGGAAATGCGAATGGTGCATATAAACCCAGTTTGATTATTGCAGCTAATTGGAGAATTAAAATAATTGACAAGCTTTGCACGCCCATTGCACCGACTCTGCTATCTTTCATAGCCTTATAGCGTTTAGATTCACCCGCTCCAACCCCGTCTGCTGTATCCATTAATCCATCAACGTGAAGCCCACCAGTAATACAAATGCTAATTATGATAGAGACTAAAGATGCTGAAATATCAGGCCAACCTATGAAGCTCAATAAAAACCAAGTTGATGACTGAATGAGACCAATGAAAAGACCAATAAGGGGAGAAAAACGCGCAATCCTTTTAAATCTAGGCTTTATGAATGGCCATTTTGGCAAAATGGTATAGAACATCCATGCGCCGGCAAGGTCATTTAGCCATTTTTGATAAATCAGAATTTCAACCTCATTTGTTTTTTAGATCTCAAATTAGTTAGATAATTAAATTGATGCCTTTTCTGCATCTGAAATATTTGCAAAAAACTCTGTGTTCTCCTTTGAAATTAAAAATAGATGCAGTTCGACCTTAGCTCGAATTGGTTCTTTGAAGACAAACAATGGGACAGTCAATACCCCTAGATTTATGCCAGTAGGGACTTTAGGTACTGTAAAAGGAGTTACCTCTAAGCAACTAGAGGAAACAGGAGCTGAAATGATTCTTGCTAATACCTTTCATCTTCATCTCCAACCTGGTGAAGAGATCGTTCAATCGGCAGGTGGATTACATAAATTTATGAATTGGTCAAAACCAATACTCACTGATTCAGGAGGATTTCAGGTATTTAGTTTGGCTAAATTAAATAAAATCGACAATGATGGTGTTTCTTTTCAAAACCCTAGAGATGGAAGACAAATTTATTTAACACCAGAAAAAGCTACTCAAATACAAATGTCATTAGGATCGAATATCGCAATGGCGTTTGACCAATGCCCTCCTTTCCCTGCCAGTGAGGTAGATGTTGAAGCTGCTTGTAATAGAACTCATTTATGGTTAGAAAGATGCATTAATGCTCATTCGAAAAGTGATCAAGTACTTTTTGGAATAGTTCAAGGTGGGTGTTTCGCTCACTTGAGAGAATTGAGTGCCAAAATTGTTTCAGGTTTTGATTTACCTGGGATTGCCATTGGAGGGGTAAGTGTTGGTGAGCCAATTAGCCAAATACATGAAATTGTTAGACAAGTTTGTCCTTTATTACCTGAAGATAGACCTAGATATTTGATGGGAATTGGAACCTTGAGAGAAATGGCTATCGCTGTAGCAAATGGTGTTGATCTTTTTGATTGTGTTATTCCAACGCGATTAGGTAGGCACGGTAGTGCTTTCATTCAGGGAGAGACATGGAATTTGAGAAACTCTTGTTTTAAAGATGATTATCAACCATTGGATTCATCTTGTCCTTGCGAAGCTTGTACTTGCTATTCGAGGTCATATATTCATCATTTAATTCGTAACAAAGAATTACTAGGTCTTACGCTTTTAAGCTTGCATAATCTCACCCATTTAATTCGTTTTACTAGTGCAATGCGGCAGGCAATTGCAGAAGGTTGTTTTTCAGAGGATTTCGCTCCATGGCAGAGTCAGTCCAAAGCGCGTCATACGTGGTAGCGTGCTTGCTTAATACGTCCATTATTTCTTAGGGATGGCACTGTTTAATCTCAGCTTATTTTCTGAACTGCCTACGGCATATCAGGCTTTTGCTCCAACTGTGGATGTACTTCCACTAATACCTATCTTCTTTTTTCTGCTTGTATTTGTATGGCAAGCGGCAGTTGGTTTCCGTTAGGAACTAAAATTTTTTATTTTAGATTCTAAAAGATCAAGAAAAGGTAAGAGTTTTTTTGAAAAATAAAAAAGCGACAGATGATTAGATCAACTGTCGCCTTTCTTTATGAGATATTTTTCTATTAGTTTATATACATCTGATTTTCAGTAGATTCCTTCATTTATTGAAATGCCTTGGTTTTGATTCTCAACAGCTTTTTCTATCAAATTAGCAAGATGCAATGCTCGCGATGCTTGAAGACCGTCCACAGCTGGTGTCTCTTTACCTCTTACGCACTGAAGAAAATGCTCCAATTCAGCATATAAAGGCTCAATAGATGTTGTGCTTACTTCTTCGATAAAACCATCATTTCTATAAAGTAATTCTCCATGGTCAGCTGAATACCACTCATGTGCTTGTCTATGAATATGTATATTGTGATTTAAGAAATCAGTTTCTATAAGACTTTCTTTGCAATGAGCGCTTAAGTTCCTAATCTTTCTATGACTCATTTTACTAGCTGTAAGACTTGCTACTACCCCATTTTGAAAGCCAAGGGTTGCATTGACATAATCCATAGGCCCTTTCCCAGTACACCCACCAACAGCGGCAAGTCTTACAACTTTGGAATTTGCAAGTTCAATTACTAAATCAATATCATGAATCATTAAATCTAATACAACAGAAACATCATTGGCTCGATCAGAATGAGGACTATGTCTTCTTGCTTCGAGAACTACTACTTTTTCATTTGCGACTACTTTTGTTAACTCTCTAAAAGCTGGGTTGAATCTTTCAATGTGTCCAACTTGTAATATTTTTTTTGCCTTATTTGAGGCATTAATTAAAGATGAAGCTTCTTCTTTGCTTGCTGCTATAGGTTTTTCAATTAATACATGCTTTCCAGAATTTAGAGAGTCAAGCCCTACTGAATGATGTAATAAAGTAGGCACAGCTATACATACAGCTTCGACTTCATTTAATAAGTCCTTATAGCTTTTGTACCATTTGCAATTAAATTGTTCCTTCGCTAAGTCCCCACGCTTACTATCGGGATCTGCAACTCCAATAAGTTCAGCATCTTTTAAAAGACTTAGAACTCTTGCATGGTGCCATCCCATATTCCCAATTCCTATAACTCCAACCTTTACTGGAGCAATATTTTTATTCATATTAGAAATTGTTTTTAGTTGGCATTTTAGGACTATTTAAGATAGATCTTGTCTGGGATTTTTGGGAAGAATTATTTTTACTTGGTTAATTCTTGGACCTTTCATTGAAATGATTTCAAATTGAATTTCATTGTGAATGAGAGTTTCTCCTGAAACTGGAACTTCTTGGAGCTTTTCTAATAAAAAGCCTGCAAGGGTGTAATGATCATCGGCTTCTGGTAACTCTAATGTTAGTTGCTTGTTAAGGTCAATTATTTCGATATCACCCGAGGTAAGCCATATGTTTCTTTGTTCATTAATTGGCCTAAGTTCAGGCTCTTTATTGTCAGATTGAATTTCATCTCCAACAATTTCGCCTGTTAAATCAGCTGAGGTAATTAAACCTTCTGTACCTCCATATTCATCAACAACTAGTAAAAGTGGATTCCCTTTCTTTATTAAAGGTAAGAGTTCTTCCAAAGTAGAGGTTTCCAAAACACGAGCAACTGGTTTTATATAAGGTTCTAAAGATGAATCTGCTTTCATTTTTCCTTTAGCTATTGGATCAGCAAGTTGCCTTAGGTCAAGAACTCCAAGAACTTTATCAAGGGAATTATCTGTAACAAGAAATCGCGCATGCTTAGTTTTATGAACTTGTTCCATCATTTGAGCAAAGCGCACTTCTCTTGAGAGAGTTACCATCCCTGATCTTGGGACCATAACCTCTCTAACTTGAGTATCTCGTAAGGCGAAAACGCCTTCAAGAATATTTCTTTCATCAGGTTTTAAACCTGTTACCCCACCTGTTTCTATTAATTTTTCCAATTCTGCGGCTGAAAAGGCATTAACAAGAGTGTCTGATTGAGAATTGAGGCCAATAATTCTAAGTATTAAAGAAGTAATTTTTTCTAATAATGAAAGTAATGGAGTCATCCATCTTACGGCTGACTCCAAAAGTGGGGCTAGCTTTAGTGCTGATGGTTCAGGTTGACTTAGAACTAAAGCTTTTGGTACAAGCCCAGCTATAACAGTTGCTAATAAAACAATACTTATTAAAAATAATAAATTAAAAGAACGGCTAGCAAAATCCTCTTCTGTCCACCAGTAACTTGCTAAACCTTTACAAACCCAACCGAAGGAAGTTAAAGAGAGGGTTATACCTAGTTGAGAGATTGAAAGAGTTCTCTTTAATTTTTTCTGAAGGCGAAGAATAGAATTTGACCCGGAAAGCCCTTCCTCAACCAGCCTTTGAGCTTTAGTAGGACGTATACGTAATATTGCCACTTCCGCTGCATTGAAAAATGCTGGTAGTACAAGCAAAATGCAAAGAAGTAATAAATTCATTAAGAATTTTTCTATGGGGGTCGCGAGGATCGAACTCGCCTGAGCCAAATTATGAGTTTGGTGCGTTCACCAGATCGCTAGACCCCCAAGAGAGCTGAACCAACGCTTTTATAATGATAGTTAATTGGTTTGCTATAAGTAAATATATTCCTGATCCCACCAAGATGTTTAATAATTAAGCTTGTATATAAGGATATGAACGAATTGACTACTTCATACGAAGAAATCAGAAGAGATCTTTTGACTTTTCTTGCTCAAAAATCCTATAAGTTTGGGGATTTCTCTTTGTCATCAGGTAAAAAGAGTTCTCATTACGTTAACTGCAAACCAGTAAGTCTTTCTGGAAGAGGACTTGTATCGATTAGTTCATTACTTCTAAGTCATATCGAGCTAAAAGCTGTAGCGGTGGCTGGTTTAACGTTAGGGGCTGATCCCTTAGTAAGTGGAGTGGTAGTGCTTGCAGCTCAGCAAAAAAGAGAACTAAGTGGCTTAATTGTGAGAAAAGAAGCAAAAGGACATGGAACAGGAGCCTGGTTGGAAGGTCCACTACCTCTAAAAGGCTCTCTTATTACGGTACTTGAAGATGTCGTAACTACTGGAGGCTCTTCATTGAAAGCGGTTAATCAACTTAGAAAAGAAGGTTATTTGGTTGAAAAAGTAGTAACCATAGTAGATAGAAAAGAAGGAGGCGAGTCTGCTATGAAAGAAGCTGATTTAGAATTGATTAGCCTTTTCAATCTTGATGAAATTGTTGAGAGGGCTCAAAGTTTGTAATGACTAAAAAGGAATTCTTTCTTTGGGACGAAACTTTCCCTTCATTAATTTTAAAAGGGGAGGGGACTCGTGCTTTTCTCCATGGTCAAACAACTACCAATTTCATTTCTGAACAAAAAGAAAAGATTTTTAGAAGTTGTTGGCTATCAACTAAGGGTAATTTAAAAGCTTTATTAGAAGTTAGATTAATTGATGAAATTGCAGAATTAATTATTCTTAGCGGTGAAATTAATTCTATTAGAGATCAATTTGAATCAGTTATTTTTCCAGCTGATAAAGTTAATTTAGAAGGAATTAATGAATGTAGAAGAGTACAGGTAATATCTGAAGGGGAGTCATGGAAGGAATCAGAATTAAATTGGGTCAATCCAGATGATGTATCCCTTGCTGGAATGGATAAATATGAAAGAATAAATCCTAATGAATTGGAAATATGGAAAATAAGACAAGGTATTCCATCTTTAAATAGAGAGATCAATGGAGAAACTAATCCTTATGAATTAGGATTAGGAGATTTGGTAGAAGCAGATAAAGGTTGTTATTTAGGGCAAGAAGCGATTGCTAGGTTCTTAAGGGCAAATTCTTTTAAACATCAAATTCGATTCTGGGAGGCTAATGGTAATTCCAATGATTTTGAAGTTGGGAAAAGATTCAAAGACATAAATAAAGATGATGGCCCACAGAAAAACTCAGGTATAATTACTTCTTCAATAAAAATTAAAGAAAATTATTTTAATGGACTTGCATTGATTAAAAATCATTCTTTGCATAAAGATTATATATTTTCGACGAATGGTGATTATGTAAAGTTAAAAAAACCAATTTCTTTTAGTTATCCTTAATGCTTAGTTTAGGGTTATTTAGTCATGCTTAATAAGCCATTTCGCAATCATTAAGGTGGCTAAACAGTCATCACGGTTATATTGAAAAATTGAATTTAAGTTTTTAGAACAAAATTTACGCTGTGTTCGTGATCTTTTCCATTGTCGCCACCATAGAAGTGCTCTCGCACCATCTGCTCCTTTTTGATTCCATTTAAAGCCTATAAATTCGGCAACTGACTTGAGACTATAATTGCTTACTGGAAGACACCAGTATTCTTTAATTAATGAATGGATATCAATAAATCGATTTTTTATAGACTCTAGCTCTTCTAAATTAGCTCCTTGATTCTTTGCTAGCTTTAACAATGAAATTGGCTCTGTTTCTCCATAATGAAGTATAGCTAATCGTTTGTCTCTATTTATTTTCTTTTGTATCCTTTTCCATAACAAATATTCAGAGTCTTTTTTAACATTTAGTAAGGGTTGGTATTTGATTTTTTTAATTTCTATTAGCTTCTCAATACTTTTGGGGAATCTAATAAATCCATGTAAAAAGTCATGATTAAGATCTGGATCAGATTCTATATCATAGATAAGAAAGCCAGGAGCATCCTTAAATTTATTGATGACTTTTTGCGGATTAATTCTTTGTGCTTTCTTACTTACTTGAGAATTTGATTGTAAAATTATTTGTTTAGAAATATCACCATGTTGTAGCCCAAACCAGTTGAGACCTTTTTTTAAATCATTATTATCCATCTTGGCTAATTCCTTTATGTTGTTAATACCTAGTTGCATCAAGAAAAGCTTTCTTTTAGCTCCTATTCCACATACTTCACTTAAGTGACCTTCCTCAATCGCAACTTTATCACATACCTTTTTCCATGCACAAATTATACATTTTTTGCGATTAGAAGTTATTGGTGGAGGATTTTTCAATTCAAGATCTTTACTTATTCTAATTATTGACTCCATTAGATCCTTGTTGATCTCTTCTGTAATCCTTAACTTCTGAATATTTATAGCTTTATTATTTTTGTAAAGTATTAAGCCTTTTGAGACAGGTGATTTTTGAAACTCTGAAAGCAACTTTCCTCTTATTGCAAGTGATAATCTATGTTCACGAGTTAACTTTTTTCCTTGACGAGCAAAAACAGGGAGATAAGAAAAATTCCCCCAAATACTTTCTCCAGTAGTTTTCTTTATAAGAGGTAAATTTGCCTTAAGAGTTTGATTTACGGAGAAAGGATATTTAATCCTTAAGCCATAAGCAATATTTTTTCCATCTTTACAGGCTTGGATTCCTATCCCATGACTTTTTTGATGTAGATAAGCAAAACAGTCTTTTTGATGATTTAATTGAAGTGTATAGTGAGCGGTCCAGATTTTTTTTTGTTTTTTACCATGAATTTCAAGCCAGGCTTTTCTTCTGCATCGAATCCAACTTCTTAGAAGTTGATCACTAATTGTTGTTGATTTATTCCAATTCATATAACGAGAATAATGTTTATTTCTTGTAGATCAAATTTTCTCCTAAATAAAAGATGAAAAAAAATAAGTTGAATCTTACCAACCAGCCAATTTCTTTTGGAACAGATGGATGGAGAGGAATATTGGGAGTGGATTTCACTCTCGAAAGATTATTATTGGTAGCTTCCGCTTCCGCCCAGGAACTAGCTTATTCAGATACAAAAAGAGCTAAAATAATAATTATTGGGTTTGATCGTCGTTTTATTGCTGAGGAAATGGCGGAAGCAGTGGCCTCTGCCGTTAGAGGATTGGAACTTACACCTTTATTGGCCTCCTCTGCTTTGCCAACACCAGCTTGCAGTTGGGGAGTGGTAGAGAATAATGCTCTAGGAGCATTGGTTATAACAGCTAGTCATAATCCACCTGAGTGGTTAGGGCTGAAAATAAAAGGTCCTCTGGGAGGATCAGTTGATAGTTCTTTTACTGACGCTGTTGAAAAAAGAATTAAAGCAGGTGGAATATCTATTCCCATAGATGGCAAAACAGAAACATTTGATTTTCGTAATCAGCATCTTGTTGGAATTAGTAAGAAATTTGATATTTCTAATATCTTGAATGGCCTGAAAAATTTAGGATTAAAAGTAATTGTTGACCCAATGCATGGATCTGCTGCGGGATGTATGACTGACTTGTTTGGTCCTGAAGGTGATGATGTCTTACAAGAAATAAGAACAAAAAGGGATCCTTTCTTTGGTGGGAATCCTCCAGAGCCTTTAGAAACCTATTTAAATGAATTGATCACTGAGATTAAAGATTCTTTTGAAGTTGGACAGTTGTCAATAGGATTAGTCTTCGATGGAGATGGAGATCGAATTGCAGCTATAGATGAAAAGGGAAGATATTGTAATACGCAGTTATTGATGCCTCTTCTTATTGATCATCTTGCAAGAGTTAAAAAGATGGAAGGGTCTGTTGTTAAAACAGTAAGTGGATCGGACTTAATGCGATTTGTTGCTGAAGATTTAGGTAGAGATGTTCTTGAAAAGCCAGTTGGATTTAAATATATTGCTGAAGAAATGCTTTCTAGCAAAGTGTTAATTGGGGGAGAGGAATCAGGGGGGGTTGGATTTGGTCATCACATTCCAGAGCGTGATGCTTTATTCACAGCATTGCTTTTGTTGGAGGCAATAGTTGCAGAGGGGAAGCCTTTAGGTGAAAAAATAGATAATCTTTTTTCTCGTTTTGGTGAAAGTCATTTTGAACGTATTGACTTAAGCCTTAAAGATATGCAAGTAAGAAGAAGTTTGGAAACTTTCTTGAAAAATAAAACTCCTTCTTCAATTGGTAATAAATTAGTTTTAGAAGTCGTTTACACTGATGGGGTTAAATTGATACTAGATAGATTTCATTGGCTGATGTTTCGCTTTTCAGGAACTGAGCCTCTTTTAAGAATTTATTGTGAAGCCCCGTCCAAAAAACTAGCGATGTCTACTTTATATTATGCAAAAAATCTTTTAGCAGAAAATGACTTTGGATAAAATTCCTTTTGTAATTGCTAGCAGTAATAAAGGAAAGAAAAAAGAATTTCGTAATCTTTTAAGTGATTTCCCCTTAGATTTTATTGAGCAACCTGAAGGTTTTAATGTTGAAGAAACAGGAAAAACATTTGAAGAAAATGCAAGAATTAAAGCCATTGCAGTAAGTCAAAAATCAGGTTTTTTGTCACTTGCTGATGATTCAGGATTGAATGTTGAAGCATTAGATGGAGCTCCAGGAATCCATTCGGCTAGATATGCAAAGTCTGACAAGGAAAGAGTCGATAAGATACTTAAAGAATTAGAACCTTTTTCAAATAGGAAAGCTAAATTCGAATGTGCATTATGTATTGCTTCTAACAATAAAGTCTTGTTAGAAGTTACTGGTTCTTGCGAAGGATCAATAACATTTTCTCCTAGGGGGGAAAATGGATTTGGATATGATCCAATATTTGAAGTTGATAGTTTGGGAGTTACGTTTGCAGAGATGAGTGATTATAGAAAGAAAGAAATTGGACATAGAGGAAATGCTTTTAAATTGATTAAATCTGAATTAGAAAAACTATTGCTTTCATTTAAGGATTGATTTCAGCATGTTTATTAAGTTATTAGGATTTTATTCTTCAACCCAGCTTCCATGTAATCCATGTGGAATAGAAATGGGGACCTCTAGAATTGCTTGTTCTGATAGATCTTTTGCATTAAGAATGACTAAATCAGTTCCAGAGCGAATACTGTTCCAAACTAAAACTATTACCCATCCTTGATCTTCTGAATCTTTTGATGAGTTCAAAGGAATAAATATAGGCTCTCCAATAAATCCCCTTGGTGCTCCACTCCATATTATCTCTTCATTATTAAATAAATCTAATTTCTTTATAGCTTGCAGTGGACCATTTCCTTCTTTCTTTTCAGCAGTTGCCATCCAGCAAAAGCGAGCTTTTTTTCCTTCTAAGAGTGGATTAACCATGGCAAATTCACAACATTGGTTACTCAATGTTGTGGCAATAAATTTATTTTTATTGGGATTTATTTGACACCTTTTTAATATGCCTTCAGGTAAAAGATCGAAGTCAATTTCTCGAAAGTCATCATCAGGTCCAATGCTAGGAAAGTCATCGTAGTAAATACTATCTATGTTGATATTCTCCTTCTCCTCCCAGGCATTTAGATGATGAAAAACAAAACCTTTTGGAGCCTCAACTGTTTTTGGTGATTCCCCTGCAAATTTTCCACTATCTCTAGGAATAAGTAAAAACTTTGAAGCACCATCTTTTTGTGATGCTAAACATTGTGCCGCTCCTTTTTGACCTAGTAAAAAAGGTAAAGGATTAAAGCTGAGGGCATTTTGTAGAAATATTGCCCAGTTTGGTGTAATTGCGAAATCATGCAAAAAGGCAAATCCATTAAAAGAATCTTTTCTATCGCTTAAAAGAGACCCAGCTTTCTTCCCCTCTGTCGAAAACTCCATAAGCCTGATAGTGCTTTTGGGACCTGTTGTAACTCCAAAAGTCACCATTCTTGGTTCTTCATGATGACCAGGATCAAAATGGGGATGTGCACTAAAGGCCTCATTTTTTTTTAAAACCCCTTTTAAATTTGATATTCCAATTGTTTCAAGAGTTACGGGATTAATGGCATAAGGGCTAGAAGCTTCCCATAGGGCTAAAAGTTCTTTGCCAAGTTTAACGACATGGGTATTCGCAATATTTTTGAGACGTACATCCAATGCATTTGCTAAGACCCCACCCTCTTTTTGAGTGCCGAAAACACCTCTATAAAGAAATTTTTGGGCTTTTTCTTCTTCTTCCCATTCCTTCGTACGAACAAAACGATTAGTCAGACTTACATTGCCATTCCTAAATTTGAATGCAGCTATCATTCCATCGCCATCGAAGGGATGATGTACCCATCTTCCGCCGCGCTCTAATCTTCCCGGGCCATTTCGATAAAAAGTACCTGAGAGATCTTTGGGTATTGATCCTTTTGAAAGGTTTAATTCGGCATTATTTAATTCTTTTTCAACATTGCAATAAGCACTTGACCAATCTTCTTTGTCGAAGGTCTTATGTTTATTTGACGAAGATGTTGTTAAATAACTTGTTTGCACTAAATTTGATTGACTGGTCTTTGATTTTCGCTTAAACCTAACTTTTTTGCGAGCTTATTCCCGAAATGAGTTTGTTTAATTAGATTTCTTCAACTGCCAGCTTGTTAAAGAACTCCTTTGCTGCTTGGAATGTGACTTGATCGACGAGGGTCAATTTCAGTAGCCATGCGCAATGCTCTTGCAAAAGATTTAAAACAAGCCTCAATAATATGGTGAGTGTTTGTTCCCTCAAGTTGTCTTAGATGGAGTGTTAAACCACTATTACTTGATACGGCAGCAAAAAATTCTTTAACTAGTTCAGTGTCATAAGACCCTACTTTTTGGGATGGCATTTCTAATCCAAAGCTTAGATGTGGTCTTCCCGAACAATCAACTACTGCTTGGATAAGCGATTCATCTAGAGGTGCAAGAAAGTGGCCAAAGCGTTTAATTCCAACACGATCACCGAGAGCCTTAGATAATGCTTGTCCTAGAGCAATCCCAATGTCTTCATTCGTATGGTGGTCATCTATATGAGTATCTCCATTAGCCTTGACTTTTATGTCAAATAATCCATGACTAGAGAGTTGTTGAATCATATGGTCTAGGAATCCAATTCCAGTATTTACTTCGCATTTACCAGAACCATCAAGATCAATTTGGACGAAAACATCTGTTTCTTTTGTTACTCGGCTGATTTCGCCTGTTCTTTTTCTAGTCATACTAATTAATTAAATTTACAGGGAGTTGATTCACATTCCATTTATGCAGTAGCCAGCATCTACATAAATTGTTTGTCCTGATATACCACTGGAAAGATCACTAAGCAAGAAAGCGGCGGTATTGCCTACTTCAATTTGAGTAACAGTTCTTCTTAATGGGGCCTTTTCCTCAACATTGTGAATCATATCCAAAATGCCTCCAATTGCAGAGCTTGCAAGAGTTCTAATTGGACCTGCGCTAATTGCATTTATTCGAACTTGATTATCAGGACCTAGCTCGTCTGACAGATATCTAACTGAAGCCTCTAAGGCAGCTTTCGCGACACCCATAACGTTGTAGTTAGGGATTGCTCTTTCTGCGCCTAGATAAGTTAATGTCACTACCCCGGCACCTTTACTGAAAAGAGGTTTTGCATATTTACATAAAGGAGCAAGTGAATAGGCACTTATCTCTAGCGCCCGAGAAAAACCTTCTGCCGATGTTGCGCTGTAATTGCCAACTAATTCTTCTTTACCAGCGAAGGCTAAGCAATGAACTAAACCATCTAAACAACCCCATTTATTTTTGATAGTTTCAAAGACCTCTTCCATTTGAGATGGATTTTGAACATTTAAGGGTAAAAATAAGCTGGGATTTAATGGAGAGGTAAGCTCTTTTACTTTTGATTCGAAACGTCCTTTTTCGTCCGGTAAATATGTAATTCCAAGTTCTGCGCCTGCTGCATTCAATTGTTGCGCTATTCCCCAGGCAATAGATCTGTTGTTTGCTATTCCTGTGACTAGGATTTTTTTGCCACTTAGATCTAGAAGCATCTGATCAGATTAATTTGGTTAGTATTTAATAATTGTCTCTTATTTAGTGCAAAGACTCATAGTTCAATGCCTATAAAGTTAGAAGTTGTTTAATCCAATTTTTCAAAAACAATAAAAACCATGGTTAGAACAGCGTCAACAATGCTTCCTTTGGGAACAGAATGCCCTGATTTTGAGCTCGATGTGGTTTCTGGCTTAGACCTTCTTCCTGAAGACCCTTTGCAGGGATTGAAGAGGGTTAAAAGAGGAGATTTAATAAAAAGACCATTGTTCTTGATGGTTATCTGTGCTCACTGCCCTTTTGTTAAGCATATAGAAAGTGGCATATCAAATTTATTTAATTCATATGGGCAAGAAATTCAATTTGTTGCGATCTCTAGTAATAGTTTGATTACTCATCCTCAAGATTCTCCTGACCTGTTGGCATCCCAGGCTAATAAGCTTGGTTGGAAATTTCCTTATTTATTTGACTCCGATCAAAAATTAGCCAAAGATCTCATGGCAGCATGCACTCCTGATTTTTATATTTTTTCTCCATCTATAGATGGAGCTTTGGAATTGAGTTATAGAGGGCAACTTGATGAAAGTCGACCTGGGAATGATATACCTGTATCTGGTAATGATATTCGTTTAGCTTTTGAGGCCCTGTTAAATTCGAAACCTATTTCAATTCATCAAAAGCCCTCTATTGGTTGCAATATTAAATGGCATCCTGGAAACGAACCTGAGTGGTTTGGATGATCACATTATCAATTTCTTCTTAGTTTGATCTCTAAGACTTAATCTATATTTATGCAAATCCCTCCATTTAGTCTTAGCGATCAAATATCTGAAATTGGAGAAGAAGTTGAAGAGGCTGTAATTAAAGTTTTTAGAAGTGGTCAATATATTGGAGGTGAAGTAGTAAATAATTTTGAGGAAGCATTTGCATCTGAAATACAAACTTCTTTTGCTGTTGGACTTAATAGCGGAACTGATGCACTAATACTTGCCCTTAGAGCTTTAAATATTGGTGAAGGTGATGAAGTAATCACCTCTTCATTTAGTTTTTTCGCAACAGCAGAGGCGATTACAAGCGTTGGGGCTAAGCCAGTTTTTGTAGAAATAGACCCTAAGAATTATCTTTTAGATTTGAAATTAATAGAAAAAGCAATAACTCCGAACACTAAAGCAATTATGCCTGTTCATTTATTTGGTTATCCTTTGGATATGGATCAATTAATGGAAATTGCAAGAAGAAATTGTTTGAAAGTTATTGAAGACTGTGCTCAGGCTGCAGGAACAAAATGGAAAGGAAAAGCAGTTGGAAGTTTTGGAGATATAGGATGCTTTAGCTTTTTCCCTACCAAGAACTTGGGTGCAGCAGGAGATGGGGGGGCAGTAACAACTAATAATTGTAATTTAGCAAGATCAATTAGAGAACTAGCCATTCATGGAATGCCTAAGAGATATTTACATACTAAATTTGGCTATAATAGTAGATTAGATTCTATCCAGGCAGCAATTCTAAACATTAAATTACCTAGACTTAGTAAATGGGTAAGTAAAAGAAAAGAAATAGCTAATCATTATATCGATAAATTGGGAAATATAGAAGGAATAAAAATACCTTCTATAGCAAGTGATATAGATACTGGTCATTCTTGGAACCAATTTGTTATTAGAATTTTAGATAATGATAAATTAGCCTCTGATGTTAAAGGTAATAAGAGGGATTTATTTAAACTTGAACTTGAGAAATACGGAGTAAATACAATTATCTATTACCCTATACCTATTCATTTGCAACCTGCATATCAGGGATTTGGATATGTTGAAGGATATTTACCTATTACTGAGAAGGTTTGTAATCAAGTTATTAGTTTACCAATTTTCCCTGAGCTAACTTTTATTCAACAATCTTATGTTGTGGATACAATTAAGAACATTTATGAAAAGCATTTTTAAATAAGGTTTGAATATAGTTCTTTAAAAATAGCCTGTTGATGTTTGTGATTTATTATTGGACTTGGGTAGTACTTTCTTTCTAATGGGGCAATCTCTCCTGTAAGTAAATCAGGCGTTGAAATATGTGCTAATTCAGGTAACCACTTACGAATATAAATACCATTTGGATCGAACTTTGAAGCTTGTCTAAAAGGATTAAATATTCGCATTGGTTTGGGATCCATTCCACTACTGGCACTCCATTGCCACCCACCATTATTTGATGCTAAGTCTCCATCTACTAAAGCCTTCATAAAATAATTCTCACCCCATTTCCAATCAATTAAAAGATCTTTTACTAGAAATGAAGCAACAATCATTCTGCATCGATTATGCATCCAACCAGATTGTTTTAGTTGTCTCATAGCGGCATCAACTATAGGTATTCCTGTTAGTCCATTAATCCAACTTTCGTACCAATCTAATCTATTTTGCCACGGGAAATTAAACCATTTTATTCGGTAAGGTCCTTTCTCTAGCTCTGGGAAATTAATCAAAGCATTTTGATAAAACTCTCTCCAAGCAAGTTCTTTAATCCAAGTGTTAATAGAATCAAGTTGATATTTATTAGTAGCAAGACTTTTTGTGATTTGAGCCCCATTCCATGCAGCTCTGCAACTTATAGTCCCAAGACTTAATGCTGCACTTAGTGACGAAGTAGCACTTTTAGAGGGAATATCTCTTCCTTTCTCATATGAGATTATAGGCCCATTATTGATGAATAAACTAAGTTGTTTTTTTGAGGCATGCTCACCTGGCCTGCAAGGACATATCTTCTCACCTTCAAATTTATTTTCTAATAGCAAATTATTAATATCATCCCCAGGATTGTTCACACAATATTTTAGATTAGAATCCTTGATTGACGATAATTCTGCATCATTAAGATCAACTAATCTATCTGATATAGTAAAACTTTGCATTAAATTATTACTTGATAATTTAGTTTTATAGATGACATCAAGCCATTTTTTATAAAAAGGACCATATACTCTATAAGGTTCATTATTATTTGTCCTTATCTTGCCTGGATCAATCATCAATTGATCTATAAAAGTATAGATTTGCTGGTTATTTTTTATTAATTTTTGCTTGACCTTGTTATCTCTATATTTCTCATAAGGCTCAATACTCTCATTCCAGAAAATAGAACTTATGTTAATTAGTTCAGATAATCTGGGTATTAACTTGATTGGATCACCCTTCAGAATTAATAGCCTACTTCCTATCCTTTCCCAATTATTTTGGAGTTCTAATAGACTCTTACCTAAGAACCAATTTTTAGATTTAGATGTTGTTAATTCTAAATCTAAAAGCTTTGGATCTAAAACATATACTCCTGTTAAATGCTGTCTAATCTTTGATGCTTGAGATAGGCCAACATTGTCTTCAAATCTTAAATCTCTTCGATGCCAAAAAATTGATCGATATCCTTTCATTTAATATTCAATATTTGGCATGCTCTAAACCAAGCTGTAATGGTCTTTCCATCAAGAGTTTCGGTACCGCTTGAGATGATTGCATTAAGTTTTTCAGCTGACATCTTTAACACTTCAATATCTTCATCTGCATCACCCTGGGGCTTTTTATCAAGTTTATTTAGATCACGAGCAAGGAAAAGATGAATTTTTTCATCTGAATAGCCAGGGCATGGGAGCATTTCTCCTAGATTTTCCCATTTCTTTGCAGAGTATCCGCTTTCTTCTTTAATTTCTCTTTTTATAGATTCAAGGGGACTTTCTCCTTTTTCCAATGTTCCAGCTGGGAATTCAAGAATTCTTCTAGAACAAGCAAATCTATATTGCCTAAGAATAATTACCTCTCCATCATCTGTAAAAGGGACTGCCAGAGCGGCACCTGGATGACGAATTATCCCAAATTCTCCTTCCACGCCAATAGGCATTTGAATTCTATTGATTTCAAAACGGATTTTTTTTGCATCAATACATGCTTTCGTTTCAATTATTTTTGAGGGTTCTGGTCCTTGGATTGTCATATATTTTTGTCAGGACTCTTAGGATGACGTGTTTTCTATAAAAATGTGATTAATTTTATTATGATTTCTATTCAGGCCAATTTGTATGGGACTTGATTTGACGAGGTTTCCCTTGAGTTTTAGCTAAGACTTCAGAGAGTGGTATCAAAACAAAATTTCTCTCCGTTAGTCTTGGATGAGGCAAAATAAGATCTTCTGTTTTTACTTGAAGTTCGCCCCAAGATAAAAGGTCAATATCAATAGTTCTTGGCCCCCAAATAATTTCTTTTTTTCTACTTTCCCTTCCGAATACTTTATCCAAGCCCAAAAGTCTTTTCATAAGCTCAGAAGCTGCTTTCTCGTTTGGTACAACTAATGAAAATTCTTCTCCATCTACAATTAGAACTCCATTGATGAAATTTGGTTGATTTATGGGACCTCCAAGCGGATCGGTTTCAAATAAAGGAGACCAATGGAAAGATAAAGACTTATCAATATTTTGAAGATTATTCTTGGGGATATTAAAAGAAATATTCCACTCGTAAATGTTCTTTTCAATTTCAGGTCTGATTGATGTCAATGTTGTTATTGGATTGCCAAACTTGCTAGGAATGTTGGCTCCTATTGCGATGATAAGTTTCCATTTTGGAACTGGTTTTGCATAAGTCATGCGAATATTAAAAAGACTTTTAAAAATTTGATTGCATATCCAACCCTATGGTTTCAAGTGGATTGAATGATAAAACTAAGACCTCTGCAAAAAAAGAGGGAGCTTTGAGGGAGATAGCTAGTCGAGCATTTCCATTGGCTGCAATTACAGGTCATGGAACTCTAAAGCTTGCTTTAATGCTTGCTGCTGTTGATCCAGGTCTTGGAGGGGTGATAATTGCAGGTGGACGAGGGACTGGAAAATCTGTTTTAGCAAGAGGTTTACATGCACTTCTCCCACCTATTGAAATACTTGACCTTGAAAAACTGGCAAATAAACAGCACTCCGATGAAGGCCCATCAACTTATCCAGTGGGTAGGAATCTAGATCCTGCTTATCCAGCAGAATGGGATGATGTAACTAAGGATTTATTTAAAAAAAATATCGGAAGCCTTGAGAATGAGGCCGATATTGAAAATATTCCCCAAATAGTTATCCCTGCTCCTTTTATTCAAGTCCCTCTTGGCGTCACAGAGGATAGGCTTGTTGGTGCAGTTGACGTTGCTGCTTCTTTGTCCAGTGGAACAGCAGTTTTTCAGCCAGGCTTATTGGCTGAAGCTCATAGAGGAGTCTTGTATATTGACGAATTGAATTTATTGGATGAGGGCATAGTTAATCTTATGTTGGCGTCAGTTGGTGCAGGTGAAAATAGAGTTGAAAGAGAAGGATTGAGCCTTAGTCATCCATGTCGACCTTTGTTAATTGCCACTTACAACCCAGAAGAAGGTTCATTGAGAGACCATCTATTGGATAGATTTGCAATAGTTTTGTCTGCTGATCAATTAATTACAAATGAACAGAGAGTTGAAATAACGCAATCGGCCATAGCTCATGGTCAATCCAGTGAGACCTTTTCTAAGAAATGGGCTGAAGATACAGAATCTCTTTCAACCCAATTGCTTTTAGCAAGGCAGTGGCTACCCGATGTTCAAATTAGTGAAGATCAAATTGAATATTTAGTACTTGAAGCTATTAGAGGAGGAGTAGAGGGGCATAGGTCGGAGCTTTATGCCGTTAGGGTCGCCAAGGCTCATGCTGCATTAAGCGGAAGAGACTCAGTTGATGCAGAGGATTTAAAGGCAGCAGTAAGACTTGTAATAGCTCCAAGGGCTATGCAATTGCCTCAACAAGAGGAAATGGAGCCACCTCCACCTGAAGATCAGCAGGCACCTCCCCCACCGGAGGAATCCGAGGAGAATAATGATCAAGAAGAAAGTGAGGATGAAGATCAAGATGAAGATCAAGATGAAGAGTCATCTCCACCCATCCCCGAGGAGTTCATGCTTGATCCGGAGGCATGCGCAGTAGATCCTGATTTGCTACTTTTCTCTTCTGCTAAGTCAAAAAGTGGTAATAGCGGAAGTCGGTCAGCTGTATTTAGTGATAGCCGAGGAAGATATGTAAAACCAATACTTCCAAGGGGACCTGTTAGAAGAATCGCTGTAGATGCGACTTTAAGAGCGGCCGCTCCATATCAGAAAGCGAGAAAGGAAAGAGAGCCTGATAGAAAAGTAATTGTTGAGGAAGGAGACTTACGCGCCAAGTTGCTTCAGCGAAAAGCAGGTGCCCTGGTGATCTTCTTGGTTGATGCAAGTGGTTCAATGGCTTTAAATCGCATGCAAAGTGCAAAAGGAGCTGTTATTCGTTTGCTTACAGAGGCTTATGAAAATAGAGATGAAGTCTCGCTTATTCCATTTCGAGGAGATCAAGCAGAGGTACTCCTACCTCCTACCAGATCTATTACTGCAGCGAAAAGAAGACTGGAAACAATGCCATGCGGTGGAGGCTCACCATTGGCACATGGCTTAACTCAGGCTGCAAGAGTAGGAGCAAATGCACTAGCAACAGGCGATCTCTCTCAGGTGGTAGTAGTTGCCATTACAGATGGAAGAGGAAATGTTCCTTTAAGTACGTCGTTAGGTCAACCCGTTATTGAAGATGAAGAACCTCCTGATTTAAAACAAGAAGTTCTTGATGTTGCCTCTCGCTATCGTTCTCTTGGTATCAAACTATTAGTAATTGATACAGAAAGGAAGTTTATTGCTAGTGGCATGGGTAAAGATTTAGCCGAAGTTTCTGGTGGTAAATATGTCCAACTACCTAAGGCCAGCGATCAAGCCATAGCTTCCATTGCTATGGATGCAATAAATGCGGTAACTTAACTTTGATTTTTTATTTATTAAGGATATATCTCGTCAAATAATTTACCTAAGCCAATAGTGACGCTTTTTAATCCCTCAATTAATTCTTTATCTTTAATGAGGCTTTCCATATCGGAACTCATTTGATTTATT
>QBWA01000001.1 GCA_003283745.1 Prochlorococcus sp. AG-315-B03 | reverse complement strand
ACAACAAAAAAAAAAAAAAAAACAGAGGGAGGATTTCTTGTACTTCCACTAATAAGACCATCAACATTCATTCCTAACCCAGCCAGAACAGCAAAAGCAGTAGTAGTTCCTCCAGGCACACACTCTGTCAACAATAATGGTTGTCTTAATTTCTTTCCCATTTCAAAGCCTCCTTCCATTAGTTGTTTTACTCGCTTCACATCCATTGCCTTTCCTGAACTTAAACATCTAGAGGGACCCATTGAAGATGACTCAAAGCAAACATGAGAGAATGGTGGGGTTTGTAGTAATCCTGCTGAGAGAATAGTTGGCTTTACTCCCAAGAAGCGTGCAGCGACATAGCTAATCAGAGCAGGGGAGACACCGGCAGGCAACGGAGGTAAAGGCCACTTTTTTTGACCTAAAGGTCCTTTTAATAAAAGTTCAGCATCAGCAACAGCTGTATAACGTCTGGATTCAGGAGAAGCTCCAGCGGAGGAAATACCTTGAACTTCTGCAGTTTGAGATCCAGCCAATATCAAAAGAAATACAATATCGTCTATACATTCACGCCAATCCTTTACCTTTATCTCAACTATTGATTCGGAAAACCCCTCCCCAAAAGCCAAAACACCAGATTCTAATGAAATATAATTACCTCCGTTCATTATTAATTCAAAGAGGATCTAGCGAAATAAAACTATCGATCAAAGCAGGAGGTTCAGGAATAGAAGCTTTGAGTCTTGGAAAAATCCAATAAGCCAATGCATGTAAACAAAGAACATAAACAATTTCTTGAGTGATTATTAAACAAAGAGCAACAAATTGAACTTGCATCATGTCAGGATAAAAAGAAAGATTGAAAAGATCTATTCCTTTCTCAAGTAATGACGCTCCAGCACGAGTGATAATGACCCATAAATTCTCACCAACTAAAACTGACAAAACAAAAACCCTTATCAGGAAACCTAGAGTTCCAATAAAAACTCCAACACTCCAACTAAGCCACCAATTAAATCCCTTTTGCCAGCTATATCCTAACCACAATGAGATAAATCCATAGGGAAATAACACTAAAGGACCTCTCAAGGGACCCATTAGTGCTATTAACAACATTACACACAAGGTTACTCCTTCAATTCCTGCCTTGCTCCCTCTACGAACCTGCAAAAGAATTAAGGGAAGGGGTAAAGCAAGTCGAAAAATTGCCCCCCCAACGGGCAAATAATAAAGAGCAATCCATATCAAAGATGTTGCAGAAGCTAAATATGATGTCTCAACAATTCTCAACGCCTTCCTTTTACTTAGAGGTATTTTGTGATGAGAATTACTTGTTGGAAAATTTTTATTATTAATCGTCAAAACTCTGTCCTTTTCGAAGCTGAATTTCTCAACAAAAGATCATCATTGTAGCGTTCAATCTTTTCAACCTCAAATTTAACACCTGCTTTTCTCAAAGCCTTTGTTACACTTTCAGCTGGAGCAGAGGGGTTTGCACCAGATAATTTCAAAATAATTCTGTAAGGTTGTGGCTTAAATTTTTCTAGAGCCTGATTTCTTGCTAATTTTTCATTGTTTTTTTTAATATCTTTTTGTTGCCTTATTTTTATATTGTCTTTTTCAATTTGAACTATATTCTTCTCTCTAAGAAGAATATTCTGATCTGATTTTACTCTTTTTAATTTTTTTACTTCTACTTTATCGTCGAAGTTTTCTTGAGTTATATCTGTATCAAAAGATTGACGTTCATCTCTATCAAAACTGTTTTCTAATTTGTTTCCCAGTACAGTATTCGAACAAGATTGTACTAGAAAAGATATAAATATTAAAATCAATCTAATAAATATATTACCTCTTAATCTTAAAACCTTCATCAATTTTTCTCGTTTTCAATAATTCTTACTTTGCTAGCCCTAAGACGACCTGTTTTAGTGGTAGAGGGCGCTTTTCTTGTTGTTACTTTTTTTGTCAATGAGTCGGCAACTTTATTATCTAAAGTCGATTTTGTTGTATTTTTTGTCGTTGTTTTTTTCTTGGCAGTTGTTTTTTTCTTGGCAGTTGTTTTTTTCTTTGTAGTTGTTTTTTTACTTGAAATTTTTGTGGCCAATAATTCTATAGCCTCTTCAATAGAGACATCTTCAGCAGTTTTCCCCTCAGGTAAAGAGGCATTCACTTTTCCCTGCTTAACATATAAACCATAGGGACCATTAAATACTTGGATTTTATCCGTTGCACCTTCAGGAGTTCCAAGTTCTCTCAAAGCAATTCTACCTCCTCTACCTCGCTTAGGAATTGCTAAGAGTTCAAGGGCTCTATCAAAAGTTATTGTCAGGACATCATCTTCACCTTTTATAGAACGATAATCTTTTTCTCCATCAGTTTTGTTCCAAACAACATAAGGACCAAACCTACCTAAGCTTGTTTGAACTCTCCCTCCCTCTGCATGTTCGCCTAATAAGCGAGGTAATTGAATTAATCCAAGGGCATCTTCGAAGACTAAATTTTCTGGTTTTAAACTTTTTGGCAATGAAGTTCTTTTTGGGTTAGGAGCTTTTTTTAAGGATTTATCTTCCAAATATTTTAGTGCAATATCGATATCGATATTTTCTTCTTTGATGTTCTCAGGTAATAGAATCTGAACCTTTGATCCATCTTTCTTTAAATAAAGCCCATATTGACTACTTTTAAACAAGCGTAGATTTCCTTCTTTTTTCTTTCCTTTTGGAACCCCCAAGTCTTTCACCTCAGTTACTAAACCTCTTTGAACATAAGGTCCATATTTCCCGTTTAAGAGATAAATATTCTGTCCACTATCTGGCTCAATTCCCAGAGATTCAGGTCCTTCTGCTTTTTGCTTTAATAACATCTCAGCTTTATCTTCATCCAAATCTGCAGGAGTAATCTCTTGAGGAAGAGTAGCCGTTATAGGCTTCCCATCTTCACCTAGTTGCTTAGATTCTAAATACGTCCCAAATTTACCTAACCGCACTAAAGAAGAAAGTCCCTCCAAGGAAACAGCTCTAAATTCTCCGCCATCAATATCTCCTTCTCTTTTCTGCACCTGAGTCTCCAGTCCTGAGTCACCTTTATAAAAATCCCTCAAATATGGTAGCCAATTTACTTTTCCCGTTGAAATTTCATCTAGAGTAGATTCCATTCGAGCAGTAAAACTAGTATCTACTAAATCAGGAAAATGTTCTTCAAGAAGAGCAGTAACAGCAAAAGCAGTAAAACTTGGAGTCAACGAATTGTTATTGAGAAGAGAATATCCTCGATCTACAATTGTTCCGATAATGCTTGCATATGTTGAGGGACGACCAATGCCTTCCTTTTCAAGCATTTTTACCAAAGACGCTTCGCTATATCTCGCAGGAGGCTGGGTATGATGCCCTAATGCCTCAACATTCTTTACTATTGGAGAGTCTCCAACAACTAAATTAGGTAAAAGCACTTCTTGCCCTTCAATTGCACTATCAGGGTCATCACTTCCTTCAACATATGCTCTGAAAAACCCAGAAAAATCTATCCTTTTACCACTAGCTCGGAAAATTACATCTGAAACTTGTAATTCAACTCCAAGCATTGTCAAACGTGCATCTGCCATTTGACTAGCAACTGTTCGCTTCCAAATCAATTCGTACAAGGAAAGGTCTCTTCCTTGTAAGTTAGATTCTTTCGGTGTCTTAAAGATCTCACCTGAAGGACGAATTGCTTCATGGGCTTCTTGTGCATTTCTAGTCTTGTTTTTAAACTGACGCGGCTTATTAGACAAATACTCAGCCCCATATTTAGATTCAACACATTTCCGAGCAGCATTTACTGCTTGATCTGACAAATGTACTGAATCAGTTCGCATGTAAGTAATAAACCCCCTTTCATACAAACCCTGGGCACATCTCATTGTTTCCCTCGCTGACAATCGAAGTTTTCTATTTGCTTCTTGTTGAAGAGTACTTGTGGTAAAAGGAGGAACTGGTTTTCGAATAGAAGGTTTTTCTTCAACTTTAATAACTTTCCATTTATCTTTTGATATTTTTTGAGCTAGATCATTTGCATCTTTTTCATTTAGTAATCTGACATTGCGACCAGATTTCAATGCCCCTGTTGATTCATCAAAATCATTACCAGTCGCAATTCTTTGTCCACTTATAGAAGTCATCTTAACTTCAAAGTCACTTCCTTCTTTTTCAAGTCTTGATTTTAAATCCCAATAACTGCCGCTTTTAAAAGATCTCCTCGCCCTTTCCCTCTGAACTAGCAATCTGACCGCAACTGATTGAACCCTCCCAGCAGACAAACCCCACGAAACTTTTTTCCATAAAAGAGGGGATAATGTATAACCAACCAATCTATCCAGAATTCTTCTTGTTTCCTGTGCATGGACTAATTCCATATCAATTTCCCTAGTCTTTGATAGAGCTTTTGAAATAGCTTCTTTAGTTATTTCATGAAACACCATTCTTTTTACTGGAATTTTCGGATCAAGCACATTCATCAAATGCCAACTGATACTCTCTCCTTCTCTATCTTCATCAGTAGCAAGCAACAATTCACTAGCACCTTTCAAAGATTGTTTTAATTCCTTGACAATTTTTTTCTTATCCTTCGGGACTACATAAAGGGGATCAAAATCAGCAGTCGTATTCACTCCAATAGTTGCCCACTTTTCTCCTTTGTGTTTTAACGGCACCTCAGAAGCATTGTTAGGCAAGTCTCTTACATGCCCCATTGAGGCGAGAACTTGAAAGTCCTTTGGCAGAAAACCCTTTATAGTTCTTGCCTTTGTGGGACTTTCAACAATAACAAGTGTATGAGCAGTGGACATCAGATCAATTTTCCTCTTTCTTGTCTACCGCACCAATGAGCATCATGCATAGTACATAATTATAAAAAAAGGCATATTTAATAACCTCGCTAGAGTCATAAAAGCAGCTACTGCTTAAATACATTCTAGAGATGGGCGAACTTTTTTCTTCTATTTTATTCATAAATGCTCCAGTAGAGCTTTTAAATCTTTCGTTGAATGCTAAGGCTGTTTTGCCAGAGTGTGCAGTCCTTATAGCAATGCTCGCTACATTGTTAGTTGATCTAGCAGGGGAAAAGACTTCAGCACGATGGTCTCCTCCTATTTGTTATGTAGGGCTTGGAACATCCTTGATTTTACTTTCCATGCAATGGAATGGCGAGATACAAGAATCTTTCCTAGGAGCATTTGTTGCAGATAATCTTGCTATTGCCTTTAGAGGAGTAATTGCTTTATCAACACTAATTTCATTACTTATAAGTTGGAGATATGCAGAACAAAATGGTAGTCCAATTGGCGAATTTGCTGCGATTTTATTAGCTGCAACTTTGGGTGCAATGCTTTTATGTGGTTCGACTGATTTAGTTAGTGTTTTTGTTTCATTAGAAACCCTCTCAGTAGCGAGCTACTTGCTCTCTGGTTATTTAAAAAGAGATGCTAGGAGCTCGGAAGCAGCCTTAAAATATTTATTAGTAGGCTCAGCTGCTGCTGCAGTATTTCTCTATGGAGCCTCTCTTCTTTATGGGATTAGCGGTTCAACAAGTCTCAAGGAAATAGGATTAAATTTAATTAGTGCTCCTACTCCTCTCTCTGCATTAGCTCTTGTATTTGTGTTATCTACAGTTGCTTTCAAAATTGCCGCTGTACCATTTCATCAATGGACACCAGATGTTTACGAAGGTTCTCCAACTCCCGTAGTTGCATTTCTATCAGTAGGGTCGAAAACCGCAGGTTTTGCTCTCGCAGTCAGAATATTAGTTGGGTGTTTTAGTGCTTTTGATAATCAATGGAAAATACTTTTTACTGTTCTCGCAGTTCTCAGCATGACACTTGGCAATGTAGTTGCACTTGCTCAGAAATCCATGAAAAGAATGCTTGCTTATAGCTCCATTGGACAAGCAGGATTTGTAATGATTGGTTTGGTTTGCGGAACGGAAGATGGCTTTGCTGCAATGGTTCTCTATATGGCTGCTTATTTATTTATGAATCTTGGAGCTTTTGCATGCATAATTCTATTTTCTATTAGGACTGGTAGTGATCAGATTGCAGACTATGCAGGGCTTTACCAAAAAGATCCTTTGATCACATTAGGATTGAGTTTATGCCTTCTTTCATTGGGAGGTATACCTCCTATGCTTGGCTTTTTTGGTAAGATTTATCTTTTCTTTGCAGGATGGGCAGATGAACAATATTTATTAGTAACTGTTGGATTAATTACTTCTGTTATATCTATTTATTACTACATCTCTGTTATTAAAATGATGGTTGTAACTGAGCCAAAAGAAGCTTCCAAAGTTGTTAAATCTTATCCTTTAATACAATGGTCAGATTCAGGAATGACATCATTAAGAATAGCTTTAATTGGATGTGTTCTAGTAACAGCCATTGGTGGAATAATCTCAAATCCACTATTCAATTTGGCCAATAGTGCTGTAAGCGGCACGCCATTACTTCAAGAAGCGATTACTCTTGCAACTAAAACTTCAATTGGCTAATCAAATTCAATCACTAAAAACTGTTGCAAATTTATCTAACGTAAGTAAGTTTTACGGTAAAGGTTCCATTGAGGTAAAAGCACTTGATGGTCTTAACTTAAAAGTGAACAAAGGTGATTACCTTGCCGTAATGGGAGCAAGCGGATCAGGTAAAAGTACAGCAATGAATATTCTCGGATGCTTAGATCGCCCAAGTGAAGGGTCTTATGAATTAAATGGAAACCCTGTCGAGAAACTCGATGATGACTTACTTGCAGATATCAGAAATAAAGAACTTGGTTTTGTTTTTCAGCAGTTTCATCTTCTTCAAGAAGTTTCGGCACTTGACAACGTTATGCTCCCAATGATTTATGCATGTGTATCTCCTCTGGAAAGAAAGGAACGTGCTGAGAATGCTTTGGAGCGCGTTGGACTGAAAAACCGAATGAAAAACATGCCTAATCAACTTTCTGGGGGGCAACAGCAACGTGTTGCCATAGCAAGAGCAATTATCAACAAACCCTCTCTTTTATTAGCAGATGAACCTACTGGGGCACTTGACTCAACAACAACTGAGGATGTTCTAAATCTTTTTGATCAACTGCATGAACAAGGAATCACAATAGTGCTTGTAACTCATGAAGATAATGTTGCAGATCGTGCTAAAAAAATCGCCAGATTTAAAGATGGCAAAGTAATCAAAATCTCACATAATTAATATAATAAATTCATCTAGCTAGAGACCATATTTTTTCTTCACCGCCTCTATAGAGGCTCAACCCTCCTGAAGAATGGATTCCTTTTATATTCCATTTATATCCATTTTTTGGATCAATAAATATTTTTTTCCATAGTCTTCGTTCAACCTCTTTGCATAAGAGTTTCTCATTTCCACATAATTCAATAGAATTTTCTATTGCAAATAAAACCTCTGCTGACCAAAAATTAATATTCGTGTTTTGATGGCCATTAACCTTAGCTAGGGAAATTCCTGTTTTAGGAACTTTATTTGAAACGTTTAAGCCCACCCCAACTCTTATCAACCGAAGTCTTCCTCCTCTGTAAAATAATTTTGGTAAAAAGCCCGCTAGTTTCTGACCATTAACCAAAAGATCATTTGGCCATTTTATTTTGACATTAATCCCAGTCATCTCAATTCTTTGAGCTAATGCCAAAGCGATAGCCAATCCATATAGTTCAATTGATTTAGTAAATGAACTATCTTGAGGGATTGCAGCACTAACCCAAACCCCACCTTTAGGAGATTCCCAGATACGACCATATTGCCCTTTCCCAAATCTTTGTCTTGAAGCAAAAAGTGCTCTTGGTTGATTTTGCAATAATGGTTGATCAGCAATCCACTTTGATAGATCAGTTTCAGTGCTAGAACAAATTGGCTTCCAATTTAATCTCCAACCCCATTTATTAGAGTGATTTAATTTAAGATAATAGGCAATACTTCCAGTTCCTTTAGATTCATTATTATTCTTCATTTTATTCCATTAATTATTAACTAAAAACTCAAGGTTTATCAATTAACTTCTTCATTTCTTCTAATTCAGCATCTACCTCTTCTATCTTTACAGCCTTTACTTCATTTACAGATGGAGCATTAGAGGGAGGCAAAGCAATAACTTCTACTCCAGATTTCAATTGACTTCTTAATGAATTCAACTCCTTCTCAATAGCATCGTCGCCTTCTAGTGCCGAAAATTTGCTCTCAAGATCTTCTCCTGCTAATTCTATTGCTGCCTGACCTGAAGCTTCTAAGGCTTCCACTTTGTCTTCCATTCTTTCAAAAGCAGCCATAGCAGACTTACTACTCAAATCTCCTACAGCACTTTGTATTTGCTGCTGAGCTTTAGCTGCCTGTGCTCTTGCCTTTAGCATATCTTTTTTAGTTCTAGCCTCAGATATTTTCCTCTCAAGTAATTGAAGACTTTTTTTGAGTTTTTCAACCTGTCCCTCTTGAGATTGAAATTGATTTGTTAAAAATTCAAAAGTTTCTTGAAAAGTTTTTTTTCTACTTAGTGCTTCTCGAGCTAAATCTTCGTCGTTCTTTTTTAAAGCAAGTTCAGCCTTTGAAAACCAATTCTTAGTTTGTTCTTTTGCTTGCAATGCTTGATTTTCTAATCTTTTCTGACTTGCTATAGACATAGCAACAGCTTGCCTAAGCTTAACCAAATCTTCTTGCATATCAGCAACTGATTGATCAAGTATTTTTATTGGATCTTCGGCATTGCTAATAAAAGCATTTAGATTTGCACGAAGTAATCGACTTAACCTATCAAAGAATCCCATGAGGATATTCTATACAACCTCAAAAAAGATTAGCTAGATTTAGCCAATACTCCACTAAAAATAATTATTTTAAATTGGTTTTAAAGAACTCAAAGCAAAAGCCAATCTCAAATGGTGGAGCTTCAATATCTCAATGCCTAGAAAAAATAAAAGCCTCATGGATGGATAAAGGTAGTGTTGGAGGACTTATTCAAGATTGGAAAAAAATTACTGGTAAACAACTTTCATCAAATTGCACGCCATTGAGTATTCATAATAAAGTTTTAACAGTAGGAGCTAGTCACCCTCAATGGAGGCAAGCTCTTTTATACAATCGCATCCAATTAATAGAATCATTAAAATCATATGGATATAATATAAAAGAAATTCGTATTCAACAGTATTATCCGGCAGCATTAGTTAAAGGAGAAGATGAAAAAGAAATATGGAGCAAACACCCTAGCAGAGCAGATATACATGGTCTATCAACTTGTCAAACATGTAAATCCCCAACTCCCAATGGTGAAATCAATTTATGGGGTAAATGTTGTTTTTGCCGAAGGAAAGAATTAAATATAAAAACAAAAGATAGCGCCTAAGCTTCAACAATCAACATTCCCATTTGTCCCTGTGCTAAGAGTTTAAATTCTGCCTTTTTAAATCCCGCATCAAGTGCTAGTTTTTTCTGTTGCAATCCTGAAGGGAAATTCTTTAAACTTTTCTTTATATATGAATATTCTTGGCCTAATTCAAAAAGTGATGCAATAGGTACAACATAAAAACTCAAATAACATTTCTGAAAAAGATATTGAAGAGATAAGCGTTCAAATGACCTAAAATCTAAAAAACCCGCTTTTCCGCCTGGTTTTAATAATCTATGAGCTTCTTTGAAACCTAAAGAATAATTAGAAAGATTTCTTAAGCCATATGCCATCAAAAGGCCATCAAATTGATTTGATGGCAGATTAGTTTCAAGAGCATCTCCTTTAATCCATTTGATTGATGAATATTTTTTCAGGGATCTTTCCTTCGCTATTGATAACACATTAAGTGCAGAATCTAGTCCAATAATATTATCAGAACTATTCATCTTTTCTGCCAAAAGAATTGACATATCTCCAGTTCCGCAACAAAGATCTATCCATTTTTCTCCTGCTTTGGGATCCAGAAAAGATATTAAACTACTTTTCCAAAGTCTATGCATACCAAAACTAAAAATATCATTTAATAAATCATATCTAGAAGAAATCAAATCAAACATTTCTTCAATTAATAAAGAGTCACCAGGCTTCATTTTAATTAAAAGTAACAGGTTTCATAGTGATTAATTTAGTAAAATATAATTACTAAATACCTCATTAGATTTAATCATTTCTCAATTGGTCTAATTAGTAAGTCTTCATTAATTAAATATTTTTTAATTTCTTCAATTGTTAAATCACCATCATGTAATAAAGAAGCTAAAAGAGCAGCTGAAGATTTACCAACAGTAAATGCCTCTTTAATATGTCTTAAACAACCTGCTCCCCCTGAAGCAATTACAGGTATTGGTACATTTTTAGAGATGGATTTAGTTAATTCCAAATCATATCCATTTTGAGTGCCATCTCCATCCATTGAGGTGAGAAGTATTTCCCCTGCACCTAATCTAACAACCTTTTGTGACCATGAAATAACGTCCAAACCTGTATTTTTACGGCCTCCATTTACATACACTTCCCACTTTTCTGATAGATCATGATTCCTTCTTGCATCAATTGCAATAACTATGCATTGTGAACCGAAGAGCTCTGCTCCTCTAGAGATTAAGGAAGGATCATTAACAGCAGATGAATTTAGACTCACTTTGTCTGCACCTGCTCTTAATAATTCATTTATTCCATCCAAAGAACGAATTCCACCTCCAACGGTGAAGGGAATTGTTACGGATTCAGATGTTCTTCTAACAAGATCAACAAGTGTAGATCTTTTTTCATTGGTTGCTGTTATGTCAAGGAAGACCAATTCATCAGCTCCCGCCTGGCTATATCTGCAGGCGAGCTCAACTGGATCTCCAGCATCTCTAAGGCCAACAAAATTAACACCTTTAACTACTCGTCCATTTGCGACGTCTAAGCAAGGAATCAATCTAAGAGCAACCATGATTTAAAACAGGGGAACTGTTAAGGTTGCGCAGACTAAGCATTTGCAGTCCATGCCCAAGCCAACTTCCCTCACAAGAATAGGTTCTAATGTCAAGATTAATCTTGAACGTGTACGTGATCGCGTTCCTCCTGGTTTGATTAAGAAACTGTCAGAAGACCCAAGAGGAACAGTCACGGACTACAAAATGACTGATGGCAGGGGTGGTATAGGTGTAGTAATTAAACTAAAAGATGGTAGTAAAAATTGGTTCTTTGAGGAAGAGATTTCTTAAACCTGAGGTTTAAAATGAGTGATGCAAGACAACTCCTTGGAATAAAAGGAGGTTCAGAAACTAAAAACATCTGGAAGCTTCGACTGCAACTAATGAAGCCCATAACATGGATCCCTTTGCTTTGGGGCGTTATTTGCGGTGCTGCGGCCAGTGGTAATTACCACTGGCAACTAAGCAATGTACTAGCCGCACTTAGTTGCATGATCATGAGTGGACCACTTCTCACAGGATATACGCAAACAATAAATGATTTCTTTGATAGAGAAATAGATGCCATCAATGAACCTAACCGTCCTATTCCATCTGGAGCAATTTCTCTATTTCAAGTAAAATTACAAATCTGGATACTATTAATAGCTGGCCTAGGACTTGCCTATTCATTAGATATATGGGCTCAGCACAAGATCCCTTCCGTTTTTTTCCTCGCTTTGGGAGGATCCCTAGTAAGTTTTATTTATTCTGCTCCACCTTTAAAACTTAAACAAAATGGTTGGCTTGGAAACTATGCATTAGGCGCTAGTTATATCGCTTTACCATGGTGGGCAGGACAAGCACTTTTTGGTCATTTAACTTGGACTACAGCAATACTTACTCTTGCTTATAGCCTGTCAGGCTTAGGAATTGCCGTAATAAACGATTTTAAAAGTGTAGAAGGAGATAAAAGTCTTGGTCTTGACTCACTACCTGTAGTTTTTGGTATAAAAAATGCAAGCAGGATAAGTGCAGGAATGATAGATATTTTCCAATTAGCCATGGTGGTTGTCCTGATAGCAATAGGGCAACATTTAGCATCTGTAATTCTTGTACTACTTATAATTCCCCAAATAACATTTCAAGATATTTGGCTATTAAGAGATCCATTAACTTATGACGTTAAATATCAAGCAAGTGCACAACCTTTTCTAATTTTAGGAATGCTTGTAACAGCACTTGCGATAGGACATAGTTCTTTAATTATCTAATAGTTTAGATTTTGAAATCTAAACTATTTTTGCTTGCAGCATCTGGAATCTTTCTGGGAAGTACTACTGCATTATTTCAAATATTTCTGATCCGTTCAATTGAGTCAATTTTGCCTAATATAAATGAAATTGAAAATTTCAACAGAAAGGGAACTATAACTTTATTATCAACAAATCAAGAATTCATTCACAAGATTGGTTCTTCAAAAGAAAATGAATTAAAGAATAATGATATACCAGGAAAAATTGAGAAAGCATTTATAGCAGCTGAAGATAGAAGATTTTATTCTCACCAGGGTTTAGATTTCATAGGCATAGTTAGAGCACTAATTATGAATTTTAGGAAAAGAGAATTTCATGAAGGGGCAAGTACTATTACACAACAATTAGCTCGTATGGTTTTCTTAAATCAAAATAAAACATTTAATCGAAAAATAAAAGAAGCAGCCATTGCCTTA
The DNA here is from genome assembly GCA_003283745.1 of Prochlorococcus sp. AG-315-B03. Classification (GTDB taxonomy): domain Bacteria; phylum Cyanobacteriota; class Cyanobacteriia; order PCC-6307; family Cyanobiaceae; genus Prochlorococcus_B. Next base: position 59,827 of record QBWA01000001.1, on the reverse strand, counting down.
AAAATAGATCGTAATCTAACAAAGAAAAAAATACTTAAACATTATTTAAATAATATTTATTTAGGCTCTAATGCATATGGAATTTCAGATGCTGCTTGGGTTTATTTTTCCAAGAGACCTGACCAATTAACCCTCGAAGAGAGTGCATTAATTGCAGGCTTAGCGCCTGCCCCTTCTTATTACTCACCACTTGTAAATACCAAATTAGCAATTAAACGTCGTAATATCATCCTAGAAAGAATGAGAAGTGAAAATTTCATATCACAAAATGATCTTATTAAAAGTAAAAATAAACCTCTAAATCTAAATCCTGGGACTCCTAAGTATCTCATTAGCTCGGCTCCTTTCTTTTCAAGCTGGGTGTATCAAAAACTTCCTGAGTTACTAACAAATGATCAACTAAAGACAGGAGGAATCACTGTGATTACAAGCCTTAACAGCAAATGGCAATCAACAGCGACACAAATGATAAAAAATTACAGCGCAAATAATATTGAGGGTGCAATTGTTTCAATCCAACCAAGTACTGGATTAGTAAGAGCCCTTGTTGGTGGTAAAGATTTTAAAAAGAGTCAATTTAATAGGGCGACCCAAGCTCTGCGATCCCCAGGGTCCACATTTAAATTATTCATTTACGCAACAGCGTTAGAGGAAGGCTTTAAACCACAAGATTTATTCTTAGATCTTCCAAAGTGTTGGGGAGACTATTGCCCTGAAAATTTCAATAACAACTACTTAGGTGAAATTTCTCTAACAAAAGCATTTACAAGTTCATCAAATATAATCGCCGTCGAACTATTAGACAATCTAGGTTTTGATAATGTTATTGCCATAGCTAATTCATTAGGAGTTGGGAAAAGCCAAAAACTCGGAAAATACTATCCTTTAGCCATAGGTGCTTATGAAGAAACTTTAATGAATATAACGTCAGCATATTCAGCCATAACAAATAGAGGTATTTATCAAACTCCAAGCCCTATAGAAAAAATTCTAGGCCCAGATAATAAAATAATTTGGAGTCAAGACTTACAAAAGGCAAAGGAGAAAAGAGTACTTTCTCAGGATGTTGCTGATACTCTCAATTGGATGCTTCAACAATCCGTACTTAATGGGACAGGTAGTATTGCATCTTTAAAGACTAGACAAGTAGCTGGGAAGACAGGCACTTCAGAAGGGAATCGTGATTTATGGTTTATAGGATCTATACCACAATTAACTACAGGGGTTTGGTTTGGTAATGATAATAATGAAGAGACCACAATGAGTAGCGGGAATGCTGCATGGGCATGGAAAAAATATATCCAGGAAATCGAAAAAGACTTAAAAGTAATAAAATTCAAGGTGCCAAAATCCTTAAAAGAATAAATCAGTTTTTTATAGTTGCTTTAACTACTTAAGCTTAAAAACTGTTATTTATTGACCTTATCTAAAACTGCAACATAAAAGCCATCTCCACTAGAATAGTCTCCAGGCCAAATTTGTTTCTCATATTTCAATATAAATTCGGGAAACTTCTTTATAAAACTTTCAATTTGATGAAAGTTTTCATCTGGATGAATAGTACAAGTTGAATAAACTAATCTACCTCCATTCTTCAATAAAGGTATTAATGACATAAGCAACTGCTTTTGGAGAAGAACAAGTTCTTCAATATTTTTGATATTCATTCTCCACCTTGCATCAGGGTGCCTAGATAACGTCCCCAACCCAGAACAAGGGGCATCAAGTAAAATTCGGTGAAAATAGCCCTTCCATTCAGGGTTAATCAACAATAATTCCTTCGAATCAGCAACTAAATGTTGTATACACTTAGTACCAAGTCTCTCTGAATTAGCTAATAATCTGTTTACTCTTGTAGATGATCGATCAATGGACCAAACTTCACCTTCATTACCTATTAATTCTGCAATGTGTGTTGATTTGCCACCTGGTGCAGCACATGCATCAAGAATTCGATCACCTTTTAGAGGGTTTAAAAATGGTGCAATCAACTGTGAAGATCTATCTTGTACGCACCATTTCCCTTCGTCATAACCTGGCCATCTAATAGGTTCACCAAAACCTAAAAAGACTTCCAATCCATTTGGACAATCTGGAATGGGTTTAGTTGGAACTCCACAAGAATCAAAATCTTTTTTTAAATCTTTCAAATTTGTTTTTAAGATATTAACTCTTAAATCAATAGAGCTAATACTATTGAATGCTTTAGAAATTTTCAGAGCTGCTTTTTCACCTTTCCATGAAATCAACTGAGAAGCTAGCCAAACTGGCAACGATTCATTTTTGGCAAGTTCATTAGAAGGATTGTTTGAGCTAGGAAGTGAAGAGCCTTTCTCTTTACACCGTAGAGCAGATCTTAATATCCCATTGACCACAGGAGCTAATTTTGACAACTTATTTGTTTTAGCCAACTCAACCGTTGTGTTAATTGCAGCAGCTGGTGGTATTCTCTCCATTTTAAAAATTTGATACAGCCCCAAATGCAATAACCATCTCAAGAGAGGTGGTTGCTTAATAGCTGGTATTTTCCCTAAAAAGTCAACCCAACAATCCAAGTAATATCTTTGACGAATCGCTCCGTAGGATAACTCTGTAATCAGAGCTCTATCTAAGTAGTTAAAAGAATAATTTTTTAGAATTCTATCTAATGCGACATCAGAAAAAGCCCCACCACCGACTGCTTGAATAACTTCCCAAGCAGCTTTTCTGGAAATCAAACCTTCAATTGGTCTTGGAGTCTTACTCAAATCCACCCGTTTAGTTTCAATTAACTATAAAGAAAAGGCATTAATAAAAATCAGATCAATAAAGATAAAAGTCTTTTATTAGAATGACTTTAAGAGAACAATCAAGAGCTAGGACGGCTAAGCATGTGTAACATAAGATACTTACAGCGGAATCTTAATAACTTAAGTTAATAATAACTTTTCATGTGTGAGGACACAATGAAGCTTTTTCAACGCTTGCTGGTAGCTCCAGCTGCATTGGGCCTAATGGCTCCAGTTGCAGTTAATGCAGATACAGCAGCATTTACATCAACCACATCTTTATCTGGTGATGCTTATTTCACTGTTGGTTCAGTTGGCGACGGCGGAACAGCTGACAACCAAGAAGAGATGTATATGCAATATGCATATGGTCTTGACATAGATTCTAGTTTCACTGGCGAAGACCTACTTCACGTAGGAATCGAAGCTGGTAACGCAAGTGGTCCATTAGGGAACATGGATAGCGCTATTTCAGGTGGAGACTCACTTGATGTTGCTTCTATGTTCTACACCTTCCCTGTAGGCGATCTATCAATAACTGCTGGACCAAAGCTTCTTCAGGACGATGTTCTAGCCGCAACAACATCAGCATACTCTGATGATTTCAGGTTGGGTGCAATGCCTTACTCACAAGCAGGCGACGAGGAAGGTCCTGGACTTGCTGTTGCTTGGTCTAACGACAACGGCGTAGTTGCTTCTGCAAGCTTCATTTCTGTTGGTGGTGCTGATTCAACTAAAGGAATCGGTGGTGACAACGCTGATGACGTTACAACCGTTACCCTTGGCTATAATGGCGACGGATTTGGCGGTGGTCTTGTAATCGCTTCCAACGACGGAGAAGGCGGAACAACAGGTTATGACACTTTTGGTGCTGGTATCTACTACAGCCCTGAGTCAATACCTGCAACATTCAGCGTTGCTTATGACTCAAAGGATCCAGAAGGAACTGCTAAGGATAAAACTGACTTGTTCATCGGTGTTGACTACGAAGTTGGTCCTGGAACATTAAGTGCTGCTTGGAACTCAACTGAGGTTGATGGTAATTCAGCTTTAGATCAAACAGGATTTGAGGTTTCTTACACCTACGCAGTTAATGACAACGTTACTGTCTCACCTGGCTTCTTCACAATAGAAGAAACAACAGCTGGTAAAGATGATGACGCTGGTGTTGTTGTTGAAACTGCCTTTAGCTTCTAATCTCTTAGAAAACATCTATTCTTAAATAGAATTGAAAGCTCCTACTCATTGAGTAGGAGCTTTTTTATATCATTATTTGTTTACATATCTCCATTTCACATGATTCATTAAATATTTTCCTTATTTATTTAAGCAAAAGTCCTATTCTTATATAAAGATATCAAACTATTCAAAACATTAATAGATATGCCCATATTACCAAGACGTTTTGAACGCCTTAAATCTGTACTAAACAAAAGGATGTCCGATCTGACTGTCTTAATTGAGAATGTTGAAAAGCCACATAATCTTTCTGCAATAATAAGAAGCTGTGATGCTGTTGGTGTTCTTGAGGCTTATGCAATTTTCAATAAAGAAAAATTTTTAACATTTAATAGTACAGCTCAAGGAAGTCAGAAATGGATCAAAATCAATCAATTCAGAGAAACTAAAGAAGCAATAAAAGTTCTTAAAGAAAAAGGATTTAAATTATATGGAACAAACTTAAATCCTGAATCAATTGACTATAAAGAATGTAATTTCAAAGGCCCAACAGCATTTGTATTAGGGGCAGAGAAATGGGGTATTAGTGAAGAAGCATCAAGTTTAGTAGATGAATATATTCATATCCCAATGAGAGGAATGGTTGAGTCCTTAAATGTCTCTGTTGCAGCTTCCACATTATTATTTGAAGCTGTCCGTCAACGACAAGCAGCGAAGATAATTCCAAAAGAAGGAGAAGGAATTAGTAAAAGTATCTACAAACAAAGAATATTCGAATGGGCCTACCCAGAAGTTGCTAAGTGGTGTAATAGTGAAGGTCGAAAATATCCTGAGCTTAATTCAAAAGGAGAAATAACAGAAGAATTACCTAGAACACTAAAGTTAAAGTATTAACAAGACTATGTTGGAGATTTTCGAAGATATTTCAAAAAAAAAGGAATTTAATTATCTAGCTTCTAAACAGCTCTAAACCTTTACATCAGTTCCACTAATTAAATATTCAAGCCCCTCCCCAATAAATGATAAGCCCAGAACCAAAACAAACATTGCCAAGCCTGGATAAAGAGCTGTCCACCAAATCCCTGTAGGCAAAGCTACCAAAGCCATATTTAAGTCACTGCCCCACTCCGGTACAGACTCTGGCAAGCCTAAGCCCAAAAAACCTAACCCTCCAAGAACTAAAACAGCATCCGCAGCATTGAGTGTTAGAACGACTGGGACGGACGTAATAACATTCTTTAAAAGATATTTTCTTATTACCCACAATGGAGAAGCTCCCATTGAAATTGCAGCTTCAATATAAAGTTCTGATTTAACCTGTGATGTCTGATTTCTTACAAGGCGAAAATATTGAGGGATATAAACGACACATAGCGCAATTGAAGCATTCAATATCCCTCTCCCCAAAATAAAAGCCATTACGACAGAAAGAAGAAGAACAGGTATTGTGTATAAAGTATCCATTAAAACAACCAAAACTCTATCCAGAAGACCTCCAAGGTATCCACTAAGAAGTCCTAAAGGAACACCTACTAATAAAGCCAAAGAAACAGCAAGAAAGACAACGTTAAGTGCTACACCACTTCCTGCAAGTGTTCTAATACATACATCTCTACCCAAGCGATCAGTTCCACACCAATGTTCAACAGAAGGAGGAGCAAAAATTGGATTTCCCAGACCAAACTCTCCATTAGGAATAGCATTTAAAGATATTAAAATTGGTACAAGAATAGCTATCCCTATATATAAAGATACAATCATAAGTCCAGTCATAGTTAATTGACCAGACAAATTTCGGGGTATCAAAAACCTTTTCAGAATCAATTTAAAGTTTAAAAAACTAATTAAATTTAACTATAATAGGTAGAAAACAAAAAAATAATTGCTTAAATAAATACATACATACAATTTAAAATGAATTTAAAAAATGATGGCCTCACCGTAGGTGAACTTTCAATAGCTATTACAACATTAATAATTATTGGTTTCATATGGACAAGTTTGGCTAAAGACAAGAATAATCAGGAGGTTTCAATGAGACTAAGCACTGGATTGATTGAGACAATCTATAAGAAATAAATTTCCAACATAAGAAAAGTCCATTAGTCATTATTTAATTTCAAGACAGCCATAAAAGCCTCTTGAGGAACATCTACTTTTCCCATAGATTTCATTCGTTTTTTTCCCTTAGCCTGTTTCTTTAGTAATTTTTTCTTTCTAGATATATCTCCTCCATAGCATTTAGATAAAACATCCTTTCTTAGAGCACTAATACTTTCACTTGCAATAATTCGACTCCCGATAGAGGCTTGTAGGGGTATCTTAAATTGTTGCTTGGGAATAAGTTCCTTTAGTTTCTCGACAAGTCCTTTACCAACACCATAAGAGTTATCTTTATGCACAATTGTAGTCAATGGATCTGCACGCTCTGCATTAATCAAAACATCTAACCTTACTAGATCATTTTTTCTATAGCCGATCAAGTGATACTCCATAGAAGCATAACCTTTTGTCCTACTCTTCATCTGATCAAAGAAGTCAGTCACGACCTCAGCGAGAGGCATTTCATATATGAGTGTTACTCGATCAGTTGTTATATATTTCATATCAACAAAATCACCTCTTCTGTCCTGACAAAGGCCCATAAGAGTACCGTTATAGTCATTAGGAGCATAGATCTCCATTCTTACATAAGGTTCTTCTATGCTTTCCCTTTTTTGTGGATCTGGGAGAGTAGATGGATTGTCAACTGTCAAAACCTCCCCATCTATCATTTTCACTTTATAAATAACTGATGGTGCCGTAACAATTAAATCCAAATCATATTCACGTTCTAATCTTTCTTGAACAATTTCCATATGCAATAGACCAAGAAAACCACAACGAAAACCAAAACCCATTGCACTACTGGTTTCTGGTTCATATTTCAACGCAGCATCTGAAAGCTGCAATTTATCAAGAGATTCTCTAAGATCTGGATATTGATCAGCATCTGTAGGGAACAATCCACAAAAGACCACTGGCTTAGCTTCGGTATAACCTGGTAGAGGATTTTCAGCAGGTTTATCTAATAAGGTTATAGTATCTCCGACTCTTGCATCAGAGACAGCCTTTATCGATGCGGCTAAATAGCCAACTTCACCGGCATGAAGTGACTTAACTTTAACTTGATCAGGAGCCATTACGCCTATTTCATCTAGCTCATAACTCTTTTTACTAGCCATAAGCAAAATCTTATCTTTTCTACTTATACCACCACTTATCACTCGGAAATAAACAATAACTCCCCGATATGGGTCGTAATAAGAGTCGAAGATCAAAGCTTTTGTAGATCCACTAATGTCATCTTTTGGAGAAGGAATTCTCTCAACTACAGCTTGTAGGATTTCAGGGATACCAATACCTGTTTTAGCAGAACAAGTAATTGCTTTTGATGTATCCAAGCCAATTATTGATTCAATTTCATCCTTGATTTTCTGGGGATCGGCACCAGGTAAATCAACCTTATTAAGGACAGGTATTATTTCTAAATCATTTTCTAAAGCAAGATAAACATTTGCCAAAGTTTGGGCTTCAACTCCTTGACTGGCATCAACGACCAACAATGCACCTTCACATGCTTGCAATGAACGACTTACTTCATAAGAAAAATCAACATGACCAGGAGTATCAATCAAATTCAAGACATATTCCTCTCCATCACTAGCTTTATAATTCATTCTTGCAGCCTGTAACTTAATAGTTATTCCTCTTTCTCTTTCTAGATCCATATTGTCCAAAAATTGATCTTGCATATCTCGCGACGAGACTGTACCAGTATCCTGCAAAAGCCTATCTGCCAAGGTTGATTTCCCATGGTCAATATGAGCGATAATGCAGAAGTTCCTCAGACGAGTAATGGGAACATCAGTCATGCGAAAGAAAATAAAGGAGAAAAGTTTCTAGCTATAAAAAACAACTCTATGAAAAATCCAAATATATAGCTTAATAGAAACAGAGCTCTATTTTAAATTAAGTAAGAAATCATTTCTATTTCGAATTGCCAGAAGTAATTCTTGATTTGAATTGATATCTTTTCCAAAGCTTGGGAAAAGCTCATTCATTCTTATTTTCCATGCACTTGATTTCATTTTTTCTCCCCAGCATCGATTTAGCACCTCAATCATTATTGTGACTGCAGTGCTTGCACCTGGAGAAGCTCCAAGCAAAGCAGCCAAGGATCCATCGGCAGATGATACAACTTCTGTTCCCATTTTCAAGACACCCCCTTTAGAAGTTTGTTTAATTATTTGAACTCGCTGTCCAGCAACTGAAAGTTTCCAATCATCTGGAGAAGGATTTGGTAAAAAACTTCTTAACGTTTCAATGCGTTCTTCATTAGTCAGAAGAAGTTGATTTACTAGATATTTCCCTAAATCGATATTCTTTATTCCTGCTTGTAAAATTGACAAAATATTTGTTGATTTAATTGATTTAAATAAATCCAATTTTGATCCATGCTTGAGGAAATTGGAGCTAAACCCTGCAAAAGGTCCAAACAAGAGAGATCTTTTTCCTCCGATCCATCGTGTATCTAAATGAGGTACAGACATTGGTGGCGCCCCAACCGCAGCATTCCCATAAACCTTTGCATAATGCCTTTCGGCTAAATGCTCTTCCTCACAAATCATCCATTTTCCACTTACGGGAAAGCCACCGTAAGACAATCCCTCTGGAATTCCTGATTTTTGCAAAAGAGATAAAGCACCTCCTCCTGCTCCCAGAAAAACAAAACTTGACTTGACAAGTCTATTTTTTGAGGAACTCTTTATATCTAAATACCAATTACCTTTATAATCTTGTTGAAGGTTTTCTACATTCGTGGAGTAGTTAATCTCAACAGATTGTTTTCCCTCAATTTGTTCTAAATATGAGCGAGTTAAAACTCCAAAATCAATATCAGTTCCACGTCTAATTCTTGTTGCTCCAATCAATTCATCTTTCGATCTACCATCCATGACTAATGGAATCCAGTCTTTCAATTCAGCATGATCCATGGTGAATTCCATTTCTTGAAAGGCAGGATGAGAACTAAGCTCAAAAAACCTTTTTTTTAAAAAAGAAATATCTTTTTCCCCAAAGACCAAACTTATATGAGGCAATTTATTTAAAAAATTCTTTGGCTCTAACTTTCCTTTTTCGCTCAAGGAAGCCCAAAGCTCCAAGCTTTGTTCAAAAGATTTATTAATTTCAAAGGCCTTCTCAGTAAGAATATTTCCATCTGCTTGAACTGGGGTGTAGTTAAGCTCACAATTAGCAGCATGACCTGTCCCAGCGTTATTTAAGGCATTACTACTTTCCAATCCAGGAGAGGAAAGACGCTCAACAATCAGCAAACGCAAATCAGGATCGAGCTCGTGAAGTAATATTGCAAGCGTCGAGCTCATAATGCCAGCACCAATCAATATCGCGTCATATGTGTTTTCTGAGCTTGAGGCATTTGTATTAAACAAAATCTTTATCAAGATCTATACACAGATTATCTAATAATTCACTAAGCTAAGGATGTTAAAGTCAAGCGCTCTCAAATGAGTAATGAAACACTCCCACTAACGACAGAGAATGTTGAGAAGGTTCTAGATGAATTAAGACCATTTCTTATGGCTGATGGAGGTAATGTAGAAATTGCTGAAATAGATGGACCTATTGTAAAAGTAAGACTACAAGGAGCCTGCGGGAGTTGTCCAAGCAGCACAATGACTCTAAAAATGGGAATAGAAAGGAAACTTAGAGAAATGATTCCTGAAGTTAGTGAAGTTATTCAAGTACTCTGAAATCTGATTAATTTGGTAGTTAATTATAAATATAAAATTAATTTTGAGTATTCAATTCTCTTTGAATAGAAGATTTATAATCAAGACAATCCAAAGGTAATCCATTGCAAATCAAATAACCAATCGGAGCTATCATTCCGCTCGTAAAGATAAGGTTAGAGAAGTTAAATCCCATATTCTTAATAAAAAAAGTTATGACATATATAGCAACAAAATATAAATGTAAAGTCAAGAATTGATTAGGTCTTTGAACAGGCCATCTAAAGATAGATCCCAAGAAAAATAAAAATCCTTTCATTTTTTATTTTTAGCAGTTTTTAATAATCATACATAACATTTGTTCAAGTTTATAGATCTAGGTATATAAAGATAGTTTTTGCAGTATAAATAAAACCAGATTTTAATCATCTTAAGGAAATAATCTCATTATCTAATTCTTCATATTTTTACTTCTTGAATATTCAAGAGATAGTCTTTTCATCCTTCTAGACCAAATAAAAGTAGCAATAATAACCCATAAGAAGAAACAACCTAAAGCAATAAATGTAGCTGTATAGTTCATTTATTTAGAATTCAATAAGTAATAATTGAAGTTTTCTGAAGCCAAAATATTCCTGTTAAAATTGATAGTCCTCCTGTTAGTCTCATTAAAAAAGGATAAAATATTTTGTTAGCTTTATTTGCAGCAAAAGATATACCAAGGACTACACATCCCATAGCAAAAACTGATCCAAGTAAATAAGCAAATAAATATATTAAAGCCCCTATTAAAGGCAGCGCCAATGCTGGAATAACTGCTATCAAATGACTAGCACCTGCAAATCCATGCAATACCCCTAATCCAGTTGCAGCATGAGAGTGGGTTCCATGAATCTTCTTCCCAAGTGAATGAAAATGAACATGCTTATGAGGCCTCTCATTTTTATGACTGTGTTTATGCATATGAATATTTAATCTTAATGATGTCCTTATAGCTAAGAGACCAACAACCAAAAGGCTAATTCCAACAAGAAATTCTGCAAAGGAAGACATTTTTTCAATATTGACCAAATCTTTAGCCAAAATCGCACATATCGAGAGAATTAAAACACCTGTAGAATGTCCTAGTCCCCATGCCAAGCCATTTTTTAAAGCTAATTTGGGCTTTATTAAAGCTGATGGTGCCATCGCAACCATATGATCTGCCCCACTAACAACATGAACAGCTCCTGCTATAAAACCAGTTAAAATACTAATCAACATGATTTAGGTTTCATCATCAAGTTTTCCAGCATAAAGATTTTCAATTCCACCTTTATAATTAAAGGATACTTATACTTAATGATATTACATGGAAGTACTTGAATTATTTGGTGGATAAAATATCAAATCAATTAATTAATCTGAAAATAAATAAGAAAATCTAAATTACACTATGTAAATATAAATCCAAGAAAATATATTTAACTAAAAAAAGAATTAATAAATTGATGAATGATTATTTTTTACCACTATGACCATGAGCTATTCCTAACTCATGCATTTTTGCATGCTCATCAATAGTATCTCTTAATTCTTTAGAACCAGGACCAAATGTTGCATAAATCCCATAGGCAAGAGCTCCTAAAACTACTACAACTATGCCCCCAACAACTACCAACAAAGTAGGATCAGCACTTGTAACTTCCATTGCATTTATAAATTTCAAACATAATACTCTATTTCCACTAAATCCGAGAGCGGACACAAGCATATATTGATATTAGGAAGGTTTTTCTCTAAAATATATTTCCTATTAAAGAGTTGAGTTATAAGCGAGCAGTCCAAAGAATCCTAGAATTAAAAGGATACTTGCAATACGGCTAAAGGTTATAGGACCAAAATCTATTTTCATCGATGTCGAAAGAATTTCTTATATCGTAACAGTCAAATCGCATGAAATGGGTAAAGTTATCTAAAAATACTAATTTCAGAGTTTTAATAAATTATATCAAATTTAGCAGGTCAAATTATTATTTAGTTTGACAAAGTGATTAATCATTCCTATTTATTATTTTTTCTATTTATTTCTATATGATGAAGATTGCCATCAAACTTTTTCTCACTTCTCTTAATCTGCCCATCAAACATTACAACCCACTCTTGAGCAATAACATTTTGTTCTTTTTGATCTTCCATTCCCTAATTATAAGAGTTCAAATTATATCATAAGGTTAATTCGGCTATTTATTCAATTCAGAACTAAAACCAATTGTTGCGATACCTCAAGCTCGTATTAGAAAATCCTTATCAGAATTCTTATAAGAATTTAATCCTGATTGAATTTATTAAGATAAAATCATATTTGAGTTCCACAAGATATCCCTTAATAGACTTATTAAGTATTGATAAATAAATGAAGAAAATATTTCAAAGCTCATTAAGGGCAAATATGCAGGCTTTGAAAAATAAGCAATATTTTAATTATGGAGGACAGGGTCCATTACCTTCTAACTCAATAAAAGCAATAGCAGTTAGCTGGCAAAAAATCCAAGAGCTTGGTCCATTTACTAATGATGTTTGGCCTTATATAACTAAAGAAATTTTAACCACCAAAAATCTTATTTCCGAGATTTGCGGTATACCCCCCAAGAGAATCTCTTTAACAGAAAATGTTAGTTCAGGCTGCATAATACCTCTATGGGGATTACCTTTTTCTGCTGGTGATCACTTACTAATTAGTGACTGCGAACACCCTGGAATAGTAGCCGCCTGTAAAGAACTAGCTCGTAGAAAAGAACTTAAGATTGGAGTACTCCCTGTTCAAACTTTGGGAACAGGCTATGATAAAAAAAATGATTTAAATAAAAAACTACTTAGCAGTTTAGATCTACATCTTCAAAGGAATACAAAACTAGTTGTAATATCACATGTCCTATGGAATACAGGACAAATAATGCCAATCAAACTTATCGCAAAGAAGCTAAATGAGCTTCAAACTAAACCTTATTTATTGGTAGATGCAGCCCAAAGTTTCTGCCATATTCCCGTAAAAGATGCTTGCGATAAAGCAGATATTTTTGCTTTTACAGGTCATAAATGGGCTTGCGGACCAGAAGGTCTTGGAGGAGTCGCCCTCTCTGAAAGAGTTTTAAAAGAATCAAGTCCAACATTCATAGGATGGAAAAGTTTAAAAGCAGAAGTAGGAATTCATATCAAGAAAAAAGAACCTTTCCATTCTGATGGTAGACGTTTTGAAATTGCAACATCTTGTATACCACTTTTAGCCGGTCTTAGAAATTCAATACTAATGCTGCAAAAAGAAGGTACAGAATCTGAACGTTTAACCAAAATCAAAAGTCTTAGTTCAAAATTATGGAACGAATTAAAACAAATTGAAGAGATAGAACTTATTTCAAACAAACCTCCATCAACAGGGATAGTTAGCTTTATAATGAATATAAACAAATCTCCCGAAGCAATCGTCAATACTCTTGGCAAGCAAAGATTATGGCTCCGTGTACTTGAAGATCCTAAATGGCTTCGGGCATGTGTACACATAACAACTAACAAGTCCGAGTTAGATAATCTCAGTCGTGCAATCAAAAATATAAAAATGAGTTAGAAATTTTATCTCATAAAACTAATTCATTCTTAATGCTAATTCTGCCTGATTACGATCATCAAAATATATTTTCTGATCTCCTAAAATTTGATAATCTTCATGCCCCTTTCCCGCAATCAAAACAACGTCTCCTTTTCTTGCTTTTGATATGGCGAACTGAATTGCTATAGATCTATCCTGCTCAATGAGTAAGTTTATATCGCAGCCTATTCCAACTTGAATATCTTTTATTATTCTTTGAGGGTCTTCTTGTCTTGGGTTATCAGATGTCAATACAATATAATCGGAAAATTTCAAAGCAACTTCTCCCATTTTTGATCTTTTACCTCTATCTCTATCACCACCGCAACCAAAAACACAAATAAGTTTCCCTTTAGTAAAAGACCTAGAAGCAATCAAAGCATTCTTTAATCCATCAGGTGTATGAGCATAATCAACAAGCACAATTGGATGGCCATCTTTAGATGTATAACCAGGAATATTAATACGTTGCATTCGGCCTGGAACTCCTGGAAATTTCCCTAAGGCATCTAAAAGTTCATTTAATGGCAATCCTTGCTGAACAAGAATTCCTATGCCCTGCAGGGTATTCATCAAATTAAATTCACCTACTAATGGCGAAAAGAATTTACCTGATCCAGTTGGTGTATGCAATTTGCCCATACACCCATCTGAACTAATTTTAAGATCAGTGTAAAAAAGATCTATTTTCGTAGAGTTATGGGAATCCTTGTCTAAAGAGCATGTCCAACATTTTTTCTTTAGATCATTCGCCAATAGCGAACCCCATTTATCATCAACATTCACTATTGCCCTAGCATTTCCAGTTTTCAAGAGAGGAGATCTAAATAAATTAGCCTTTGCCCTGAAATACATCTCCATTGAATCGTGATAGTCCAAATGGTCTCTAGAAAGATTAGTAAAGATTGCTCCTGAAAAATGACATCCTGCAACTCGCTGTTGAGATAAAGCATGAGAGCTTACCTCCATAGCGACCAATTCAACACCCGCCTTTACAGCTCTAGCGAGTTGGGCCTGGAGAGGAACTGCAAAACTAGTTGTATGAATTGAAGTTTCTTCATATGAAGGCCAACGATTAACCAAAGTTCCCAATAATGCTGAAGGAATGCCAAGAGAAGAACTTAGAAACTCAATTAAATATGATGTTGTTGTCTTACCATTTGTACCAGTAACACCTATTAAAGAAATTTTTGACGAGGGGTCTCTCCAGAAATCTGCTGATAATTTCCCAATCCACAATGCAATGGGATCTGGGAACACAACAACAGGTTTTTCCTTTGATGCAGGATTCAGAAGAGAAGCATCCTTACTTATAATCGCAGCGCATGCACCTGATGCCAGTGCTTTATCCCAATAAACCCCTCCATCAACTTTTTCACCTTTTAGACCTAAAAACAAATCACCTTTTTCAATGTTTTGAGAATCACATGAAAGATTTTTTATTTTTGGGTTAGGCAAATAAGAAGGAACTTCAAGGCCAATCGCTTCCAATAAAGAATGAAGATGACGAGACAAAGCTAAACCTCTGAATTCGAATACGTAGACTTAATATCCACAAGAATTATAAAAATACATGTTGTGACTAATTAATAAAATCACTCTACTTACTATCAACAAGATGATGTTTCAGGAATGAACTCATAAGAAATAAGGATAAGCCAATTTAGTTTATCCTTATTACTTATGAATGCAAATCAAAGATTAAGATCTACTTAAAATATTAATTCATTAAACCGATCAAAAGGAATAATCAAGTAATTCATAAATTTTCAGGATGCATGATAATAATTATTTAACTTATTCTGAAGCCACATAAAAAGATTATCCTTCTTAAGTCTTGGAGATACTCTTGGCAACTCAATTCTTCTAGCTAATTTACTAGAATCAAGAACTAATACTGGGACCTCATATATATAAAGTCTTTTATCTTCTAATGATACCTCATCGGTATCAATATCTAGGATTTGAAGTACAACTGAAGGATCCAAGTTTGTCAAAGAAATATTTAATAAGCGTTCCTCTAATGCTTCACATAAACAGCAGCCTTTACGAGAGAACAAAATCAATACTTCTGGTTTCATTAGTCAGGAACAGGATCACATCCACAAGGAGTAAGC
Organism: Prochlorococcus sp. AG-315-B03; assembly: GCA_003283745.1. Taxonomy (GTDB): domain Bacteria; phylum Cyanobacteriota; class Cyanobacteriia; order PCC-6307; family Cyanobiaceae; genus Prochlorococcus_B. Next base: position 44,346 of record QBWA01000001.1, on the reverse strand, counting down.
GGATGACATTTACTCAATCTTCGTATCGTTAGCCATCCACCTTTCCATGGTCCATGCCTGGAAATAGCCTCTATTGAATAGGTACTGCAACTCGGTATAAACCTACAACTGGGACCAGATAAAGGAGATATCCATTTTTGATAGAAAGAAATCAAACCTAAGAAAATAGAAGCAATCGCTTTATTGATCATTAAAAGCATGTTTAACGATAGAATAAAATACTGGTTAATAATCAGGGTAAGTCGGATTATCTTTCAGGTTACCTTGTCCAGTAAAAACCATTACTAAATTTTCACCCCTATGTCTAGATACCGCGGACCTCGTCTGAGGATCACGCGACGCTTGGGAGACCTTCCAGGTCTCACCCGGAAGGCCGCAAAAAGGTCGCATCCACCAGGTCAGCACGGCCAAGCCCGTCGCAAGCGCTCTGAATACGCCATAAGACTCGAAGAAAAACAAAAACTTCGTTTCAACTATGGTATCTCTGAACGCCAGCTTGTTCGTTATGTCAAAAAAGCTCGTGCTCAGGAAGGATCCACTGGGACAAATCTCTTAAAGCTTCTAGAAAACAGGCTAGATAACGTTTGTTTTAGACTTGGATTTGGTCCAACAATACCTGGTGCAAGACAGTTGGTTAATCATGGTCATGTAACTGTTAATGGCAAAACCACAGATATAGCTAGCTATCAATGTAAAGCTGGTGATGTTATTGCTATTAGAAACAACAAAGGCAGTCAACAATTAGCTCAAGCCAACCTTGAATTCCCAGGACTTGCTAATGTTCCTCCACACCTTGAATTAGATAAATCCAAGCTCACTGCCAAAATCACAGCAAGAACAGACAGAGAATGGGTTGCTCTTGAAATTAATGAATTGTTAGTTGTTGAGTACTATTCAAGAAAAGTATAGTACTCATTCGCAGCCTGGGTTTACCAGGTCTCGACGACAAGAATACAAACTTAATACAGACTCTTGTTACACTTTTCCTAGTTATCAAGAGTTTTTTTATGTCAATAATTCTGAAAAAACCAAAAGAAATTGGCGACAAGGTCATTGTTTTCTCCTCTATAAATAATCCTGACAAGTTCTATTGAAGAGTTTTAATAACTGCCACCAAAAATATTGACTCATATTCATCTTGATATTTTCCCCGAGTATTAAAGATGGGAAAATGACTAATGTTCTTTAAGCGATAACTTATTATCTTTCTCTTTCTTTAATGACTAGTCTAAAAGTACTCCTAATTGTATAAGTTATAAAAATCACATTAAATTACTGCCAATAAAACAATTCCAAGAATAACTATTTTAAGCCGCACAGATTAGTTTATATATTCTATTAAAGCATCCTTGTTATATATTTAAGAAGCAATTAATCTTTCTAAAACCAAAGCAACTAAAACTCCTTTAAAGAAAACAAGCCAAAGTAATCCATAATCACTTAAGCCTAGCTTTCGTTGATACCAAGCTATGAATTGCTTGTGTTTTTCAATTACTCTCATTCTTGTACCTCGATTATCTCATAATAGGGACGGTCTCCATAATCAGCATCAGAGCAACAAATATCAGCGTATATTTCCTCTAATAAATCGTATGCCTCATCATAACTATCGAAGGATTCATTTGTTAAATCATCATCCTCTTTATCATGTCTAATTAATTTATAAATCATTTATCTAATATCTATTTATTTTTTAAGTTTCTTAGTTGGGAAGCCAAAGATATCATGACGAATAGGATTAAATTATCCAGAAAACGGTAGTTAATGTTTCATTAATGTTCGAATATTCGCTTGAGACAAAACCACCAAACAGTCATAAATAAGACTTGCACTTTGAATAATATTCATTGAGATGACTGCCCTCTTGGGTTCGTAAAATGAGTAACTGTCTCAATTCCTAATTACCATTCATCTTTGTTTTGGTTTTGATTGTTACTTTGGTTTTGATTATTCCTTTGAGGGTGTATGACTGCTTTGACTTCTTCTTTATCAAGAACCTCTTCAACTCCATGAAAACTATCAGCAACAGACCTCAGAATCTTTGCAACTTCTTCATCAGGACAAGCGAGATCTTTTTGTATCCCCTCGGCACAGTCTTTTAATTCCTCCCAAGCATCGACTAGAACCTGAGGATCTACTGGTTTCCAATCTTTAGTCATTAGTTTTGAATTCGACTATTTAATCTACCTGTTAAACCATATTGTTGTATTTAATTAAAAAATCAAGCTCAAACCAAATATTTTAGGCATAACCTCACCACACAAAGCAATAAAGCCTCCACGAAATAACGCCGAACCAAAGAGCTAAGAAGGCCTAAGCCAAACCCAAATACAGAAGATCTCGAAAACTATCAATTATATCTATCATTCGTAATAAATTCATAATCGCACTGAAAACCTTGACCATTAATTCCCTTTAGATTTTGCAAAGTTAATTTGCTGATCATGTTTACTCCCTATTACACAATATGGCCTGGAAAGCTTCTTACTACTGGAGAAGCTTCTATTTTTCAGATGTCCGGAAAAGAGAATCGATTAGTTCAAACTCCTAAGAAAAGTTAAAAACCTGAACTTGATTTAAATATATACTAAAAGCCAAGTCGAATACTTTAAACGGCTTTTTTATGCTTTAATAATTTTCTATAAGAAAATCCTATCTACTTGTTTTATAGATATACATTAAACTTGCCTAAATAAAATAGATTAATGCAGCTATCAATTTTTGCACTCGCTTCATCTGAATGGGGTATAGCAAGGTTTACAACAGACATTTATGCATTGATTGCGTTAGCGATTTTAGCAAGTCTTCCATTTATGTTGCTTAAAGACAAACTGGGTTTAAGAAGCATGTGGTCTTCAGGAAATTCATTATCTAAAAGGTAGGCAAATTTCCAAGTAAAGACTTAAGTCTCAAAGAATCTATATGCCATTATGAAGCTACTGAATATATTGCCACCATCTCCAATCTCTTTATTTTGTAAAGCAAACAGGAATAAATCCTTAAAAATATCTCTTCGTTATAGTCCCATAGAGTAAAAACATTTTACTCTAAGTTTTCAAGTTGGGTGATTTATGAGTGGAGACAACTTGCTTACCAAACAGCCACTGAAGTTTTATTCACCAGAAGTGACTGATACAAAGATTGCATTAATAAGACAGATGCTAGAGGCAAACACTCAAACGAACTCACTAGATTTAGATGAGCACCACAAAGAATGGGCTAAGAATTTAAATGATTATTACTACGATATCCCATCATGCTTATCTAGCTTTGAATAGGGATACTTCTAGCTTCTCAAGCTATTTAATGACCAACAGTGTTCGTAAAATACCGATAAAATTAGGATCAAAACTTATAAAAAAGAAAAAATGTTAAAGGCATAATTACGTATAGGGTTAGCACTAATAGACCTATTGGGCTGGGATGATGAAAAACATACAAAAGGTATCAATCTTCACCTCAAACTACTCCCATTGAGGGTTAACTTGCTCCCAGCCAGTTGATAAAAGATTTCGCCATAGCATTACGGCAGAACTCCTACGCATACGTTTCCTAGTCTTAAGAAGAGGTACGCCACAGAATTCGAGTCTTCCTTTCTCGACAAGCACACGAGGGTCTTCATCCCAAGATTCCCATTCATACCTGAAGCGAAGTATCCAAACTCCACTTCGCTCCTTAATCCATCCGTCTCTCTTCATCCTAGAGGCATGCAGGTGGTACATAGATACTATCAGTATACGTCTTGTGCTTAGAGGCTTGTCAAAATTCTGTCCAAATTGAACCATAAACTTGATCAGCCGAAATCCAGGGTAAACAAAGAATTTGTAACGAGTTTCAGCTGTATTCCTAATAGAGCAGGTCTTCGAGTTGAAATCTTCCTAGGCCAGGGAAAAAGCAAAATAAGCTGTGCGACAGGAACTCGTCTTAGATAAGGTTCTGCTATTCCAAATGCAAATAGAGCGATCTGTTCTCTTGCAAACCTTCTGAAACTTTCAAACTTATTAGTGAATGTGTAGATAATATCCAATACAAACTTTGCACAAAGCACTAAGACTGCCATAGATCTCAGTCATAGAAAGCTTATACTTATTCAAGAACGGTTTAATCCTTTTTCCGGACTGGGCTTTCGTAAATTCAAATGATTCCGTCCTATTTTGGGGATTTATCATGTTTTTCTCTAAACTTAAGAAAATCAACTAAAGAAATATGAGTTCAGAAAAAGACGGAAAAATAATTAACCCTGGAATAAATACAAGGGTTATTCATAACAAAGAAAGTTATGCAAAAGAAACAGGAACAATAATGCCTCCCATATTTCCAAGCTCAACTTTTATTCATGGGAATGATGGTGGATTTGATTACACTCGCTCAGGTAATCCCAATTTCAGCATTCTAGAATCAGTTTTATCATCATTAGAAGATTGCAAATATGCAAATGTATTTAGCTCTGGAGTTGCTGCAATTACAGCAATAGTTTCTTCGCTAAGAAAAGGTGACTTAATCCTATGCGAAGAGAACCTTTATGGTTGTACGGTAAGGTTATTCGAACAAGTCTTCAATCGTTTTGGATTGAAAACTGTATGGATAGACTTTACCAATGCAATTCCTGAAGAAATCATTCCAGAACTCAATCCTGCAATGATTTGGATAGAAAGTCCAACCAATCCACTTCTGAAAATAATTGATATAAACAAAATCTGTACAATTGCTAATCAAATAAATATCCCAGTAGTAGTAGACAATACCTTTGCAACGCCTATTTTACAACAACCTCTCAAACTTGGAGCGACTTTATCTTTAACAAGCACTACCAAATATATTAATGGTCACTCAGATGCTCTTGGTGGTGCAATTTGTACAGAAAGTTCCGAATGGAATCAACGTCTCATTTTCGCGCAAAAAGCACTTGGGCTAAATCCTTCTCCTTTTGATTGCTGGTTAATCACAAGAGGTGTAAAGACTCTTCCCCTTCGACTAGAAAGGCAAATCAAAAATGCATCTGAGATAGCTAACCAACTTGCGACTCATCCACTAATTGATGTTGTTCTATATCCGTTTAGGCATGATCATCCACAAAGTAAACTAGCAAAAAAGCAAATGGTCTCTGGAGGTGCAATTGTCACTGCAAGTCTTAAGGCTAATGAAAAGATAACTTATTCCTTCTGCAAAAGTCTTCACTTCTTCAAAATGGCTGAAAGTCTTGGAGGAATTGAAAGTCTTGTTTGCCATCCAGCGACAATGACACATGCATCAGTTCCAAGGGAAACAAAATTAAAGATAGGTATAAATGATTCACTCATTCGTTTTTCAGTTGGTTGTGAAGATATTGATGACTTAATTGCAGATTTAAATCAAGCCTTTGAAAAGATCTCTTGAAACAACGCAATTTACAAACGAACCCTTGCTGGAGCTCTAAAGACCTAGGGGAACCTCTACCAAAAAGCCCTCATGCAGTTTCTGTAGCATTACCTCGATGGCAAGATGTTGTCGACTATGAAAACAAAGACCCAGACTGCCTAAGTTCATTAAAAGCCATTTATCCAAGATTTGGTTTTAATCCTTTAATCGCTGAGCTAGCTAGTAAATCTCTTAAGTTTCATAATGAACGCAATCAAAGCAGTTGGCCTTATCCCAATATCGCTAGCGCTAAAAGTGCACAAAGCCATTGTCATAGAATAAATCCTGATTGCCAAACCAAAATCAAAGATTTCCTTGGATTTAAGTGTTTAATCGTCAACCAAGAAAATACTGATTCAGCAAAAGCTTTTTGGCAACATACAGGACTCGGGTTGTCATCACGAGAAGCAGCGATTGCTCTGGGAAAGGAGGCAAAGCCATCTATAGATGATGGCCAGAAGGCACGCTATGAAATTTGTAATCGTTTAGCGAATTTATATGATTGCGAGAGAAATTTAGTTCATCTACATCGGTCAGGGATGGCAGCTCTAACTACGACACTTAATGCCCTGAGAAAAATCAGAGGGGATCGCCGGATTCTTCAAGTAGGTTTTCCATATGTCGATGTCCTAAAACTTCCACAAGTAATTTATCAAGGTAGTGATCTTTTAGTTGACACCTCATTAACTAAAATAAAAAAAGAGCTCGAAAAAAGAAATCCTGCCGCCCTTATAATAGAAATACCTAGCAACCCTTTACTGCAATGTGTGGATTTAATATCCATTTCAAAATTAGCCCATGAAAAAGATATTCCAGTAATAGTTGACGATACTATTGGTTCCCCTCTAAATATTGACGTAACTCCTTTTGCAGATGTAATTTTCAGTTCACTAACAAAAAGCTTTGCCGGCCGCGGAGATATTCTTGCTGGTAGTGTTGTAATTAGTCCTTATTCAAAATGGAAAAATGAATTAGCAGAGATAATACCAAATGTTGCACTCTCAACATTATCTGACTCTGATGCTATTGAGCTTGAAATAACTAGTCGAGATATAATTTATCGTCTAAAAAAACTAAATAATGCATGCTTACGGTTGAAAGAAAAATTAGAGACAATGAAGAAAATTTCAAGGGTTAGACATCCAAAAGACTGTGAAAATTTTAATTCTCTATTGAAGCCTGGAGGAGGATATGGATGTCTCTTATCATTTGAACTTAAAGGAGGACTTGAAGAGTCAAAAAGAGTTTATGACGGACTAAGGGTCTGCAAAGGTCCAAGTTTAGGTACAAATTTTACATTAGTATGTCCTTATGTTTTATTGGCACACTATAAAGAACTCCAATGGGCTGAAGAGTGCGGAGTCTCATCTCATTTACTAAGGGTTTCTGTGGGACTTGAAAATCAAGATGAATTATGGCAAAGGTTCGAATCAACAATAAAAAATAATAACTAAATCACTACTAAGTATTATATAAACAACCAATTACAGTTATTTTCTCTAGATTTAAATAATTAGTTAAAAAAGTAGTTTCTTCAAATGTCCAGAATCTATGAAGACAATAGTTTTGCTATTGGTCATACCCCATTGGTTAAACTTAATTCAATCACTAAAAATGCTAAAGCAACGGTTCTAGCAAAAATAGAAGGACGTAATCCTGCTTACAGCGTCAAATGTAGAATTGGCGCAAATATGATTTGGGATGCTGAAAAGAAAGGCTTATTAAACAAAGACAAGATTATTATCGAGCCTACCTCGGGTAATACAGGTATAGCCCTTGCATATACAGCTGCCGCAAGAGGATACAAACTTATTCTTACGATGCCAGAGTCTATGTCCATCGAGAGAAGAAGGATGATGGCTGTTTTAGGGGCTGAATTGATTCTTACTGAAGCCGCCAAAGGTATGCCTGGTGCGATTGCTAAAGCCAACGAAATTCGACAAAGTGACCCAAAAAAATATTTTATGCCCGGTCAGTTTGATAACCCTGCTAATCCAGAGATACATTTCAAAACTACTGGTCCTGAAATTTGGAACGATACAGATGGCGAAATTGACGTTCTTGTTTCTGGAGTAGGAACTGGTGGAACAATTACAGGTATTTCACGCTATATAAAGCAAGAGAAAAACCAATCATTACTATCTGTTGCTGTTGAGCCAAGTCATAGCCCTGTAATAACTCAAACTCTTAATGGAGAGGAAGTAAAACCTGGCCCTCATAAAATCCAAGGGATTGGAGCTGGCTTTATTCCTAAAAACCTTGACTTGTCAGTAGTCGATAAAGTCGAGCAAGTATCTAATGATGAGTCAATAGCTATGGCATTACGCCTAGCTCAAGAAGAAGGACTACTAGTCGGTATCTCTTGTGGTGCAGCAGCAGCAGCAGCAGTAAGGCTTGCAGAACAAGAAGAGTTTGCAGGTAAAATAATAGTTGTCATTTTACCTGATCTTGCAGAAAGGTATATCTCTTCAATTATGTTTGAAAATGTCCCCGCAGGAATCATAAAAGAACCATATTCAGCCTAAAGCTAAAATTACGCAATAGAATCAGGTAATATCAGCATTGCATCACCATAAGAAAAAAACCGATATTTATTTTCTATTGCATTTTTATAAAGGCTCAACATACGTTTACGACCAAGAAAAGCACTGACTAATAATAATAATGAACTTTTGGGTAAGTGAAAATTTGTTAGCAACCCATCGACTACTCCAAATTTAAATCCCGGCTTTATCACTAAGTCAACATGATCTTCAAAAGACTTTAAAACCCCTCTACCTAAGAGAAAAGATGACTCAAGGGCTCTTACACTGGTAGTACCTACAGCAAAAACTCGGCCACCCTTTTTTCTACAATTTTCGACTGCTTTTATAGCTTCTTCATTGACTTCTACCCACTCACGATGTAAATGAAGTTGAGATAAGTCTTCCTCTTCTAAAGGCCTAAAAGTCCCAAGACCAACATGTAAGGTTATTTGAGCAAATTCAATACCTTTGTTTTTTAAACCTTCTATAAGTTTGTCGCTTAAATGTAAACCTGCAGTAGGAGCTGCTATAGCTCCTGGTTTAAGCGCAAAACGAGTCTGATATTTTTCATCATGGCTACTGGATAAATCTTGATTTATATAAGGAGGCAACGGAATTTCTCCACAACCTTCTAGTAACTTTTCCATTTGTGCCCTACTAGAAAATTCTTGTGGGAATTTAACAATTCTTCCTCCAGTACTTTCATCTTTAGCAATAACCTTTAAAAGTAAAGAACTCTTCGAAGAAATATCCAACCACAACTTATCTCCAGATCTCATACGTCTACCAGGACGACCAAGACAAAGCCAACATCCTTCACCTCTAGGTTCCATTAACAGTAACTCCGCCAAACCTCCACCTGACAATCGAACCCTCAATCTTGCTTTAAGAACACGAGTGTTATTAACAACTAAAAGATCACCGGGTTTTAACTCATCTTTTAAATCCCATATCCTTGCATGAGTAAGATTTAATGGATCAGATGTTCCATTCTTTATAATCATTAATTTAGCTGCATGTCTAGGCTCAGTAGGTGAATGAGCAATTAAATCATGAGGCAAATCATAATTATATGAACTTAAAAGATTATCTTGCAGGTTAAACACGTCAGAAAAGATATTTAATGGTTAAATAAATTCCTACACCTTGCATTTAATCGATTATTAAGAAGAAAGGCTATGAGGATTCTTCTCTATTAGATAAGCCAAATCCTTCAAAAACAATGCTCCATCCGCACCATAGATAACTCTATGATCAGCGGTAAGATTAACTTGCATCTGTTTTTTTATAGAAATAGAACCATCTTTAGACGCAACTACTTTAGGTAGAGAACCTCCCACCGCCAAAATAGCTCCTGTACCAGGTGGAAGAATTGCATCAAATCGGTCAACGCCAAACATGCCTAAATTTGAGAGAGTAAATGTACCAGTACTATATTCATGAGGTTCTAATTGCTTATTTCTTGCACGTTTTACAAGATCTGCCCATTGACGAGACAAATCAGCAAGAGCTGTCTCGTCAGCATTCTTCAGAACAGGGGTAATCAAACCTCCATCCTCCATCGCTACTGCAATAGCAACATTTATTTCTGAAGGATATGCAATACCTCCGGAGCTAAAGGCAGCATTAACCTGAGGGTGCCTAGCAAGTGTTAGTCCAACAGCCTTTGCAAGTAGAGCCGTCATCGTTACTCCATTGGGCTTAACTTTTTTATAAAATGAGTCCAACTCCTCAGTAAGAATCGAATATCCAACTCTGAAGCAAGGAATATTTAAACTTGCCTCCATATTGCGATTAACTGCTTGTTGGAGAGTATTGAAAGCAATAGTTTCTCCTCTTGATCCAAAACTTTTACCAGGGAGAGGTGGTTTTTCTGATTCTGTAGATTTCTCAGTTTGTGAACTAGAAGTAGATATTGAAGCTGGAGAATCACTTTCAGCAATCCACGGAACACTTATTGGTTGTCCATTAGCACTTTGAACATCTTGAGCCTGTATACGACCATGAGGTCCTGTTCCTCTTACAGTTGATAAGTCGACTCCCATTTGGGAAGCAAGTTTTTTAGCTCTTGGGGAAGCGACAATTCGACCATCATTAAAAACTTGAGGGGGACTAATAGGTATTTGAGGCACAACAGTTTTCTCGTTTGTCAATGTTTTTCTATTAGAACTGTCTGAGAGAGAAACTTTTTTTTCTACTGGTGGGGATGACTTCTCTAAGTCTGCACTAACTGGCTCTGAGGGAGTAGGCGACTTGGCTTTAACAGCAGCAATTTCGTCTTCACTCTCAACAATCAAACCAATAGTTTCACCAACAGGTGCAGAGCTCCCAGCTGGCATAACAATAGAAGCAAGAAATCCATCATGAAATGACTCCACATCCATATCAGCTTTATCTGACTCAACAACTAAAACAGACTCTCCTCTTCCAACTTTGTCTCCAGGCTTCTTAAGCCACTCCACAATCTTTCCTTCGGTCATAGTTGAACTTAAAGCAGGCATAAAAATGTCATGGGTTGCCATATGTTCTGTCCTTACTGAGTTTTAGTGGGTTGTCCTAACCGTTACCCTAACTTTTCCCTACTTGGAAAGGCGGTTAAGAGTGATGAATACATATTACCCATGTCAGTATCCAAAGGCACTATTTGAAACCTTATAACTCAGATTTGCCCACAAACTAATAAATGAACTAGTTACATCTAAACAACCAAGTGAAGCTTAATCGCCTCAACTAAAGCATCTTCTTTTATTAAACTTAATTCAAGAAGATGGCTCTTCAATTTCTTCTACAATTCCATCTCGAACCAGAATACTTAGTCCCATTTTGCTAACTAAATTATCCCCAACTTTTAAATCGCAAAAACTATCTATTTGTCCTTGTTCAACAATTTGTTCCATTTCTAATTCTCTCACCTGAGCTTGCTGTTGCAAAAGATTTCTTTTTTGTTCTTCGAACTCTGATCTTTTTGCAGAAACTTGCTCCTGAACTTGAGCAACTTGTTGTTGCACTCTAGGATCAAGAGGATTTGAGCTCTGACTTCTAACTCCATCAACTATTTGTTGCCCCTCTTTTTCCAATTCACCAAGTTGCTTATCTGTTGTAGAAATTGCATTACTTAATTCGCGTTCAGCTTCCTCTTTCCAGGCAGGTGTTACAACAGCCCTAACTGTTATTGAGCGTTTTATAGAGATTGAATCCACTTTAAACAGAACTTATAACCAATCCCAAGATTCTCAGCAAAAGAAGGTTTGGTCAATTAAATTGACCAAATAAACAAATTAAGAATGATAAATTTCATTTATAACTTTCAAGTATTTTTGCAAGATTTGTGGGCGTCTTTGCTTAAGGGTTTGAGTAAGCAAGCCATTTTTAATAGTAAATGGATTAACCAAAGCGATTGCAAATAATCTCTCTTCTGGTCTTGATCCAGGGCGATCTAATAAAACTTTGTTCATCTCTCTTCTCAACAACTTTCTTAATTCAATATCACCTGGACAAAGTTCCAAGTTTAAGTTAAAAGATAATCCCTGTTTTGAAGCCCATGCATGAAGCAAATCAGTTCGAGGAACAAGTAACGCACCTAGATGCTTTTGGTCCTGACCTAACAAAAAAGCCTGTTCAATAAAGGGAGATGAAATTAAAGCTTCCTCAAGTGGTCCTGGCTCAATATTTTCTCCACTAGTTAAGACAATCGTGTCCTTTTCTCTCCCTGTCAATACCAAAGATCCATCAGTAACTAACATCCCCAAGTCTCCGGTGTTAAACCAACCATTAACATCTAAAACCTTTTCAGTCTCTAACTTTTTACCTAAATAACCAGACATCACTTGAGGGCCTCGAGCCATTACCAAACCTTTTTCATTCAAATTCTTCATAGAAAATGTTTCTGAATCGACAATCTTTATTTCTGTCTGAGGAAGAGGTTGACCTGCACTGCCACGTATATTTCGCCAAGGTCTTCTGCAAGTAAGAACTGGACTAGTTTCTGTCAAACCATAACCTACTAATAATTCCACTCCAATTGCTTCAAAGAAAGAATCAATATGAGGTGCAATTGCACCACCCCCACTTATCGGAAATTTCAATCTCCCTCCACAAATCTTTGTAAGAACTTTATGCCATAGAAAAGTTGATGAAATCCAGTGAACTGGAAAACACAAAATAACAAGAAGTAAAGATAAAACTTTCTCCCATATTGAGACACTATTAAGTGTCAACGAATTTAATTTCCGAAATGATAATTTATATTGCTTACTATTTAAAAGTGCCATCTTTATTAAAAGCTTTCGAAAAGAGGGCATTTTTTCAACTGCATCATCAAAACTTAGCTTTATTGATTCCCATAATCTTGGGACAGTAGCCATTACTATTGGCTTAACCCTTGGTAAATCATCCTTTAGATATCTTATTGTTGTATAAGTTTGAGTACACGCACACGAAAAAAAATAGTATTCAGCACTACGTTCATATGAATGCCAAATTGGCAAAACACTTAATACTGATGATCCAGGTGATGGATTTGCAACACAAGCTAAAGATCTAATTTGATGCATTAAATTAGAATGAGTTAAAGGCACACCTTTAGGTCTACCTGTAGTCCCTGATGTATATAAAATAGTAGCGATTTCTATATGCTTGTTATCAATTTCATTCTTAGACTTAATTCCCTGTTTATCAGCTAATACTTTTTCCATAAAACTATTCCACGAAAGAACACCTTCGCTAGCTTCTCCCTCTAGTTGAATTACAAATTTCAAACCCTTTTTCTGACGTTCATCAAGAGAAATTCTTCTCCAAACCTCTGAATTTTGAACAATCAAGCCAACGGCATGAGAGTCCTCAAGAATATACTTAAGCTCATTCACAGGAGCAGTAGCACCTCTAACTGCATCTGCTGCACCTGACCTCATAATGCCCTGATCAGCGATCAACCATCTAGGACTATTTTCAGAAAAAATAGCCACCACATCTCCAGGCTCTACTCCCATTTCTATAAATCCCTCTGCAGCTTTAGAAATATTTTCTGATAATTCCTTATATGTAAAGCTTTCTGGATGCAATGTATGAGGAGAGTCAACAGCTTTTACATGGCCAAAATGAACTCCTAGCCATTCCCATATTTGATCAACTCGAGTAATTTCTTGAATTTTAGAGTTTCTATGTAAAGCTTTTTTTTCTTTTATATGTGGAACCCAAAAAGCAAGTGCTTGAGAAGAACCTTTAAAAGACTTTTTTAAACTAGTCATCTTGATAATTATCTAGAATTAAGTTTTTTTAATTTCCATTTAACTCAATGAGAAATTAATTTCTTATTTTCCCATTTTAATTTAAATCTTCTTTTAACCGATTCTCTTACAAGTGGCTGAACGTCACAGACTTTGATATCAGGTATAAAATCATTCAATCTTCCTATTTTTTGTTTATCTAAACCGCAAGGGATGATCCTCTCAAAGCCAATTAAATCGCAATCAACATTCAGAGAGAATCCATGCTGAGTAACCCATCTCTTACACCCAATACCTATTGAACCAACTTTGCAGCCTTGACACCAAACGCCCGTCAACCCATTTACTCTATGGCCCTCAAGCCCTAACAAACCAAGCACATCAATCAATACTTGTTCCAATTCTCTTAAATACCAAAACAAATCTTTTTTGAACAAATTCAAATTCAGAACACAATATCCAACTATTTGACCAGGAGCATGATGAGTAACCTCTCCACCTCTATCAATTCTATAGAGAGGTTCTGGACTATTTTTCACATCAAATAACAAATTTTTCTTATCACTCCCTCGCCCCAAGGTATAACAAGATTCATGTTGAAGGAACCAAACTGCTTGAGGAGAGAATGGTTGATCCATCAGAGTTTTCTGAAAATCTTTCTGCCAATTTAATGCCACATCAAATGGAACAATTCTTTCTGGCTCAAAAAGAAAAGCAGAAGAAGTTTGTACAAGTTGAGGGATTAGATCTAGGTTGGAATCAGGCCCTGGCTCTCGAGAAAAAGAATGAAGCTTCTTATTCATGGACGAAACCTTGAATTAACCACATCTCTTCGTGAATACACACAATCAAAGATTGATAAAGCAACTCATAATTTCCATGAAATGGTAAAAGAGGCAGATGTCCACCTCTCAGTTGCTCGTAATCCAAGAGTGCCGCAACAGATAGCAGAGGTGACAGTTTTCGCAAATGGAACAGTGATAAGGGCCCAAGAAAGGAGTGAAAATCTTTATGCAAGCATTGACTTAGTAGCAAATAAACTCGCTCGACAACTACGCAAGTATAAAGAGCGTCACAACCATCATCACAAGAACAAGTCCGCACACCAATCCCAAGATCAAGAATCTATAGAATCAACATCTATAGATAAATCACTTTTAGAAGGCAAAGAGCCACATCTACCAGATCCTGGAGTAAGACGTAAATATTTTGAAATGACTCCAATGAGCATAGAAAAAGCTAGGGAGCAATTAGATTTAATTGATCATGACTTCTATCTCTTTCGAGATGAAAACGGGTTAGCGTTAAGGGTTATATACAAGCGTAATCATGGAGGTTATGGAGTAATTCAAGAGAAAAATTAAGTATTAATCAAAATGGGACGACAACGATCTAAAGAGGATTATGAAGATATTTCCAAATTGATACATCAAGCAGCTTTAAATCCCCATATGGATTCGGATATGCTTAATAAAATTTGTGATGCTTCCAAACAAAATGGGTTTGCTGGCTTATGTACTAGCCTTTCTCATCTGAAAATTGCACGTAAAAGATTAGGGAGCAAGAACGACACAAAATTAATTTCAATAATTGCATTCCCATTCGGCTTAATCCCCACTCACAACAAACTAAAAGAAGCCGAATATGCCATTGAAGAGGGAGCAGAGGAATTAGACTTAGTTCCAAATTTTCATGCTTTAAATGATAAAAACAATCAACTTTTTGCCGAGGAAATAAATCTAATATGTGAACTTGGTATACCCGTGAGAGTAATAGTTGATGCAAATAGTCTCTTAGCATCAAAAAATCTTTCAATAGCAATAAATGCCTCTATAGAAGCAGGAGCTAAGGGAATCCAAAGTGGTAATGGATTTGGTCCACCTACAACAAGTGTTCAAATAAAAAAACTTGCTGAAATAATTAAAAATAGATGTTCAATTAAAGCAGTAGGAGGAATTAAAACATTCAATCAAGCAAGAGAAATTGTTCAGGCAGGTGCTACTCAGATAGGAACGAGCTTTGGTTTTGAGCTTGTCCAAGGACAAAAAGATAAGACCCAATGAATTCAACCCAAAGAATTAAAGGTATATCACTGAAAGTCGGTCCACTTGGAGAGAATGATAGGCTTCTAACTGTCCTTAGCGAAGAGAGTGGGATATCTAAACTTGCAATACCAGGGGCAAGAAAACCAAAAAGCAGACTAGGTGCAACATCTCCATTTACTTATCTAGATTTACATATAGTAGGAAGAAAAAGCCTAAAGAAAGTAACACAAATAAAAATACTTAAGAGCTATGGAAATCTTGGTAAGCATATAGAGACACTTTCAGCTGCACAAGCAATTTCTGAATTAATAATGATTCTTGTTGGCAATGATGATCCACAAAAAGAACTACTTAAGATAGTTTTAGTTCATTTAACCAGATTAGATAATCTCGATAAAAATGAATTCAACTCCTTACATTCTTTGGCTATAAGTGTTCAATCATGCATACACTTATTAGCATTAGGTGGATATTGCTTACCACTTCAAAAATGCTGTCGATCAGGTTTAGATTTAATTCCACCAATTGGTAAATGGTCTTGGCGATGTAGTCTTATTCCCGAAGAAGGTTTTGCTATTGGTTCAATCCCTAATTCAGATGTTGAATTGAATCCATCAGAACTAGCTTTACTTCAAAGACTCCTAAAAGAAGATTTACCTTTTCACAGTAATGGAAGTATATTAGGGCCTAAAAATGTTTGGCTTAAGCTATTAAAGGTTGTTGAATTGTGGATAGCAACACATTTACAAAAAAGAATAAGTTCTTTAGAAATGATGAGAGAGGTATATGCAAGCAATGATTTAATAAAAGAATAGACATATAGATAAGAATAATTTTTCCAATAGATATCTCAATAAAATACTCTCCATCATCTAAAGCTATTCAATTCTTTTAATCTCCAGGTGAAGTTACTAATTATTAGAATGTTTAAAAGATTTCACTATCACTAGTTATTATTTAAAGCTCTAGTCAAAGAAGGGAAATTTACAAAGTTTACTTCTAAAAATCTTATTAAAGAGAAAAGTTAATTCAGTTTTCAAGATATGTTTAATTTATTCCTATTGATTTAAACCAATTTTCCTGAGTTCAAAAAAGATTTAACTAATACCAATAGTTCTCGAAGAAGTATTGAGTAGCTGCTATTTTAAATTACAGATTTTTTTCAAAATTTGGCCCATATCGCCTGGCTGGGCAAAAAAACACCTTTCTGTGGAAATGTCTGTTATGGGCTAAGCACTACTGAAGAGCTTAGAAAAAGAGGACATAAAACAAGTTTCATTCATTTTGACAACCCTCGAAGAGAGGGAAATAACAAAACTTCTTTGCTAGCAAATGATCCAGATGTAAGCCTTCCTTATTTAATTAAATCTCAAGTTTATACAATCCCATCTCCAAGAGCACAAAGAGAGCTGAGAGAATCTCTCTATAGGCTTAAGCCTGATTTAGTCCATGCAAGTCTTACCCTATCTCCTCTTGATTTTCGATTGCCTGAGCTTTGCCAGCAACTAAATGTGCCTTTAATTGCAACTTTCCATCCAGCCTTTGATTCAAAACTTAGAAACCTCACAGCCAATACGCAGCAACTGACCTATCAACTTTATGCACCATCTTTAGCCAAATTTGACAAAGTAATAGTTTTCTCAGATATGCAAGCAGAAGTACTTGCAAAACTTGGAGTAAAAGAAAATCGACTTGCTGTCATACCCAATGGAATTGATATTGAGAAATGGAAGCCTCATAACTTTGATTCATTAAGCAATCTTCAACAAGAAATCAGAGAGAATCTTGGATCTGAGAGGTTATTTATTTATATGGGCAGAATTGCCTCTGAAAAAAATGTTGAAGCACTTCTTCGTGCATGGAAGTTAGTTCAAACAAAGGGTTGTCGACTAGTAATTGTTGGAGATGGTCCCTTAAGACCTACGCTTGAAAATAATTCAATTTTCAATAAAGAAGATAATGTAACTTGGTGGGGCTATGAATCTGACCTTAATAAAAGAGTTGCTCTGCTTCAAATGGCAGAAGTTTTCTTACTTCCAAGTCTAGTTGAAGGCTTATCGATCGCTTTACTTGAAGCAATGGCTACTGCCACAGCATGTGTAGCTACTGATGCTGGAGCAGACGGAGAAGTGATTGAAGATGGTGCAGGTATTGTTTTAAGCACAGATTCAGTTACTTCACAATTAAGAACTCTTTTACCAGTTTTAAGAGATCAACCAGTACTTACAAATGAATTAGGTAGACGTGCTAGATTAAGAGTAGAAGAACGATATACACTTCAACAAAATATTGACTCACTTGAGAATTTATACAATAACGTTCTTAATTCATTCAACTCGTCATCTTTTCAGCCAATTGGCGACTCTTCTCAGCTGCTAAAACAACTGCTTCAATCAAAGCAGATCTCAAGCCCGCAAGTTCAAGGTGTCGAAGAGCACTAATTGTAGTCCCAGCTGGGGATGCAACCATATCTTTAAGTTCTGCAGGATGTAAACCTTTTTCTCTTAATAAAGATGCCGTACCTGAGAAAGTTTTATGAACTAATTGATTTGACAAATGACGTGGTAATCCAGCGGCAACAGCACCGTCAGCCATCGCTTCCACCATCAAAGCTATATATGCAGGACCAGATGATGTTAACGCCAAAAAAGAATCAAGTTGATGTTCAGGTAATTCAAAAATTTCACTTATTGGCTCAAAAATCCTTTTTACCTTGTCTTTCTGCTGCGAAGTTATACCATTTCCCCAAGTTAATCCAGTAAGACCTTCTCTCACTAATGAAGGAGTATTTGGAACAGCTCTTACACATATATGGCCAGGGAAAGATTCCTGCAGAGTTTCCAAAGTTATCCCAGCTAAAATTGAAATCATTAAAGGCTTTGTAGCTTGATTAATATGTTCAAATCTTGAAGCCGATTCTCTAACTTTCTTAAGCTGCTGCGGCTTTACAGCTAATACCTGGAGAGGAGAGTTCCAAGCCATTCCCGCTATATCATCATTACTAGAAACAACTCTTACTCCTTCACGAAGCTCATTTAATGCTTCTGAGATACTTGAAGCATTACCAACCACACCAAAAACTTGCTCTGGAAGAAAATCACCTCTTTCTAACAGAGGTGAAATAATAGCTCTCGCCATACGTCCAAAGCCAATAATAGCAATAGATGTGTCCAACCTATACAAGCTTTTAAAGGGCTGTCACCATTGTCTCTCCCCATGCAGGTTCTGGTGCAGGGGTTGACTCCTTAGAAATCAAATCCGATGGTTTATTAACCATGTTTGAAGGGGAAGCCTCTTCTTGAAAAGAGTTAGTAACTGTTACGCAAGAAGGAGCAAAAAGGAAAATACTTTCTCCTACTCTTTCTTGATGTCCATCGATAGCAAAAGTACCCCCCGCAACAAAATCAACAGCTCTTTGGGCTTGATCTGGCTCCATCATTGTGAGGTTTAAAATAACTGTCTTCCTCTCACGCAAAGCTTGAATTACTCTTGGCATTTCATCAAAGCTACGAGGCTCCATCAATCTTACTTCTGAAGCAGTAGTCGAAATTCCTGGCATACCTATAACATTTGAGGAAGGTAAACCATTTCCACCTTCAAATGGATTGGACTGAGATAAGGTTGCCATCTCACCATTACCTTCTTTACGAGCTCTATTAAAATTATCAAATTCGTCGCCTGTTTCGTAATCGAGCTCATCAAAATCACTATCTAAAAAATCGTCGCCAGCAACGACAGCACGAAGACGGGAAATAAGCGACACCAGTTAATCCTCTCGGGATGATTTTACAAGGTTGGATAATCCAACAAAGGAAACACCTTCAAATACTTGAAAATGGACCATATACTTAAATAACGCTACTTATGTTCACCTGCAAGCTTTTTTATTGCTTTTTTTATAACTCTGATTATTTGTTTAAAATCTGACGTTTACCAAATAAAAGAGAACCTACCCGAATCCATGTAGAGCCAGCCTCCACAGCTTCTCCCCAATCCTTACTCATACCCATAGAACAATCCTTTAACTTCAAATGGTTTGCAAGATTTCTGCAATCTCTAAATAAATCTTTTCTTTGATTAAAATCAAGAGAAATTGGAGGTATTGTCATAAGCCCTATCAAATGAATGTTATTAGTGGCATTTATTCTTGACCAACTTTCTAAAAGATCTTCCACTAAAAAACCTCCCTTAGATGGGTCATCTCTAAATTTGACTTGTAAGAATATTTTTGGCATTTTTCTCTCTTCTTCTGCAATCTTAGAAATCCTATCTAATAAAGATATGGAATCTACCGAATGAATAAAATCAAATTCTTTTATTACACCTCGAACCTTATTTTTTTGTAATTTACCCACAAAGTGCCATTTAAGCCGACTTAAATCATAAAGATTCTTTTTCTTTTTGATAGCCTCTTGTAAGCGGCTTTCTCCAAAATCCACTTGACCAAAACCTGCTAAATCTCGTATAGATTCTTCATTCTGACTTTTACTCACGGCAAGTAAACTTACCCCCGCTGGCAGTCGATTCTTAATTTCCTGCATTTCTCTAAAGTTAGTCAATTAAATCAAATAAAAGTTTGATTAAATAATTCTTTCCACGTAATTAAATCCTCAGATTTTTCTCGTCTATTTTTATTTAAATTCATTTCTGCATAATGCCTAGCATCCATATATGGAATGACTTCAAAAGTTGCCCCTCTTGGTTGAGCAGTAACCAAGAAAAATATTTTTTGAGCATATAAGGTCGCATAGACATCCCTACCATTAGTTGCTGGAGAAACGAGGTATAACATTCCAAAAGTCGGATGATTTAAATAGCGCTCAGCGATCAAATCTGTAATTTTTAATTAAAATGTACCATACTTGCATCTAAAGATAATAACCAACACAAGAAAAAAAATCGATCCAAAATTAATTAAAGAGTTTCTCGTATCAGAAAGGAAAGAAGGTCTAAACTCCTCAGAAGGAATCCATAACCCCTTTCTTGTCATCAAAGAATCAGCGCCTTGCTCGGCTCTCAACAAAATATTTGATAAAAGCCTTTCCCCTACAGACAAAAACAAACCTATAGAAGATTTAAGTCCTAACTTTTTAAAATTAACAGCTCTAATGCCTATAGATCGAAAAAGATTTTGCAGTTCTTCTTGAACTAAAGGTAAAAATCTTAATGCTAAAAGAAGCTGGAAAGACATTCTTTCCGTAGGGAAACCCAGTTTAGTCAGAGGTGACAAAAACCAGCTCATCGTCCACACAAGATCCTCAGGAGGCGTCGTAATCATCATAAGATTCACACTATGAATAACAGTAAAAATCAAAGTAGATGTTTTAATGCCTAATTCAGCAGAGCGTCGATCAACGACTAAAGGACCAATAGATATTCCTCCAAGATTGATTGGACCTAACTTAAGTAGCTCCCAAGAAGGAGTAACAAGAAATGCATTAGGGATTTCAACATGATCTCTAATTGTCAACTGGCTAGAAGGTTCACTAGCAGGCAAAAGCATCGAAAGCAATCCAACAAAAAGTGAGAAAGCCAACAAAAGTGAAAGAGAACGCCACCATATTCTTTTAGGTAAAGAGCTGGTAAATGTAAGTAATAGTAGTGCTATTGCAATAGCAACTCTCCATGTCGAAGAAGCAAGAATGGGAGTAATTAAAAACATTAAAACCCAAGAAAACTTTATTCTTGGATCAATTAAACGAAGCCAACTGGATTTACCCGCAACATATTGACCAATAGGAATTTCTTTTAGCCAATCCATAAGTAAAGACTATTTCGAAGGTTCTTTATGCTGCCGATCTAAGTCTTTCTGGGCATCACGTTGCTGCTTTCCTCTCCAAAACAATTTAAGAGGAGTACCGTCAAAGCCAATTCCCTCTCTAAGTTGTCTTTCAATATATCGTCGATATGTTTCCCCAAACAATTTTGGATCATTAACAAACAGGGTGAAGCTTGGAGGGTTAATTGCCACTTGAGTACCGTAATAAAGACGTCCCTGTCGTCCTCCTCGAGAAGTTGGAGGACTTCTCCATCTCAAAGCTTCAGAAAGCACTTCATTTACAACCGAAGTGCTTATTCTTCTTCTGTTCTGTTCAACTGCCAAAATCGCTAGTGCAAAAATTCCTTCTACTCTTTGTCCTGTAATAGCGGAAGTGAAAAGCATCTCAGCCCAATCAAGAAAATACAACTTTGAGCGAATCTCTTTTTCCATTGCATTCATTGTATGGCTATCTTTTTCAATCGCATCCCATTTATTAACCACAATCAGACAAGCTCTACCTTGCTGCTCAATCCTTCCAGCAAGTCGTTGATCCTGCTCAGTTACTCCATCTAAAGCATCTATAACTAAAACACAGACATCGCTTCTTTCTATAGCCTTAAAACTTCGATTTATACCAAAAAATTCAGGTCCATAATTAACACTTCTTCGTCTACGAATTCCTGCAGTGTCTAATAATTTCCATTGCTTACCATCACGAACTATTCGAGTATCAATAGTATCTCGAGTAGTCCCCCTTACAGGACTAACAATTGCCCTGGTTTCTCCGCAAATAGAATTAAGAAGACTAGATTTCCCTACATTTGGTCTACCAATTATTGCCAATTGAATAGGCGCATCATTATCTTCATCCAAATCTTTTGAGGGAAACAAAGTAATGACTTGATCAAGAAGGTCACCAGTACCTACACCATGAATTGCAGAGATGGGATGAGGCTCACCAAGCCCTAGCTTCCAGAATTCCGCTGCCATTGCTAATCCTTGTTCAGGAGATTCGCATTTATTCACTGCAACCAAAGTTTTACAAGAATGGGTCCTCAAGAATTCAGCAATTGATTCATCAGCAGCAGTAACTCCCTGTTGACCATCAACAATAACTACTGCAACGACAGCTTCCTCAAGTGCAAGATTTGCTTGTTCTCTTATTTCAGGAAGGAACTCACTATCGTCATCAAAAACCAACCCTCCAGTATCAACAACTTTAAAATCCCTATCCCTCCAAAAACCATCTTGATAGGTTCGATCCCTTGTGACGCCAGGTTCATCATGAACAATCGCTTCTCTGCTTTGACACAAACGATTTACCAATGTTGATTTACCAACATTTGGTCTCCCAATTATGGCAACTACTGGAAGTGCCAAATCCCTCTTCCTTTCATAAGATTATTTAACCTTTATAGGTCCAATAAGAGGTTAATTCTTCATACTGCAAGTATCAGCAAAGAGTAGGAATCCAACATGAGATCTCAAAGTCAATTTCCGGTCAAAAGATTAAGGTCAGAAAAAATCAATCATTTAAAAGATCTGAAATCATTACTAGCAATACATATCTAATTGATTGCTTCAATTAAACCACTTAAAAGCATAGGCTTTCCATGTATTTAGTAATTAATACTATATAAAAGATGGAAATATTAACTCCAATTTATTTACCAGGCAATGGGATTTCGAGATCTCTTAATTGTCCAATTATTCAATCACCATTAGCAGGTGTAAGCGATCAAGTATTTAGAAGTTTTGTTCGTAGATGGTCTCCAAACGCTTTACTTTTTACAGAAATGGTAAATGCAAAAAGTCTTGAATTAGGGCATGGGGAACAAAAAGTAACTGAACTTTCAGAAGAAAATGGTCCAATAGGTGTCCAGCTTTTTGATCATCGACCAGATTCAATGGTTGAGGCAGCTTTAAAAGCAGAATCAGCTGGGGCCTTTCTCATTGATATCAATATGGGTTGCCCAGTAAAAAAAATTGCAAAGAAAGGAGGAGGTAGTGCTCTCTTAAAAGAGCCAGAACTTGCACAAAAAATCGTAAAAAAAGTTTCTCAAGCCGTATCAATACCCGTAACTGTGAAAATAAGACTGGGCTGGTGTGAAGCTACTAGTGATCCCATATCCTTTAGTTTGGGCCTCCAAGATGCAGGAGCCCAATTAATAACTGTTCATGGAAGAACAAGAAGGCAAGGTTTTTCAGGTAAATCAGACTGGCTAGCTATTTCCAAAATAAAAAGATCGATGGACATACCAGTTATTGCCAATGGAGATATAAAAAACTCTCAAGATGCAATTAAATGTCTTCAAATGACTAAAGCAGATGGAGTAATGATTGGAAGAGCCAGCATGGGGGCACCATGGCTATTGGGTCAAATTTATGAAGAAATTAAATATCAAAAACCTTTTAAAACCCCTGATGCAAAAATGAAGATCAATTTATGCATTGAGCATCTTAAACTACTTCTTTTGAAAAAAGGAGACCACGGGCTTCTAATAGCCAGAAAACACATGAATTGGACATGTAGAGATTTTGAAGGAGCTTCCGTGTTAAGGCAAAAATTAGTAAGAGCAAATAGTCAATATGAAGCAATAAAAATAATGGAAGAAGAACTTTTAAAATTCAATTAACAAAAAAATCAAGGCATTATTAAAGGCCATTGCTGTCGAACAATTAACAAAGAAAAATATGACATATCAGAAGGTAAAACATCAGATGCTTTCATTATTTGTTCATCTGATAATCCAACATTTTCGGCAAATATAGAACACTCCAAAAGATCAAGGTTTTCAAGCAATGGTCTCACCCAGGACCATTTATCTCCTAATTTCAATAAAACAATTACCCTTCCAATAGAAACTGCCTCCTCTAAAAGGGCCTTCAAAGAAGAAGAAGAAGCTGGCACAGGCAATACAAGCAACTGTTCACTTTGAATAGCAAGTGGCAAGCCACATTTAGCCGCAGCAGCGGAAAAAGAAGTAATACCTGGAATTAATTCAATTGAGCATTCAGGGAAAAATTTTTTTAATTCCATCACAACATATGAACCTGTTGAAAATAATGAAATATCTCCAAGAGAAAGAAACACAACTCTTTCCCCATTCTCAACCATCTTCATTAATTCGTTTCCAGCCAAATGCCAGGCTTTTTTTAAAGAGATTGAATCAAAAACCATTGGAAAATATAATGGCAACTTTTTTTTATCTTTAGTAATCCAATGAGAGACTATTTTTTCAGCAAGGCTCTCACCTCCTTTCTTTGCTATAGGAAAGGCAATAACCGTCGATTTTTTAATCGCATCGACAGCTGCCAAAGTTAACAAAGAAGGATCACCTGGCCCTATCCCAACAACTTTCAAAAGATTCATTTCCTTATGCAAAGTCTATTCAACTTAAAATTAATACTTAATTAGCTATGCATTCTTGGCTCATTGTGAAGCTCAACAAGAGCATCAGATTCAATTATGGCCAATTCTTCTAATCTAGACACAACATTATTCGTATCAAATCGTTCATCAGCCAAATTCCAATAAATACTAAAATGTCTTGCCTCACTTTTCAATAAATCCTCATACAAACTACGAATCTCAATATCAGAAGAATACAAAGCTAGCAATGACATTCTTTCATGACTCCTTGCTTCAATCAAACCAGCAACAAGAAAACTATCAAGCATTCTTTCTGGTTCTTTTTTTCGAACATTCTTTGACAAAATAGCTCCATAAGGTGGGGAAGGTAATTGTTTAAGTTTTTCTCCTCGTGTTTTCAAAATGGACAATACCCTTTCAAAATGTTCCAATTCTTCCCTCGCAAGCGGGCTCAAGACCTCAGACAAACCAGGTTCACTTACGTAACGAAACATTAATTGAAGAGCTACTCCAGCAGCTTTTCTCTCGCAATGAGCATGATCCAAAAGTATTTCCATTGGATGAGATATTGCTTGCTGTATCCAAGCATCACTAGTTTTACTAATTAGCCAACGAATTTTTTGGTGGTTTTTAATATTTGACATCAGATTATCCTTGATTTTTTATAGATCCATTGATGTGGGCCACCATTCCTTTCAAAGCTAGTTGATAACTAATTGATCCAAATCCACAAATAACACCAACCGCTCTATCAGCCAAAAATGATTTATGGCGAAATTCTTCTCTTGAATAAATATTGCTGAGATGTAATTCAACATAGGGAATTTCAACTCCTAATAAAGCATCTCTAAGTGCAATTGAAGTATGAGTATAAGCTCCAGCGTTTATTAATATTCCATCAATTGAATTAATACAATTATGAATGCAATCAATAATTTCACCTTCCGAATTACTTTGAAAGAATTTGAGTTTCACCTCAAGTTCATTTGCCGTCTCCAATAATTCTTTTTCGATATCAGTTAAACTCTGAGATCCATACAAAGCAGGTTCCCTTTGGCCCACAAGGTTCAAATTAGGACCATTAATCAATAAAAGATCCATATGATTTGCAAATTGAAGGTCTTTAAAGATCGTATCGATTCAAAGCTCAAAGGACCAACAAATTCAAGAAAAATGGCACCGTTGACTGGTAATGTCTTTTCGTGGATCGGGTCGGTGCCCGAGTGGTTAATGGGGGCGGACTGTAAATCCGCTGGCTCTGCCTACGTTGGTTCAAATCCAACCCGGCCCATCTTTCCACAAGCCCTTGTAGCTCAGCGGTAGAGCACTCCCTTGGTAAGGGAGAGGTCTCGGGTTCAAGTCCCGACGAGGGCATCGTCGGAGGGACATCAAAGAGATTCAACCGTAATCAAGAGACCTCAAATGGTCTCTTTTTTAATACCAATGGGTTGGTATCACTGCAATTCAGTGAAAAGTATCAATCAGGAACCATCAGCATACTCTAAAAAATAAAAACCAAAAGTTCCCGAAAAGTTCCCGAAATCATTTTCAAAAGTTCCCGAAATTTATAACCTTCCCTCAGGACTAGATTGGATCAAAGTCTGAGGCAATTTATCCAGTGAAAAAATATTTTCTTCCCTTAATCGTGATCGCAAGTTGTTTGGGAACTTCTGCTTCTGCTCAAGTTTTTAGAGGAGGTGGTTCAAGTGGTTCTGCCTGTCCATCAGGAAGTCAATACAAAGGAAATGGATTTTGCAGTTCATCTGACGGGAAACAGTTCTTCCGTGGTGGTGGAAACAGTGGAACTGCTTGTCCCTCTGGCAGTCAATACAAAGGAAATGGGTTCTGCAAATCAAACGATTACAAGCAATTCTTCCGTGGTGGTGGATCTAGCGGAACATCTTGCCCTTCTGGGACTCAGTACAAGGGGAATGGGTTCTGCAAAAGCAATTAAACATCAAAAATCCTCCTGAGTTAGAAGGATTCAACGATGAAATAGAAGGTCTGTCCAATCAGACTTGTTGTTTGTTTGGCATCTGCCTGTTGTTGTCCAATGTCCATTTGATTAGTCCTCGTTTTATTCGGTGCTGACAAAAGTTTTCATCTCTTCTGCTAAGGCATACATTTCATCATTCGATGGGTAATCAGGATATTTTTGTGGATCTTGATCATGCAAAAGGCGATCATGCCATCTCTGAACAGAGTCCTTGTACCTCTCTGTTTGTATATCCATTGCCCTTTGCAAGATCTCCCATCTCATTTCATATGGATTTAATGCCATTACTTCTTCTTGGCATAGGTGGAATCAATTAGATCTCCCAGATAATTTTCAATGGTTGAGAACTTGCTGGACTTAGTTAGTTCAGTGAGAATTTGATATCTCACTGGGTTAACTTTTATTGTTTTCATGGGCATTCCTAAACCATCTCCAATTGCAATTGCTCAAAGGTCTGACGTGTGTTCCACATCCTTTTAATACCTTCAATATGCAATTCAGAGATGCTTAGTCCCATCTCATCACACAACTTCTCTTCCATTCTTGTAATCACAGGTGCAACTCTCTTCTTGTAGTTGATACATCTTCTTCTTGTAATTGGTTTACAAATAGACATAGTTTTATATATAAAAGGTATATAGGTTTTTGAGTTATTGAATAGAGTAATGATTAATCTCTATTAGGAATATTTATAAATCTTTTGTTCTTACTCTCTAAGGTACAACGTGCACCTATCTTTTATTTGATATTACTCAATAGCAATTCCTTCGGAATTGGTTCACTTACGTGAACTATCTCTGTTTTATTAACTATTTGCCCCTAATCTCTTCTAAGTATTCTATAGTTATCTAATAGTAATATTATGCAGGAGTCTACATCACTATGTATGCTATTTGGATATTTTACTAACTACAATTATGAAGCATTCTTAACATTTGACTAATATAAATAGTTGACATATAATTAACATACTCACTAAAAGATTTAGGGAGTTGTGAATATTTTCAATCTTAGAATTAGGAGAGTTTATGAGTTTAGACCAAAAGTATATTGATCTTGTTTTGCCACACATACAAAGTTCTATTCCACCTACAAGTGAAATAAAACAAGAATATGTGAGGAGAACTAAGAAGTACACCTTTGCCTGTCCTTTCTGCTGGGGTACATCAAATAAACCAAGCAATCAGAAAAAGAGGACTGCTGCCTTTCTGCCAAAGAAGAACTGTGAGTATCTCTATGATTTCCATTGCACCCGCAGAGGATCATCTGAATGCAGGACCAATGTTTGCTTTGAGAATTTCTTTTGGATGTTCAAACCATATCTTGCTGAAAGGTACAAATTTGAAAAGCAAAATAGTTGAATCTTATGCCTGGGAATTTTTTCTGGAGGAATATTTTTAGAGAGTGATATTTAATGCTCGATTTGCCGCATCTGTAGGTTTATAGTATCTGCCTTTTTTGCATAACAGAACAACATTTACTGTCTTCCCACTATCTATTGCTAATATAAACCTAATTTGATTAATTTGTATTATTAATAGCAAAGACAAAAAGTCAAGATCCATTGGTATCACTATTAAGAAGCGTGAAGCAGAATGCACAGTTAGCGTATACTTGTGCTATAATAAGTCTATGCAAACGGGATGAATAAAACAATCCCAAACTGGCATCAGGATAAGAAATAAGTCTTTTAACTTGTGAATTTATTTCCACCTAATACTGAAGCAAAAGAACTGCTTATCACTATCCAATCAAACACAACTACTGAGGAAAACTAATGAGAAAAAAGCAGGAAACTTGCCCCAGACAAATCACTGGTGTTGAACTTTATGAGGGCATCCTCTGGTACGAAACAAAGAGTAATTGGAGTAACAAGGATTACGTATCAGTAAAAGAAATTAGAGAGTATTTATCTTTAATGACTGAAAGTGCTATTCAAATCTATATGGATTTTCATCCCGTTAAAGAAGATTTTGAAAAGGGTGGAAGGGTTGAAAGAGCAATAAAAAAATTA
Organism: Prochlorococcus sp. AG-315-B03; assembly: GCA_003283745.1. Taxonomy (GTDB): domain Bacteria; phylum Cyanobacteriota; class Cyanobacteriia; order PCC-6307; family Cyanobiaceae; genus Prochlorococcus_B. Next base: position 16,010 of record QBWA01000001.1, on the reverse strand, counting down.
GAGGAGGATAACTAATGACTAAAAAATCAAAAACAGCAATTATGAAATCACCAGAATGGCAATGGTGGAATGAAAGATTGCAACTAATCAAAAGTGAAGTGAGAAGGGACCATTATTTGGATCGGATTTTGTATTGCATGCAGAACGGTTGGGATATGACTTACTGGACAGAGCAAATGGAGTCTGTACGACTCAACCATTTATATGGTGATGCTTGGCAAAAGGTTGGGTGGGTAGAACCTAGTAAACAGGATTAGCAACATGGAGAAGAACTAATACGAAGTGTCATGGTTTTTGAGCATCCTCCACATTCTTATTCCACTCCTGAAAACTTGAACTGCAATCAGGTGGTGCTGGATCTGGAGGAATACCTTTTATCTTTTTCCATTTCTGATGTAATGCACCCATTATCCAAGATTGGGACAAACTACGGGGTCCGTTCTCAAGCAACCCCAACTCATATTTACTGCTGGTATATGCCTTCATTTCTTCCCTCCAGTTGATTTCTTCTTTCATGCTTTCCCTCCATACTTTTTGAACTCCTCTAAGGAACTTGTAACTATGCTCTTGAAATCCTCAGGAAATCTTGCCTTCATTATTGCTGGAATTTCTAAGCAATCTGGATAGGGATTATGCAAATAAAAGACAACTTCCTTCTCTTCCTTCAAAACAATGTAGTCAGATAATCCCCCTATATTTTTTCTAGTCATACCGCCACCGCTTCTTCTTGCTCAACAATAATTCGTCTAATGGTTGCAAGTGCAAGTCCAGTTTGATCTCTGATATTTCTATAAGAACAACCTTCATCTCTTAAACGAACTACTAAACCTTCTTTTGCTTTATTCGTCTTTGGTCTGCCACCTAGAGAAGCACCAATAGATCTTCTGTAGTCCAAACTTTCTTGCTTGCGTTCGGCAATCATGGAACGCTCAACTTGATTTAATCCACTTAAAAGACCCAGAAGGATTGGTGCAAACTGTCCAAGTCCACGAGTCGATATGAGTCCATCGAGTGTGCGTAAGTGCTTCTTCTGTTCTTGTAAATCATGCAAGACGTTGATGGTTTCTTTTTGAGTCCTGAAACCTCTGTCCAATTTGCATAGAACTAATTCTGAATCTTCTTCCATTGCTGCTAATGCTGCTTGAAGTTGTGGACGATCAGAATCCTTAACTTGCGTAGAAATAACTTCAGAAAATATTTGATCGCATCCATCTTCTCTAAGTTGAGCGACTTGTGATTCCAATCCAAACTTGGATGTTGCAGAACTGCTCCTCGCATATCCAATCTTTTTGTATTTTGGTCTGTCCATGAATAACGGAGATTCCCTTTGGAATCCTTTGAATTTGCCCAAAGTGTTCTAGAAAACCTTGTTATTGAAACAATAGCATATAGAACAAGTTAATGAAACAATAAAACCCAGTTATTTGTATATTTTAATATGTTCTATATGGTGTTCGTTAATCATATGGTAATTGAAACGTTAAGAATAACTCTCCTCTTCGTTCTTGCTGATTCACAAAAAGATCTCAAAATAAAAATAGCGAGAATGGAACTATGAACTTCCAATTATTACTTGTTTAGTTAACTGAATTAAAAGAACTTCTTTAAATTCTCTAAAAGAGGCGAGGAAATGATACAAAAATAAGCGAGCAAATAAAAAAAAAACCCACGGAAAAGTAATGGTATAAAATCAATCAGTTTCTAACTTTATCAATTGAAAATATTTGCTGCTTCAACATCCTTATTTGTTTCTTTTCTATTGCCTTTAAATGCATTTGCTTCTTCATGTAAAGACTATCCAAGCAAGAATGGAGCAACTATTATTCCTCAGGAAAAGGGTCCAAAGATAATTTCTACTTATCAAGTCTCTGTTCCTTTTGATGATGCAGACGAAGTGATGGATGCATATGCCGAAGCGAGAGCAGAAGCAAAAGCACAAATTTCAGATTTTATGGAATCTAAAATTGCCAAAGATTGCGAAAGAAAAACCAACAAATTATCAAAAACTTTAATGAGCAAGGATCCTTCTGGGAACGAATCTAAAAACGTTAATATCGAAAAAATTAAAACTACTTTATGTAGCACTGTTGAAAGTACAGCAGCAATTCTAAATGGAGTTGTCGATGTTGGAAGATGCTATACCCCAGGTAAATTTGTAAAATTAACGATTGGAATCAAACCTGAAACGATAGTAAGTGCAAGTCGACTAAATCAAAATATGAAAAACAGTAGAAATAATTCTGGGTCTGGTTTTTCCTCTAATAACTCAGGATCCAATTCATCTGGATTTAATTCAATGGATGGATACTCAGATTACAATAGTGATTTTTAAAGAGAGATTAACTTCTTAATTTATAAATCAATCAAATGCGTTTAATAGCACTATTTTTATTCCTGCTCCTTCCTCCTTCCTATGCAGGTCAGGTGTTTTCATCTCTAGAAGCAGTAGAGAATAAAAATACAACCCTTATTAGTAATGCAGCAGTATCTGACGAAAAGATCATTCAAACGGTGACGGCAAGTGGATATGGAACCTCTGTCGATGCTGCTGCTCAAAATGCTGCTGAGAATGCATTAACTCAAGTTGTTGGTTCTTTTATTGACGCAGAGACTCAAATTAAAAAACAAAAAGAAATTAGAGATGGAGTGATTAGTAAAACAAAGGTTATTAAAAAAGATATAAGAGATTATTCACAAGGATCAATTAAATACTTTGAAGTCCTTAATGTCCAACAAAATGGTGCAATTTATAATGTCACTGCAAGAGTTGATGTAAGAGTAGAAGATTTCAGGGCATACATAAAAGAGTTGGCATTTGAATCTAAGAAAATTAATCAGGGTTTATTTTCCAGTATCAAAACTGATGAAGATAATATTGAAAATAAACTTGACTTGCTAGGAAAAATAATTAATCCATTAATTAATGCAGAAGTTATTGATATTAATATTGGTACGCCTCAAAGACTAGAAGAATTATCTGCTTTTGGTTGTAAATTTGATAAGGTAAATACTCAAATTAGAGGATGTAATCACGACGATAGTAACTCCACCTCCAATGCCAAAATAAGAAACTTCTCAGTAAAAGGATCCTTAGTAATACCAATTACTTTTGATATAAAAAAAGATTACCTAGAAAATACAATTAAAATTCTTGATAATATTAGTGAGCACAGACAGAGTAAATCAGGGAAATATGACTATAGAATTGATTCTTCTATATATAATTCAACTAGAGACCATGTAATGAATATAATTAATACTAAATCGAAGAGTTATATTAGATACATAATACCTAATACAAGGGAATATAACACAGCAAGAATAAGAGCAGGAAGTAAAAAATCTGTTCCCATCTTTGCCTATAGAAGGTATGAATGTGATAAACATTACCCTAAACTTAGATTGCAGTTTATTAATAGTAAGAAAGAATCAATTTGGCAAAAAGATTTCTCTTCATGTTATGGGTTAGATATTAGGGAAGGAAGAGAAGGTTTCTCTGCTGGTATTAAGACTGTAACTACATATTTGAAAGATGATGTCACTGCTACATCTCCTGAGTATTTACAAATGCCTAGGGGGAGATTATATAATGATTTAGTATCCAATGATAGAAGACATCCTGGTATTTATGATCAGTCCAGAATGCTTTTGATAATTGAACCAAGCAATGAATTAATGAATAGTATTCAAGAAGTAACTCTTCAATATATACAAATATGATCAGAACTAAAAATATAATTAATAAAACAAATCTACCTTTATTAGTTATATTTTCTATTTTCTTTCCCTTAAGTTCATTTGCAGCATCATGTGAGAATTACCCTGACAAAAATGGAATAAATTATATGGAATCAAATGGTAAATTCAAAATCATCTCATCAACAGAAGTTGCCGTTGAATTTGATGATCAAGAAACTTATTTAGATGCCACACAAGAAGCAGAAGATGCGGCGATCGTTAATATTTCTAGATTCATTAAAATGATGACTAATGCTTCTAAGAAAGATAAGACTGAACCTCTTAAAATTAGAGTGAATGGATTAGATAAAAATAAAATCAATAGGAAATTAAAAAGAACTTTTAAATCATATAATTTTCAAACATCCTCAATTCTTAGAGGAGTTACGATGACTGATAATTGTTATGTCTCTGGAGAGTTAGTTAAGGTTTCAGTTGAGGTTAGTTCAGATTCAATTCGTGCCGCAGAGAAATTAGAGTCTGAGATGAAAAGATCTTTATCAAAATAAATCTACCTTTATTAGTTATATCTTCTATTTGCTTTCCCTTAAGTTCATTTGCAGAGTCATGTGAGAATTACCCTGACAAGATTGGAATAAATTAATCTAAATTGATAAATTAAAAAGAACTGTACTGATTGTTCTTACTGACTCAACAAAAGATGTCACAATAGAAGCAGAGAGAAAGGAACTATGAAATTTCAACCACTATTTATCGCTGCAATGCTTGTATCACCAACAGCAGCGATGGCAGATCAATATCAACCTGGATACATAACCCAAAGGTCTTGCTACAAGGAAATCTATAAAGAGGAATATGTTGCTGGGAATAGATTTTCTAAAGGATATGTGAAGTCCTATACCGACAAAGTTGAAGTCCCTTGTACTTCACTTAGTTGGAATTCACCAGTTCGTAAATATCGTCATCACCATAATCACGCTCATTACTCCCCTCACACTCATCGCAGGTATTACAGACCAACTCACCGACAAGTTTTAGTTTCTCGGAGTTATACATCCAGCGGTGGAAGTTGTAGTTCAAGCAGTGCAACCGCAGGTGGATTACTTGGAGGTGGTCTTGCTGCTGCCCTATCAAAGAAAGATGCTTATGGGTGGAGTGTTCCTTTAGGTGCTGTTCTTGGTATGGGTATTGCTAATGCAGATTGCTGAAATGGGTTTGTCTTTTTAGTAGTGACAAAAGGTTCGAGCATGTGTAGAAATGAACTAACAGAACAACTCCTCACACAATCGTTCTGTTTTAAAAAAGCACTCGACTTTGCTTAAGTAGGGTGTTTTTTTAATGCCTTATTTTCAAGAATTGGCACATGTGACAGTTAAGGAACTCATCTGTTAATACTTGAGATCCCTTGTCCTTTCCCATAAGTTCACTTTGTGAGGAGTCGGGATCCTCCGCAGTGGAAACAAGGAAACACTTGCGTCTGATCTCCAAAAGAACCGCCTTGTTCAGAACGGGGCGGTTTTTTTGTGCCTACTTCTATTGACTTAATGCAACTGATAAATGATCCGTTGATAGAAAAAACCGATTGCCTAGAGTGCATTCATAAAAGAGCACTGAATGAAACTCAGAAATACTGCTATTGCTTTAGGAATAGGTGCTGGGATTGCTGCTGGTTTGTCTCTGCTGAACATTGATAAATCAGATGTCATTAGATTGACTGTGGTAGGGGTAGGGGTAGGGTTAATGATTGCAAAACGAAAAAGTAAGAAACAAAAACAGAATGCAGAAATTTATTTTAGGCAAGGGAATACTGCGTTTAATAAAGGTAATTTTCCAGAAGCGATTGCTGATTACAACGAAGCATTAAAGAATAATCCAAACCTATTAAGTGCTTATAAAAAACGTGGTGATAGCAAGAATGAATTAAATGATTTCCAAGGAGCAATTGCTGATTACACCAAGATATTAGAAATTAACCCAATAGATTCTGATATCTATTGCGAACGTGGCGATCTGGAAGAAGAACTAGGTGATTTCCAAGAAGCAATTAATAACTACACCAAGGCACTAAAAATTAATCCAAAGAATGCATTTATCCTTTTAACCCGTGGAATTGTTAAGCATGAATCAGGCGACTATCAAGGAGCAATTGAAGATATAAATATAGCGATTGAATTAGATTCAAAACATGCTGATAAATATCATCACCGTGGCAATGCAAAAAAAGAACTAGGAGATCTCAAAGGTGCCTGTGAAGACTGGAAGAAAGCAGCAGAACTAGGTGATGCAGATGCTGCGAAATTATTAAAGGAGCATTGCGAATGATTGATCTCAAACGGAACAGCAAGAAATTACCCGTCAAAGCAACTGGATGCAGAACCAGAGCATCATCGATTTATACACCTAATCAACTAGAAGACTTCAAAGTTAGTAGAGGTAAATTCTCTGATTTTCTTACCTGCCCTAGATGCTTTTATCTCAATCGTGTCAAAGGTTTAGACCCACCCGGAACACCCGGTTGGACTCTCAATGAAACAACTGATTTACTCCTCAAAAAAGAATTCGATGAATGCAGAGAGAAACAGACACCGCATCGTTTGTTTGCTCCTAATGGTTTAAGTCATGTCGTGCCTTTTGATCATCCAGAAATGGATAACTGGAGGAACTCTCTGCACCATGGATTGATGCTTAGACACAAGAACTCAAGCATCATCCTCACAGGTGGAGTAGACGATATTTGGCAGGACACACGTACAAACAAATTGATCGTTGTTGACTACAAATCACAAGCAAAAAACGGAAGAGTTGATAAGCAAGAATATTTGGATGATCCATATCATGAGGGGTACAAAATCCAAATGGACTTCTATGCCTATCTACTTTCAGGCATGGGTTTTGATGTGCACCCGACTGCTTACTTCTTAGTCTGCAATGCCAAAAGAGATGAAGACGGATTCCATAAGACCATGCGTTTTGATGAATACCTTGTTCCTTACAACTGGAATATGAGTTGGATAGAAGAAGAGATTGATGACATGGTTTACCTGATGAATCAGAACCAGATCCCAGAACCTAATGAGAGTTGCAAGAACTGTGCCTACTCAGAGCAGTACGCAAAGGTAATTCACCCAGATGGAATTGATCATGGTGATGACTCTCAAGGCAGTTTGTTTTAATCAAAGGATTCAGTTCTAATACCTTTTCATATCTTTTCTGTTTGTAAGTACGAGATGATTTTGTATTTTTTGGAAAATTTTTTTGAATCTCTTCTAGTTCTTTTTTGGTTAGCTGTTTTTCAAAAGGCTCACTGTTATATGGAGCCCAAGTGCGAGCGCCTTCAGCAAAGTCAAACCCAGTTGAACTCATGCAACTCAGGACATATTGAGATGAGAGCGGAAACGACTCAACAAAGTCAAGACTCCGTCTCACACCCTTATTTTCTCCATCAACTAATCCCCTAAACAGGTTTGCCTTTAGACGATGAACAAGCTCTGTGGCTCCAATTAATTTACTTGCATTAGCAGGTTTAAATCCCAAGCCTTGAAGCATCGGTTGCAAATGCGATCTAAGTTTCTTAGACCGCCATCGCCATTTATTAGTCAGCTCATTTTCATTCTCATCAATATATGAAATACGATCAAAGAAAACATGGCAGAGCCTAATAGCAACACTTCCATACTCATTTTCTAAATCAGTTGTCTTCTGCCTGAAGTCCCTTAATGCATGTATATCATCAGGATCAATTTGTTCAATAATCCATTGTTGATCTTCTTGAAAACGATGATCAATCTCACCATCTTCATTTACTGGCGTGAGGACCTTTGTTATTTCTAAGTTCATTGTGTATTTTATTTTCCCTGGGGAAATGATTCATACCTACCGCAAGTTGGTATCTCGTCCTGACTCACGGTAGAAATATTCCTAGACACAATCACAATCACTCGTCCCCCTGTATAGGGAGGTGGTTGGATAATTCCCCCTGTATACATGGCCTATCTTTTATCTAATTAGAAACTGAAGACTGCTTATATTTCTTTTTTAACTATTCTTCTGAAGAGTTTTCTTTCAAATTCTACTAATTCAATATTTTAGTAATTCAAAATTACGTTTTGAACAAAAGATATATAGATATTGAAGACCAAATCGTTCCAATGAAAGCTTGTATACGACCATTATTTTGAAATAAAGCCAATACCCCGCTAAGCAAGCCAAGAGCTCCTGTCAGTAAAATAATTACAACTATAAAAGCAACAAGATTTTCATTGTCAGGATATCTCATGGAAGTGAGGATCAATATAAAGAACCCAATAAAATTAATTAGAGAGAATTTAAGAGACCATCTTCCCAATTCACTGGTTCTATTTCTCACATTATCTTTCGTTGGATATGAACTAATTGACCAGAAGAATCTTTGAAGAGCACTTCCTTTTAAGGGGTACATCTTCTCATTTTGGCTATAATTAACCTCATCTAAATATTCTTCTTTATCCTCTACATAATCAAATTGCTCTTCATCTTCTAAATAAAAATCATTTTCAATCTCATCCTTATATTGTTTGTCTACAAATGTATTTCTTTTGATAGGTTTTCTTGATGAAAACTCCTCAAGATTTGTCTCTGGGAAATACTCTAAAATTCTTGAATTATTCCTCGGTATATTATCAATCTTTGGTCTAAATAACTCTCCACAATATTCACAGGCATTTTGATTAGACTTATTTTCAAGTTTGATAGGAGCCCCACATCTTGTACAGTTCTGAGGAATATTTCTCATTCGTTTAACTTATTAAATATCAACAGAAGCACCACAATAAGAACATTTAACGCTAGTTCCTGTAACTGTTCTCTCTTTCATTCTAGGAACTGGGTTGATATTATTCCAGTCATCATTAGTCTCATTAGGTAATGATCTTTTTATGGGACTAGCATCAAACTTTCGATTCATATAAAGATTCTCTATCTTTCTCAATCTAACGGAGTCGTAAGCAAAGCTTATCGTAGTAGCAGCCAATAAGAATTGTCCAAATTGAAGGATTGGGTCAAGTCTCCAACCTTGAAAAAACAGAATACCTCCACACAGCAATCCAATACCTGAATAAAAAATATCCTTATCTTTGCTTAAGTGAGGTTTGAAGCTACGTAGAAAGAATAAATATGCTCCACAGGATGCAAGCACAATCCCAACGATACTTGCCCAATTAAGACTTGCGTTTACCAATTTCAAAACTCCTTATTATTTTTGATAGAGAAGAATACTCACTATCAAACTTCTAATATACTATCTTAATAATGATCAATAAATTTATCAATAGCCTAGCAAGATCCCAACAATAGTTGAAACTACCAACCAAAAGAGAATTTCACTTTTCCTCTTTGATTTAATGTCTAAATCTACAAACAGAGTAACCAATATAATTATATTAACTATTGTACCTCCAATAACTATTTCATGAGAATTCCTAGATACCAATGTCAATGAACGAATGAAAAAAACATTATAAATAATAAATATCAACTGAGCAAATCCAAGTCCATTAAAAATATTCGTAGAAAAATCTTTATTCAGCATGTATGCGATTTTATTTAAGGCTCTGGTATAAACATCTAAAACGATAGGGAATATTCCTTTTCTTTTTATTCCTTTCCTTAGCAAATGAAATTCTTTTCTTAATCCTTCTACACTCTCAGTATAAAAGTCACTTAATTGCTCACTATAAATATCTTTATTAAATTGTCGAATATTCTCATTCTCCCAATCATCCTCTTCATCTCTCCAATTTCCAATTGATTGGGTTTTACCACAATACTCACATTCGATTAATTTCCTATTCACATGTATGAATGATGAGGCTCCACAATTTGAACATTTAATACTTAGATCATTCATATAAACTAATCAGTTGGTTTTTTTATTTGATTGATTGATTGATAATTGAAAATCATTTTAAATCAATTTTTTTCTTAAATCTTGTAATCCTTGGACAATAATATTCAGAGGCGTAAGAAGCTGTTAAATCATTAGAGACATCACTCCATCCCTTCATTATTAGAGCAGCAGCATTGATTTTATCTCCTTTTCTATCGAATGTTTTGTCTTCACAATCAAGCATATATTTGAACATTCCTACTTCAGTTCCTCCAGGAATTGTTGAATAACCTCCCCAGAAATTCTCAGCCACCGTTCCTTCATATCTGTTTTTAGAACGACCTATAAATGATATATACCTTCCATATTCTCCTCGAATCTTTTCTTGCCTAATAGTACTTTCTTTTATCCCATAGTTATCTGGCTCTTGTTTATTGATAATTCGCATTCCAGAAACAATTGGACCCCTGGCATTATTTCTTGATACAACAAAAAACAGGAGGAATGAAAAGCAAATTATTGATCCTAATAAATATTTTCTTCTAACTTTATTTTGAATTAAATTGATAGCCTGAATCTTTAAAAAATTATTGTAAAATAAATTTTTCTTACCACAATATTCACACTCTACTGTCAAGGATTTACTATCCCAAATTATTTGTGCTCCACATCTAGAGCATTTATCTGAATCTTCTCTCATACGAGTGAATATACCTCAAGAGCTTCCTACATCGAAATAGATAGCCTAGAAGCTTCTCTATCCTGAGTTTTCTAAATTCATTTCTTTCATAGGTGTAAAATAACTAATAAAGACAAGCAAACTAATAATGAGAAGATTTATACAGCTTTTAAACAAACATAAATTAAGACTTCCTTACTCAAAAATAGTATTTACCTTATCTACTTTTTTAGCAGTAAATGCTTTTACTGCTCTACCTTCAAAGGCTGCCATCGAATTCACTGGAGACATAGACACGCTTGTAGATACTGTGATTGAGGGAGCTGCTAATAGCATGGGCAAGGTAGCCGGTACAGGAAAAATAAAATGGGCTTGGTGTGAAGATACTTACTACAACTCAATATCAAAAACAATCTGCTTAGAGCCTAAGTTCATGAAAGAGCTTGGGAAGGCAGGCAAGGCTGCTATATCATTTGTCGTTGCTCATGAATATGCACATCATGTTCAATATGCAACCTCAAAGTTAATATCAAATGCACAAAGAAATACAATGAGACTTGAGCTTCAGGCTGACTGTTACGCAGGGATAATTCTGGCCAGCACCGATAATATTTCGTTTAATTTAGACGAAGTTCAAACAATGATTGCTGCAGCTTATTCAGTTGGAGATCAAGCATACGACGATTTCAATCATCATGGTCCAGGAGAGAATCGAGCTTTAGCTTTAAGGTCAGGTTTACGTTATGGATCTTCGAAAGGAGAAATCAAAGATACTTACTATAAAATGTTTTGTCTAGGAAAATAAAAGGGGATCAAAAACTAAGCAGCTAAATTTCTAAACCGTGTGAACTGGGGTTCAAATAGGAGTTTAACTGTACCGAGAGGACCATTCCGGTGCTTACAAGTAATGAGTTCAGTAATGCCACGATCTTCTGTCTCAGGGTTGTAGTACTCATCTCGGTAAATCATGGTAACGACATCAGCATGGCTTTCGAGTGATTGTGTCTCTCTGATATCACTTAGCATCGGACGCTTATTTGGCCGATGCTCGATTTCACGATCAAGTTGAGATAAAACGATGACCGGTACGTTTAGAACTTTTGCCATCTCTTTTAACTGAACGACAACCTTGGAGAGTTCTTCGTCTCTTGATTCATACAAAGGACCATCCATGAGCTGCAGATAATCAATCACAATCAACCCCAATTCCGTCTTGTGTTGCTCTTTGATTCCTTGGCATTTGCTAATCATTTCATCGACAGTGACCTTGCTTTTATCTGTAATGAAGATTGGTAATTGACCAAGTCTTTCAAGCCCTTCTCCCAAGTCAGGCCACTCATCTTCTTGTAAACGTCCAGTTCTTAATCGACTGGTTTCAATACCTACCTCACTTGATATCAATCGATAGGTGAGCTGCTCTTTGCTCATTTCCAAGTCAAAGATGCATACAGGAAGGCTATGAAGTTGAGCAACATTCTTGGCCATATTTAAAGCCAAAGATGTTTTACCCATGGATGGTCTACTACCTAGAACAATTAAATCTCCCCTCTGCAAACCTTGAGTCATTGCATCAAAGTCATAGAAATTGACAGGAAGCCCTGCAACAGAGGTTCCACGAGAACGATCCTCAATCTCATTGAAATTACTAATCAAAATATTGGAGACTGCTGTGAACTCATCTTGAGACTGGTCTTGGTCTGTCGCTTCGATATCAGGCTGTTTTCCTTTCATTCAATATTTTCATCGGGAAGGTCATCTAAACGGATAAAACCTGATTGTGCCATTAGAAGAAATTCTTAACTGCTTATCCTCTATGGATCTTCTAAAGGGGAGAGGGAAAAGACTTAAATGAAATCCTTTATGTATAGGAATCATATTATTAAATTAATTTATATAAAACTGCTGAAATAATCTCAGATCAATCTATTTCTGTCCTAGCCTTTTACATTCTTCTTTAATTAGACTCTCCTCCGATTTATTTTTTGGAGGACGCAATTCCTCTTGATCATTGTTTGAATCCTCAAGGGAAATTGTATTCGATTTACAAGAAATTAAAATCCAATCTTCTTCTCTATAGTCATTAGCTTTATCCGTATAATATATTGCCGTAGATTCTAAAGTATTCTCGTCTCTGAACTCTTGTGATTCTGGTATTTCCCATTTGGAATGTACATAAAGGTATCCATATTTTTTCCAATCCTTTGAATTATTTATCACATACTTGTATTTGTTTCTAACTAAATCTGAATCACATACATCTTCCACAAGTCTATTTTGATCTTTTCCATATGGGACTTTAAAAGACCTGTTGTTTAATTTTTTAGTTTTTTTAGAAGTGTTAATCTCCTCAAAACTACAATTAATATTTAATATACGTCGACTTTCTTTTGAATTTGTATAATATTGACCAGTAAAAACAAATTGTGTTGGGTAATCAATATGAAATTCTTTGTTGAATGATAATTTATTCCAGAATACATTCCATTTACCATATTTTCTTATATCTTCTGTTTTATAATCCTTTTTAATTATTTTTGTATTCTCAACTGATTTACTCAAAGGGCTAAGTTGATCTTCGCGATTATTTTGCTTAGATAATATCTCTACACTTTGATTTGATTCTTCGGATTTATTTTTATTCTTTTTGTTTACTTCATTACTTAGATTAGTTTCAGCTATTTTAATCTTGCTTTCAATCTTAGATATATAATTAGCATCAACATCTTCAGGAGAAATTTTGATTGCTTTAACATAATCTTTTATAGCCTCCTCATACTTACCGAGCTCAAAATATGTATTTCCTCTCCAAATATAGATTAAATAATCATTAGCTTTTTGTTGAATAGCTTTATTAAAATCTTTTAAAGCATTCTTATATTCTTTTATTTTAAATCTTGACACCCCAAGACTGAGATGATGTCTATAATCATCTGGATCAAGTTTAACTCCCTTTAATGAGTAAGAGATAGCACTTTGATAAAACCCATTTTTAAATGCAATTAGTCCTAGCATAAATAAAGAATCATCATCATTAGGATTTAAAGAAATTGCTTGATTGAAATTTTTAGTAGCCAAATTGTATTGCTTTAGGGCTAAGTTTGTACCACCTAGAAAGGAGTATAAATCACTATCTTTTGGATTTAATTTAATAGCAGATTGAAAATCAGTTTTTGCTTTTTTATATCTCTCAAGTTGTAGATTTGCGAATGCTCTTGAGGTATAAGCGTTTATATCTTTCGTTCCCATATTTATTGCATTTGTATAATTTTTGATCGCATTATTATATTTTCCTACTTCATAATCTTTTTCAGCTTTTGCAATATAATCATTTATTTTACGTTCTCTAGATAACTCTTTATTTCTAATTAATGCTTCTTTCTTTTGTTTCTTCTCGCGTTTCCTAGATAATTCTTCTCTCCTTTTCAAAGTTTCTTTCCACTGTTTATTTGCTTTCTTTTCCTTTTCGATATCAGATCTTATCTGTTCTTTGGAATCTTTAATACAACTAGCATATTCCTTCTTTGCAAATAAAGTATTATTATAACTTGAAGCCCTCCTTCTACAAGAACGTTCCCTCTCTAATCTTGTATTATTTAATTCTTTTCTATATGGATCATTAAGTGTACCAAAAGCCAATAAACTTAATGGTAATCCTATTAGAATTGCTATATTTCTTCTTTTACTGAAAACTATTTTTCTATTATTATTTAGAAATTCTATTTGTTCTTCCGATAATATCTTTTGATTTTTAAGAAGAATTTTACCCCGTTGAATAATCTTTTGTTTTCTAAGATATGCAACTCCAGGTTGAACGACCTTATTATTAATTTGATTTTTAGTTCTTATAAGCCAAGGATTAATGTTCTTCCTCAGAAAGAGACTATTGAACTTAATTAAATTATTACCTTGATTATTGCAATACGGGCATATACCTAAGATTGAATCTTTAGGAGCACCGCAAAAATTACATTTATATTTAGGCATTAGATTCAGTACTTTGATTGAGGAGATTGAAAGTAATGAATTTGATCATTGACTAAGTAAGGACTTTTTATCATCTCTTGTTTATTGCCACCCGCTTGCCCTCATTAATAGAATTGCTTTTTTATTATTTTCTCCTAATTGATCAATCGTCACATTATCTGGAGTGAATCCTCCAAATCGTGACACTTCTGAGGTTGTATTAAATCCGAACAATGGATGTTCATAGGTCGGTCCTGCTAATCCTCTACTACCAGTTGGAGAAGCCAAGTATTCAAGTAGCTGAATAGCTTCTTCTTTATTTTTAGCATATTTTGCAATACCCCCAGCACTTACATTCACATGTGCTGGGTTGGGAGTCAGAACCTCTACGTTACCAGCCAATCTTTTGTCTTTTTGCCCATTTACTCCCGCAAGCATTCTTGAAACATAATAGTGATTAACAACTGCGACTCCACATTTTCCTTGAGCAACAGCCCTAATCAGACCAATATCTCCAGGAAAAAAAGGTTGATAAACATTTGAAATCATTCCTTTTAGCCATTCTTTAGTTTTTGCTTCTCCTTTATTAACGATTTGATTAGCTACTAAAGATTGATTGTATGGGCTACTTCTTTTTCTCAGGCAAACAAGCCCCTTTAAGGAAGGATTAGAAAGATCTGAATAATCTTTAATTGAATTTATATTGACTTTCTGGGGATTGGCGACTATAACCCGAACCCTCCTTGTGAGTGCATACCATCTTGATTGTGGATCTCTATATTTTGCAGGAACACTTTGATCTAACTTTAAAGATCTATAAGACTGTAAAAGACCACTTCTTGCAGCATTAGCTATGCGTGCAGCATCAACTAATAAAATAATATCAGCTTGTGAACTTGAGCCCTCTCTCTTTAACCTTTCAACCAAAGAAATTCCAGTCGCCTCTATTAGTCTTATTTTTATACCTGTTTCTTGTGCAAACTTCGCATATATTTGTTTGTCAGTATTATAGTGACGACCGCTATAAATTCTTACTTCCCTGCCTTCTGATTGATATTGAGGAGCTGGTGAATATTGCGGAGTAGGTGAATATTGAGGACGTGGCGAGTATTGAGGAACTGGTGAATATTTACTTGCTTTTTCATTATTTTGCGTTGTCCTAGATACATCCCTTATTGAGGTATTTCTTGAAATTAATATTGAAGTAAAAACTAATAAAAAAATACCAGAAAAAATATATATACTCTGCTTTGAAAGGAAGCTATTCCCATTTTGAATTTTATTTTTAGTTTTTACTAACCAAGCTTTAATATCCTTTTTTATAAATAAACTTTTTGTTTGTTTATCTATTACACTAACCTTTCCACAATACTCACATAAATATTCAGTATCATTTACTTTTTTAGTTTGAGGTGAACCACAAAAAGGGCATTTCCCATAATTTTTTATCTTTAATTCATTCATCCTATCTCTTTTAATATTGCCACTATCTGTTGTTCGTCTATCCCCGACTGAATTTCAGACAAAGCAGAAACTGATAACTCCTTCCTGAAGTAAGAGCTGTAGTCAACAATATCTTTAATCCTTGTGATCTCATCAATAATCTCCTGATTACCGGAATAGGTGATTGACGCTTTCTTGAGATATGCTTTCCAATCTTTTCTTGACTCAACAGACAATCTTCTTTCTGCTGAACCTTTATAAGAAGCTTCTCTTTGTTCCTCATCTAAAACTTTCGTTCTATCAGCCCACGCTTTTCTTTCTTTATCAATTTTGCCAGTCACCTGCTTATTGGAATAAGAGAGG